>JAEYUA010000081.1 GCA_023433755.1 Bacteroidota bacterium | reverse complement strand
GCGTTAAACCCATCACCACGGAAAGAGCCAGGCCTGACCAGGCAGAATAACTTCCAAATAAAAAGAAAACATACAATGCAAGAGCCAGGGGTATCAGGATGAATGCCTTTGTATATAAATGAATGTTACCAGTCTTTTTAATTTGGTTGGATTCAAAATAATGGTCCACTGATTTTTTCAAAGACGAATAAAAGAGTTGTCCTTTGTTGTTGAAGCTGAGTTTAGCCATAGAATATTGTTCATTACCGGAACTCAAAATGTTGAGCCGGAACCCTATAAAGATAAGTGATAGAAAGTCATGAACAGTTAAGCTCATGTTGTTTAGGAATTAATTGGCATCCATGCATTACAATTGGTTACTATGTTACTGCCAATCATATCAAATCGATCATTGAAGAAAGTTATTTTGAGGTTATTCCTTTGCTGTGGCAAGTTTTTTTTCCACGAGGCTTTTCCTTTTGATCCATCCCGGGATGGGCTCAGGATAGCGTGTGGCGGGTTTCTGTCCTGCAGGTGTGAGTGATTTAAGAAGGGCTTTTCCTGCCATTTCCAGTTTCCTGTTGTGCAGTAACCTGCCTGTTTTTTCATCATAATAAGTTGTATAAATCCTGATGGCTTTATTGATCACCTCCAGTTCCTTTCAGCATTTTTTGATTTGCGGTAAAGCACCATCAATCTTGTATAAGGATAAGTTTCCAGCGGTTCCTGTTTAATAGCAAGTTCATATAATTCAATTGCCTTTTCGCTTTGATGATCCTTTTCCGCCTGCCGCCCTTCATCAATATAACCTGTATAATGTTTCCTTGCCATATTCCGGTAAATCGAAATCCTGTGCCATCATTGGTTTGAAGGGTAACATTCTGGCACCATTCTTTCGACGATAAGAAAAAGCTATGGATAAGAAACCTCAGCCGGAAGCTCCACGGAATGATAATGGCGGCCTTGGACGGAGTCTTTTACATGATCAGCAGGTGTCTGCAGATATCAGTAATATGGACCAGCAGGAAGGTAATATGGAACATGGCGAAACCGGTGGTAGCCTGCAAACGGAGTCTGACGACGCAAAGGAAAGCTGATCAGAAAAACTAGGATATGCTGGCCTTATATATAAACCAGATATTCAGTAAAACATAAACCAGTAATAAGGCCTGCGCAACCGTCATATCAAATCTCCTGGCTTTTTTAAGCTGGTTTCTTTTCACAAGAACCAGTGAATAGGCCGTGGCGGTAATGATCACAAAAATGGAAGCAAGTGTCAGCCCGTGTAACGTATCAACAAGCGTAAAGGTTGAAGATTCTGGCAGTGCTGAATCAATAATATATTTATTTCCGATCACCGCGAACAGGGAGCCAACGCTTAACCCGAATCTTGAATCCATGCCATCTGCATGAATATAAAAGCAAACATAGGCTATAAGGAAGGCCAGGTACATGCCCAGGAACATTTTCCAGAACAACCCACTGGCATCCCGCTTGATGCTTAGTCTCATTCTGAAATTTGCATATTGGGTCCTTGGTTTTTCAAGAGTCCTGTCACCAAAGCCGGTCTCATAAAATTTGGTTCCGGTACTAATGATACAACTGTCGATTGACCATCCCCTGAGTGTGAACCTCGGGTCAAAATGTTCTCCCACCGTGTCAGCTACAAAAATGAGTTTGCGTGCATCGAACTGCGAATTTTCAATTGAAAATCTAAGGGTCTGCCTGTCAAATGGGAAATTGCTGATCCTCCAGCTATCTTTCATTACACACTGCAACTTCATTTGCATATAGATTTTGTCTCCGCTGCTGTCGATCGTTGAAAAAGATTTTTCCACCGTTTTGGCCTGGGGTATCTCCAGGTTTTCAAGGAAATTAAAATCTTTATTGCTGTACGTCAGCCATAGCCAGAGGTTTAGGGCATATTCCTTTTGTTTAAAATCTATATCATGTATGCTGGTGATGTACGCACCCACAGTTACCGTATCAGGTACGTCCTGGGACTTTGCGGAATTCAATAAAACAAGCAGTGTAAATAGAAAACTCAGTTTTCTCATAAAGGGCCGGTGGAAAGAATCAGAATGAAACGCCTTGTCCGCTGCTGATGCTAATCAGGAAAGCCACCAGGTAAAATCCAATACCAATAATGGTTACAATACCTACATACCTGAAACATATCTTGAGATTCTGAAAAGCACTGTTGAGTTGCTCCTGGTTATTAGAATTGACGGCTGTTCTGGCCTGGTTGGCAAAGCGAAGCAGGAAAAGCAGGGGGAAAAACCAGATCACAGCCATGATGATGTACATCACAACGATTCCAGTGCCCATAGCTGCTGCAATCCCCGCATTCGTTTCAAAACCCTGGCCGCCAAAATCATTGGAAGTTTTATTGATCTGGGTGGCTAAATAAAAACCCGCCAATACCAGCAATACCAAGGTTATCATGCCGGTAATAGCCAGGAACCGGGCCCATTTTGAGGCTTCTGCCAGGTGGGATTTTGAGACGGGGTCTACGGAGAGAGAAAAAAGGTTGTTGGAATCTTCCATTAGTTTTGATTTGCACGCCAAGTTAATATCTATAATGAACAATTTAAAGAGGTGTAAAAAAAATGTAAAGCTGAACAGGAAGGTCCTTGGGGGTATCCTAATTAAACAGGACTACTCCCGGTTTCTTTAGCAAACGATGCAGTTCTTGTATTGCCTTTGATTTATTCCCGGGATCTTTGAAGATTGTATCTGGATTGCAATACCTGTTGGTTAGTATAGAGTATGACGCCGTGTACATGAAGAAGGGTTGTTCGGGTATGCTTAACCGTGTTCTTTACCCGGAATCCTGACACGATACATTATCACCTGCAGCATTCGCCTACGGGTTTTACCTGAGTGTGAATAATTCTCCTGAATCTTATGACATTTATATTATAAACCATTCACAGTGCGGGCTCAGCGTAGTTATTTTCTCTTTATTTTTGTTCCGCTCCGTCAATATTTGACAACAATTGAGTATGCCACCAACACCCATGTTAATCTTAATTGCCGACGACGACCAGGAAGATCTCGAATTACTTGAGGAGGCCTTCAGGAACTGTGAACCAAATGCACATTTAAAATCAGTATTAAATGGCCGGCTTGCTGTTGAATACCTTGAGCAGGCTGTAAATGGTGATCTACCCTGCCTTATTATCCTGGATTATAATATGCCTGAGCTGAATGGCGCCAATGTGCTGGAACGCATCTGCAGTCAACCAAGATTCGACCATATTCCCAAACTGGTATGGAGCACTTCCAGTAACAATGCTTACCTGAAGGAATGTATGGAAAAAGGAGCTACTGCCTATTTTGTGAAACCAGCCAGCCACAGGCAACTGGAAGAACTGGCAAGGGAAATGTTGTCATTCTGCCGGTAGGAAAAGCTCGAAACAAGCCCCTTCTTTTTCTTTAGCTTTCGCTGTGATGGTACCGTGATGATTCTGGGCGATTTTTTTGCAGAGGGCCAGGCCAACTCCTGTTCCAGAATACTGTACATGACCGAGGCGCTGGAACAGTTCAAATATTTTTTCTGAATATTCCTCTTCAAAACCAATTCCGTTATCTGCAAAGGATATGCGGTGGTATTGCTTGTCTGGCAGCAGCCCTGGCACTTGTTCACCAGAAACCACATCCCCTTTTATTTCAATCACAGGGTTACGATCCGGGTGCTGGTATTTTAGGGAATTGGAAATGATATTATCAAACACCTGTCGCAACTGGAAAGCAATTCCCTGCACAACAGGCAAAGATTCCTGCCGGATCACCGCTTTTTTTTCTTCAGTTACATCTTTATAAAGCATGATGATTTCATCGAGGACCTCTGAAAGATCCACAGCTTCGGCCTTGTGCGTTTCTGATGATGCTTTGGAATATTCAAGCAGGTCATTAATAAGCCGTTCCATACGCCGGGCTGCGTTGATGGAGCGGTTGAGATATTCCCTTTCTTTTTGTGGAAGCAGGTTAGCGGAAGTTTCAGCAAGGTGGTTATTATAGAACATGATTTTGCGTAATGGTTCCTTCATATCATGGGAAGCTGCATACGCAAATTGCTCCAGTTGTTCGTTCTGGAACTTTAACTGGCTGGTGTAATCTCTTAATTTATCCTCAGCAATTTTTTTTTGAGTCAGGTCCCTGGTTACTTTTGAAAAACCAATGATCTCATTGTCCCGGCCATGCAGGGCAGTGAGTACAATACTTCCCCAAAACCGTGTGCCGTCAGCCCTTAACCTCCAGCCTTCATGAATGGCCTTCCCAGTATCCCTGGCCTGCCTGAGCAATTTAAGAGGCAGGCCTGACTCCCTGTCCTGTTGCTGGTAAAATACCTGGAAGCTTTTTCCCAGGATTTCATGATCCTTATAACCCTTGATTTTTTCAGCACCTTTGTTCCAGTTCCTGATAAAACCATTTTTATCAAGTAAGATGATAGCATAATCCTCAACTTCCTCAATCATTTTATGATAACGTTCCTCGCTCTTTTTGAGTTCTTCATTTTTGATCTTCAGGTCATTGGTCTTTGCTTCAATGATCTTTTCAAATGAACTGGCCAGCGCCTTGTACTTTTCTTCAATCTTGACGAGGGCTGCTTCTTTTATGCTTAATTGGTTTGAAAGACTGTTGATGGTTTTGGAATCAACCGTTTCCCTGTCGGGCTGCATGCCTACTTCCTGCAGGCAACACAGGATGCCAATCATTTTGCCCTGGTCATTTTTCAGGTCAGTGATCCTGGTTTGCACACGTACCTGGCTCTGGTCAGGTCTTTCCAGTATGATTTCCTCTTCCGGTACAGGCTTACCCGTCCGCAGGTATTTCGCTGCCGGGTAATCATTCAAATCAATCGGGTGCCCATCTTTACTATAGTGGAGAAGGCCGCCGGAGAAATACACATCATGCAACAGGGAGGGTTTGCGGCCCCATAATATGGCAGCCTGCTCATTGAACCGCACAATTCTTCCTTCGAGGTCGCAAACATAAACCCCGACAGGCAAATGGTCTAAAAGGTTGAGACCGCTAAAATGTTCCGTTTTTAATTTAAGGGAAGATAGTAGCAGTGTCCTGTCTGGATTTGTTTTTTCAGTCATTCTAAATCAGCGGATTATTCCTGAGGCAGGCATTTAAACCATATAACTCATCAAAATCGGGCCGGGCTTGCTGTTTTTTTAACAGCAGTGAGGCAAATTAATCATATCACTGGCTTTCCAATAGCCTACCTTTACCGGAATTGCAGGCAATTCCTTTCTGATCAATATCGAATTATGTATATACAAATATCAAATTTCAGTGACGCAGTAACCAATGAGAGCCTCCGGGACATGTTTTCACCTTATGGTGAGGTGGAATCAGCCGAAGTTTCCATGGATGCCTTCACGGGAAACTCAAGAGGTTTTGGATTCGTTGAAATGCCAGATGATGAGCAGGCACAAAAAGCGATAGAAGCCCTCAACGAAAAAGAACTCAACGGAAAAGAATTAAAAGTGGAGGCAACCCAGCCAAAACCCATTCACAAAGGATCCTATAAAGTGGGCAATGGGGCGGTAAACGCTTACCGCTTCAAAAAGAATTAAAAGAAAAACCGGCATAAAGCCGGTTTTTTTACATCATGTCTTTACTCCGTTATAATAAAGGAGATTCATCTTTTTGGTTCCTGCCTCTTGATTGTCCGCCTTTCCTTCCTGCTTCTCTTGCTTCTTCAGAACTCCATTGATGAGCTACACCCTGTTCATGCGCGGCACGACCGCCTTTCCTTGCAATTTCTTTTTGTTTCTCTGCATCCATCGCAGCAAACCCGCGTATGGATTTTTTTGACTCTGATCCGTTGGTTTGAATGTTGTTTTCGGCCATAATTGTTGAGATTTATTGATTACAAGGGCGAAAAATTAATGCCGCTTTTTAACAACCAATTTCCCGGTTGTTGAGCCTGAAGGGTGTCATTTAACCAAAAAATTTAAACAAGCGTAGAACATTTTCCTCAATATCTACGAGTTTTTGGGGAATCCCGAGTTTATCAACAGCAGAGTTTTATTTGGAGAGATCAAATAGCAGGGAATGCATGTGAATATCTCTGCCATAGCTGGAATGGTTCTTTGTACTGTTCCAACGCAATGTGATTATGGCCGGAAACGTATAATTAAATTTTATTTTTCTATCTAATACATTGATTTATTTTACATGCCCGGGTAATTTTGCCGGGTACCTGCAATCACCCATAACCAATTAATGAAATTTTACCTGCTTGGATAAAGTGCAAGATGCGGTACTTATAGATCTCAGTGAGCCGGCTGTCAGCCATCGCTCAGTTACCTTTTTTATACGTTCTGTATTTTATATAGTACAGGGCAGGTGGCAATGGGAATTTCATGCTGATGCAGTTTTTTGCAGTGATGTCATTTTCTCCCACCCGGTAGCCTTCCAGGGCTTGAAAAGTATCATCCATCCAGATGATCGCGATAAGCTGGCAGGCTGGCTTGAAAATGCATCGGGTCCAATTGATTTCAGGGTGATCTCCACATTCGGTGAGGTTAAGAATATTTCCGGGAATCATTTGTCCATTACAACCCTGCAGCCAGAAGAGGAACCTGAACATTTTTTATTGAACGAAGCGATCCCGGTGCAGGCTTCGAAAATGCAATTGCAGGACCTTCAGCTCAGGCTCGAAATATACCAGCATGCAGGCAGGTTCACCAAAACAGGTATCTGGTGGTATAATTCCTTTACACAGACAGCCTGGTACGATTCGGAAGTTTACCGCATTCATGATCTTCCTCCTCATAGCCTGAATGCACATCCTGAAACTTTTTCTGGTTTTATTGACCCGGAAGACAGGGATATCGTTAAAGAATTTATTTCCCGCTCCATTTCTGAACACCTTCCGCTTCATATTGAATTCAGGATAGTCACCCCGCTGGCTAATAAGTGGGTCCGGTATATTTCCCAATGGCATTATGACGCCGAAGGCGCATCCATATTAAGTGGTAGTTACCAGGATATAACGGAACAAAAGAATGCTGCCCGGGAAATAAAGGAATCTGAGAATAGGACTAATCTTACCAGGCAGTTGTTGAAGTTCGGGGAGTTTAAGACCAATACGGCATACTGGACGGTGGACCTGCTGAGTAGAAAAACCCTGCTTTCAGATCAGTTTTACCGGATGTTTGGGATCAGGCCCCCGGCACCAGGTTCTTCGTTAGAAATGCTTTTCGATTTTATCCATCCCGCAGATCGCCATATTTTCCGGGAGCACTACCATAAAATGATGGAAGATCATGTGGCACCTGACCTGGAATTCAGGGTTTTGCTTTCGGATGCCCGTACCCGTTATATCAGTTTGAAATCAAAAATGATCTACCAGGGAGAAGATAAACTGGTTTTAGGCACCTTCCAGGATATCACCATGCTCAAATTCCTGGATAAAAAGATAAAGGGATACCAACACAGGGAGGTTTTAAAAAACTGGCTACTCAGTCAAAATAACCTGGCAACTGGTTCCGCAACTATGGTCTGGGATCTTGGTGAAAATGAATTCACTTGGAGTGAGGAATGGGCGCACCTGCTTGGCCTCAAAACCAACAGCTCCGTAATCAGTCTCAAATGGCTGATGGATCTCATTCATCCCGAGGACCGCAGGAAATTTGATGAAGTCTTAAAATCATCGGCGGCTCAAAAAAAAGCCGGGAGCCTGCAATTCAGGATGGCTTTTGGTGGGAAAAATTTGTACTTCAGCGTATCATTTGATTTCCTTGATCATGAAGGATCGTCATACCTGGCAGGCGTATTCCAGGAAATAACCGCTGGGCAGGTACTCAGAACCCAATTGGATAACAAGGTCCGCCAACTTTCCATGCTTACTGATAATATTAATGACCGTGTACTATTCACTGATGCGAATTTCAAAATCACAGCATGGAATGCAGCATGTGAGCAATGGTACCATTTACCAGGATCGCAGGTTATCGGTAAGAATTATTTTGATGTCTTTCCTGAAAAAAGAAAGGGTGAAGAAGCCGGGTGGCTACAGTGTGTATTGAAAGGTGAAAAGTTAACAATGCTGGTTGCAGAAAAAGGATACCACCAGCTTCAGCTTGTCCCGGTATGGAATGCAGAAGGATCAGAAGTCATCTCCATCCTTCAAATTATACATGACGTAACCAGGGAACATGAATTAAGAAAGGCCCTGAATGACAGGCTGAGTTTTATTGAAAACCTCGTTGAATCATCAGTAGACCGGATCATTGCCATGGACCGGAACCTGAACTACCTGGTATGGAATAAGAAGTGTGAAGAATTTTATGGACTCAGCAAAGAACAGGTGATCGGGAAAAATCTTTTGGAAGTTTTTCCCAATACACAGAATTCACCCACATACGACCAGTTGCGCCGTGTGCTGAAAGGAGAGATGATCCAGGTTCATCCACCTGCTGGCATAGAGCAGGATTTTTACCACGAGATTTCGCTGACCCCGGTACGGAATGAGCAGGATGAAGTAATTGCCATTTTATGGATCCTTCACGATGTAACAAGACAATATAAAATTGAACAGGACCTCAGGCAATTGCTTTCTTCAATTGAATTGCAGAACAAGATCTATGAACATGCTGAGGATATTGCCAATATGGGAACCTGGACCTGGAACCCTTCAACCGGCGAGTCCATGTATTCAGATAAAATGTTCCGGCTGTTCGGACTTGAACCCGGTGAACTGAAGCCAGGGTTTGATACCATCCCGCAATTCATACACCCCGCGGACAGGGGCAGGTTACTGGAGCGTGCTAAAGCGTTGAAGGAAGGGCAGCAGCCTATAGGAACAGAATACCGTGTGATCAGGAAAGATGGAGTGGAAAGGATCTTTTTCAATAAAGTCAAGCTGGTTCGAAATGAAAGGGGTGAGCAGATCGCTGTGGGAACCACCGGAGACATCACTGAGAAAAAGAAAAAGGAACTGGAACTGAACGAAAGCAGGGAATTACTTCAACAAACCACCATGGCCACTCCGGATGCGATAACGGTTTATGACCTGGTGAATAAGGAGCCCATTTACCTGAATAACTGCCTTTCTGAATGGACAGGTTATTCATCGGAAGAACTGGTGGCAATGGGTTATGAAGGCAGGCTGCAGATCATTTACATTGAAGACAGGGAAAGATTGGTGAGGTTCAATGAAAAAATGCAGGATTCAAAAAATGATGTGATCAATACAATTGAATACCGTATTAATTCAAGGAAAGGATTGATCTGGATTCGAAACCGCTCGAAAGTGTTCAGCAGGAATGAAGCGGGTGAGGTCACTCACATATTATCCGTTCTACAGGATTTTACAGAAGAGGTTATACTCAGGGAAAAACTTGGCAATGTAGTCTCCTGATACTGGCCTGGTATTTATACAGGCTGATCATACTGTAAAGGCATTTGATAGGATAACTTTAAGGTTTAAAAATTTTAAGATGTCACGGATTGGACCCATCATAATCGCAGAGGATGATCTCGATGACCAGGAAATTATGAGGGAAGTGTTTGAAAGCCTCTCCATAAAAAACCCGCTTCGATTTTTTACAGATGGAGAAGAAGTGCTTCAGTATCTCCAAACTACAACCGAACAACCATTTATCATCATTTCAGATGTTAACCTGGCACGGATGAACGGACTCGAATTAAGACGACGGATTAATGCTGATGAAAAGCTAAGGCAAAAAAGTATTCCTTTTGTGTTCTTAACAACAGGCGCGACACATCATTATGTGCAGGAAGCTTATAACCTGATGGTGCAGGGATTTTTTAAAAAGGAAAATAATTTCCGGCAGATACAAAACACCATACGCATGATCATCGAATACTGGCTGATCTGCAGGCACCCTAATTCAAAAACTGGCTGACTTATTCACATACTGTTTTGTGACTTTTTTTTGAGCTGTGCCACGACTACGTTGAAAATAAAAACCAGTTGGTTTCAAAGCGATGCTGAACTTTAGACGGTAATAATTCTTATGTCTAAAATCTTTACGATCAGGTTTAATTATTCGGACAATTGGTATGAGGCGCTGGTTTCATTGAAAGGAAGCGGGGAGGCTTTGTTGAAAGTGACCCGGCAGGACCTCCAGATATTATTACCACACGGCAATCTAACGGTTCCTCTTTCTCATCTTGTAGCACAACTCACCTGCAGTGGAGTGGAGGTGGATGAGGAAAAAACTGTTTACATAACAGATTCCATCAGCATACAACTACTCTCGGGCATGGATTGAATCACCAGTTGTTAGATTGTTCCTTGTTCACGCGTTCCGGTTCCAGGATATCTCCCTCTTTCCACCGGCTGCTGTAAGGCACAAAAAAGCTAAGCCAGAGCGAACGTGATAAACGCATGAGGGGAGGTTGCAGCAACACGAGCAACACTGCATTGATGCCCAGCCAGAAGAATACTCTTTTGTCCTGTAATGAAAACCCGATCAGCATCCACCATAAAATAAAGCTCAGGATGCTGAAAATCACTGCCAGCGCATAACTGACCATGTTGGTGCCATAATAGAAACCGGGTTCCATATCCAATGGCTGACCGCAAACGGGACAGCGTTCATGCATCAGCATGAATCTATTGAGATGGTAAGGATTTTTTTCTTTATAAAGCGGGCCTCTCCGGCAGCGCGGACATTTATTCTTGATAACACTTAATACCAGGCCGGGCTTCGCATCACTGGTGGCAGCGCACATAATATGTTTATTTGATTACCGGCAAAGGTAAAGGCTCATCATCTTTCAGCTCTTAATGCATATCATTCCCTGGTTCAGATATTTTTATTATTGCTGTTGATAAATTTTTGTTTTCGCTTATAATGCAGTAGAATCAATAAAAAAGCCAGTGTGAATAAACCTGGTTTGTCCACACTGGCAATTATCGCTGATCTAAATATCTTAAAGGCTTGTTAACTTGAACATGTAAAATTCATATCCATTATCTGAACAACTACCAGCCACCAATTCCTGAAAACCTTGAAGCTTCTGTAAAACAGAAGCTTTTTTTATCTGTCCAGGGCATATGTATCACGCACAACTTCAACAACACCCAGGCTGATTTCGGTATGATCTGCCCAGCGATGATCCGGCGCATTCAGTGTCAATTTTCCATTTGCTGGGATATTTTTGAAATTCAATTCCTTTTTTTCAAGCAGTTTGTTGTTGACGTCAAGGTAAGTCACGGTTACAATCACTGAAGAAACTGGCAGATTGTTCCGGTTGCGTACAGTAACCTTCATTCCGCTGATCCCCATCATCCAGTTGCCCTTGTCGTTGGAACTGATATCGATATTATTCCTCACGGCTTCGCCGGCTGTTACCACGTCACCTGTGTTGTTTCTTTTATTTGCTTTTCTTCCCGTGGCCGGTACCGGTGTTTCATCTGCCGGCACATCAGCCGGTTCCTTATCTTTTGGATTGAAAATATTCCGCACAACTTCCCTGAGTTTCTTTTTTTCTTTTTTGGGTGCTGGCGGGTCATTCACAGGCATGCCTGCATCATTTTCATTAACCGCTTCATTCGTTACATGGTTTGGTGGCGGAGGCGTAGTGTTTATTACCAGCTCAGTTTCCGGTAGCTTTTCAGGTTTAACCGGCTGGCTCGCCCTTGGTTTTTTTGAAGGAGCAGCAACCTCCCTTACAAACAATTCAGGATTCGATTTTACTGGTAAAGAGGGTACGGGAAGGTTAGCTTCATTTTCAACAGGTGCCGCGGTAGGAATAGAAGAGACACGGGTAGCTGGTGGTTTTACATCAGGCAGGGCTACATCATCATTTGAAATAAAGTACCAGGACAATACCGCAGCCAGGATGATTCCTGAAAGGATCATGATCTGCCTGGAGGAGATTTTGTTTTTCCTGGTACTTTTCTGGAAATAGGAATACGTTGGTTCTTCCTTTTCATAGAAAGAATTGGATAAAGGTGGCGGAACCGCCGGGTGGTTTTCACTGGCATACTGCTGAACCCTTAACCTCAAAGACTCAGCTCTTTGGCTGATGATGGCATCGGGATCAGTCTCGTCTTTTTGCACTGGCGTGGGAGCAGGAGTTTTTTTTCCAGGCATACTGACAAAAACTTTTTTGGGAGTAATTGAAGTATTAACCCTGGAGACAGTATCCCCACTAATGGCCTGCGCAACACCGGGAGCGTGTTCAATGAATGATTGCAGGGATTCGATTTCCCCGGGATATCTCCAGGCCGCACTTCGGCCTTCTTCCCATACGAGATCAAAAGGTTTCAGATCGAGCTGAAGTAGTTGTTCAAGGGAGTACGGACCTGTTTGCTCATTGTTGCGGAGCAGCAGATAAGACTGGTACATAAAAAATTTTTTATAGAACTACAATCCTTTGCAGAGGTCCTTGTAGGTTCCTAACGGAAGAAGACTTCGAAAATTGCCAGGCGATTCTTAAAGCATTATTAATTCTGCGGATCAGGCTACCTGCCTTTTTTCGGTTCTCCGGGTTCTGATATATTCTTCAAATGCTTTATCAAACGACGGGAGATGATAACCTCTTTCACTTCCCAATGCGGAATTAAACGGCCTTTTAGCTGCATAGTTCATGGAGGATGCATTGACCTTGCGGATCAGGTCTTTGTTGAGGTGTAACCTGTCTGCGATCATTTCTGCAAAAGACGCCCAGGTAACCGATCCTTTGTTGGCCAGGTGCCAGATGCCTGATTCCTGGTCAATCAGGATATCAAGCGATGCATGTACCAGGTGTGGTACATAGGTGGGAGAAATATGAATGTCGCGTACAACCGGTATGGTTTCATACTGGCTGAGCGCTCTTTCCACGTAATGAGCGAAATTATAACTGTCCCAGGGTCCGAAAAATGCACTGGTACGTATGATGAGGGCTGAAGGACATTCTTTCTGGAAATAGATTTCCGATTGCGCCTTGCTTCTTCCATATATGTTCAGTGGATTGGGAAGGTCGCTCTCGATATAGGGTGTTGGTTTTTTACCGTCAAATACCAGGTCACTTGAAAAACTTACCAGTTGAAGGCCATGCCGGTGGCAGGCTCTCGCCAGGTTCAGCGGTCCTGATGCGTTTGATTGCATGCATTCATCTATTGCCTGCTCCGCTTCATCAACTCTTACAAATCCTGCCGCATTGATGATAGCCCATGGTTTATATAATGACACAGCATTTTCAATGGATGCCGGCTTGCTGATATCGCACTCATCCCTTCCGATTAAATAATAGTGAATGCATCTTTCCTCGCATACCCTCGCGAATGCCCTGCCCAGTGTTCCGTTTTTGCCTATGATCAGTAATGGAGCAGAGGATTGGTTTAGTTGTTTGGTGATACCTGCATTGGAAAAGATTAACCTGGATTCCCTGAGCCACCATCCTTTTTCTTCCGTGAGCAGGTGATGATGTTTCTGTGTTTCCATCATCTTTTTGATGAAGCCTGCCAGCGCGGTAGGCCTGGGCCGTCCATCTCTCAGGTCAAATGCGCCTGGTTCATATTCACCTCCTGGTTCTGTAAGCAATTTGTTCCATCCATAAGATCCCAGCAGGGCCCAACTGGTTACTGCCTTTATATTGATTCCCTGTTCTGCAAGACGGGTACAACTATCATACACATACCTGAACCATCGTAACTGTTCTTCGCGATGACAATGGATGTGAACCTCTGTAATGGCCATAGGTGCCTGGAACCTGTTCCATGCCTCTGCCAGTAAAACTTCCAGCCCTGTTTCCTGTTCCACCTGCACTCTCACCGCTTCCACATCAGCATAGCGGTGCCTGCCATTACTGCCATGTGTATGTGAAGGATAAAGTGAAAGATTTTCATCGAGAAATCTTTCAGATGTTGGATAATGATTGAATCCTATAATATCGGGCACACATGGATTTTCCAAAAAGAAAACCAGTTCGGATTCATGGATTCCTACATCAATGAAATAGTTCCATAGTTCATGTTCCCGGTTCAGCCTGCCTTTTAATATGTCGAAGGTGAGCCACCTTCTCTCATTTTCAAACCGGGCCTGGTAATCCAGGGCGGGAGAGCTGTAGGTTTTGCCAAGGTCTTCTGTTTGCACCAGCTTCGCGGATGGATTGATTACACGAATAGCCTGCATGGCCAGGACGGTTCCTTTTAATTCATGAAGCAACATCCTTGCAAAGGCCAGGTCATTTTTATTATGTGGATACCAGAGTCCATAGAGTCCGCTAAATCTCGCCGTTGTGAGTGGTTCATTTACGGGAGTGTAGTATTCTATCCATGGAAACTGTTTGGCAACCCTGCCTGCATACCTTGCCAGCTTGTAAGGGAATTGTTCGTCCAACAGGTCTGTGTAAGCAGGGCCGCTACCATGATGTACGAGTCCTGCTATCACATCGATATTTTTTTTCCTCAGTATATCAAGTTGACTGCCTGCCCAGGTCCAGTCAGTTTTCATATTCTCTTCCGGCTCATGCTTTTCCCATAACAGGGGATAGCGCATTTTTTTGAAGCCCAGGTCTGTGATCTGCTCAAGATGTCCTGCCCGGTAATAGTGCCCGGAAAATGCCAGTTGGTCGTAATAGTCATCACCAACCCTGTTGATAGTGCATTCAATACCGCCCCAGATCTCAGGATTGCATGATGCTGTTGGATTGTCCATTAACTGTTTTTCCATTCACAAAACTTTCTTTTCTATCTTCCTGCACCAGCTTTTTGAAAAGGGTAAGAGACTGGGCTACCACCTGGTCCATGTTATAGTATTTGTAGGTAGCAAGGCGCCCGGCAAAATAGGTATTGGTCATGGTTGCCGCCAGTTGCTGGTATTTTTTATAAAGTTCAGCGTTCTCCGGCCTTGGTACAGGATAATATGGGTCTCCTTCAGCTTTCGGAAATTCATATACAATAGCGGTCTTTGGATGAACCTGCCCGGTGAGGTATTTAAAATCAGTAATCCTTGTATAGAGTTGCCCGTTGGGATAATTTACAGTGCCGGTCGGCTGGAAAACTTCTTTATCAACCGTTTCAAATTTGAATTCCAGTGAGCGGTAGGGTAGTTTGCCATAACAATAGTCAAAATACTCATCCACCGGTCCGGTGAATACCAGGTTTTTGAAAGGAATAATGTCAATGATATCCTTATAATCCGTATTCAGCATGATCTTAATATTCTTATGGGATAGCATATTGCTGAACATATGTGTATACCCATGCAGCGGCATGGCCTGGTAAGTATCTGTGAAATAACGGTCATCCCGGTTGGTTCTTGTAGGAACTCTTGCCGTTACACTTGCGTCGAGCTCAGACGGATCGAGGTCCCACATCTTCCTGGTATAGCCACGAAAAAACTTTTCATATAATTCACGGCCTACCGTACTCACCACCACATCCTCAGATGTTTTTACCCTTGGCAGTTTTTCCGCACGCTCGGCAAAAAAACCTTCCACTTCAGAACTATTCAGGTTCAACCCGTAAAGCTGGTTGATGGTATTGAGATTAATGGGAATGGGAACAAGCTGTCCATCCACGCTGCCCAGCACCTTATGCTCGTAAGGTCTCCATGGAGTAAACTGTCCCAGGTATTCGAATACTTCTTTTGAATTGGTGTGAAAAATATGAGGACCGTATTTATGGATCAGGATGCCCTCCTCGTTATAATAATCATAAGCGTTACCGCCAATGTGGTTTCGTTTGTCAATGATCAGTACTTTTTTATTGGCCTGTGAGGCCAGTCTTTCAGCCATCACGCTCCCTGCGAAACCTGCACCTACTATGAGATAATCAAACATATGCTTTCTCCTGATTTGTTTTAATTGTTGTGTTATTTATACTGCTTTCCATAAGTCTAACCATCTGTCCCCATGTTCTGTCCCAGGAATTGAAGGCAAGAAAATCATCCACCTTATTCAGCCAGGCTGATTTTCTCTTTTTACCCAGCTCATTTTCCGCGGCTTTAATGAATTCTGCAGCATTGCTGGCTATATGAACCAATTTGTGATCTCCATAAGGATGCACCACGTCGGTGATGGGAGTGGAGATTACCGGTTTGCCTGCAGCCAGATATTCAGGGGTCTTGGTGGGACTAATGAACTTCGTAGATTCATTCATGGCAAAAGGAACAAGTGCCACATCCCAGCCTGCGAGGTAAGCTGGCAACTCTTCATATTTTTTTCCGCCGAGGTAGTGTACATTCTCATAATTCGGCAGGGTGGCTGGATCAATTTTCACAACCGGTCCCAGTATTACAAAATGCCAGCCTGGCCTTGACTTAGCTACCTCGTCTACCAGTTCGATATCGAACCTTTCGTCTACCACACCAAAAAACCCGAACCGTGGATGAGGTATATGGGCCTGGTCAGCCGGGTCTGCTATAAAGGTTCTTGCTTTCCCGAAATGGTTTTTATCAATGCTGCTGGGGAAAGAATGAATATTATGATGCTGGTGCTTTTTGAATTCATAAATGCTGTTGCCACCGGTAAACACCAGGTCAGCTTTTTTGAAGAGATCTTTTTCCAGCAGGGTTAATTGCGGAGGAGCAAATTTGAATGCTGACAGCTCATCCATACAGTCATAAACCACCATTTCTGGCGTGAGATGATCTGTGAATGGCAAAGCCATTGGTGTATAGTACCATGAAATAAACCTGGTGATATTTTTCAGATTGAATAATTCACCAATTATTGTGCGTAGGCTTTGATGGAGTTGCTTTTCCGACAGTCCATGCCTCAGGTGCGGTGTTACTACAAACAGGTTCTCATTATAATTTTCAATTCTAAGCTCATGATCCGAATCATGGAAAATGGGCTCTTCAATAAAAAATACTCGCTGGTGTCTGGAAAACCTGCTGAGCAGGTGGTTGGGTCTTTGGAATACAAATCCCCAGCGCAGGTGGCTGAAACAAACGAGGTCAATATTTTTCAGGAATGCGCATGATACTTCATCAATATTTTTGATCATGAACCTAATGTTGCTATTTACATGCCATCAATTCCTCCAATGAAAACCACAAAGCCTTAATTACTAAAGGATGGACATGTAGAAGTTCATACTCATACAAATGCTACGGCAGGGTTGTGCCAGAATTTATTTTCTATGCAGGGAGCTGTTAAACTTTTAAATAGATGCGTTATCCGGAAATTTTTACTGGGTGTTATAAAAAATAAAGACCTGCTGGCAGGTCTTAAAGTATATATCAATTATGCGATTATGCTACTTTGGGATAATGATTTTTTTGTTGTGCTATAAATGAACGGAGAAATTCCGCTTCTTCTTTTTTATACACTTCACCGTTCTTCCTGAAAATATCATGAAACCAGAGTTCAGGTTCGTTCACGTATTCCTTCGACCAACTGTCCCAGGGACAATGGGTCTGCGATTTGCCTGCTACCAGTCCCCAGTTATACGCACCGATATTGTGTTCCCTGAACAGGGGTAAGATCTCCTGGAATGTACTTCCAAATGGCCTGGCCATATACTCCGTGCAAAGCATGGGACGGTTGTAGCGTTGTTTGATGGAGCGTATCCGCTGCTCCAGGTTTTTTTTATTCTCGTAGTTATGAAAGGAAATGATATCGGAATGGCTGAACATGTATTCATCCAACGCTGATACCCTGTGGCTCTCGTGCCAGTTTTCCTGCCAGGGCGCCATGGTAATGGGCTGATCCGGATTGATGACTCGTACCCAGTTAATGGTTTTTTTCAGAAGCGCCATTGATAGCTCGGCTTTATGAGCAATGTAGTCGTCATCCTTATAACTGGTAAGATTCATATTGTCCGGTTCATTGAAAAGATCCCAGATCAATACACGTTCATCATTTTTGAAAAAGGATACAATACCATTAACATAACTGTGCAGTTCATCATATTGGGAAGGGTTATTCAGCACATCATAGCCGGGGCATTGCACCCATCCGGAATTATGGACGTTGTGCCGGGGGGCTGGCTGTTTTCCAAGTTTAGGAAATGGATCCCATACGGCATCAAATAAAACAAACATGGTTTTGATGCCATGTTTATGAGCTATGGAAAGATATTGTTCAATGCGTTGCAGGTATCCGTCCGGATCGTCTTCCCAAACCAATTGGTGCAGGAACACCCTCATGGTGTTGAAACCAAGTCCGGCTGCCCAGCCCAATTCCCTGTCAATAATTTCCGGTGAAAAACTATCATCCTGCCACATCTCGATCTGGTTGATGGCATTACTTGGAACGAAATTGCATCCAACGACCCAGCCATGTTTATCATACCATTCCCGGGCTCTTTCTTCAGGCCAGCGGTTGGCCAGTTCAGGATCGTGTTCTTTAAACGGTACGGTAGTTCGGTGGTTTAACATACAAAAGGTATTAGATTATAAAGGGTTCAAAGTGTACAGTAATAATAAACCAAAATAACAGGAATATAATTGTGCAGGCCAGGGCAATTCGCCTAAAATTCTATTAATTCGGTGAATCAAGATATATAAGGGATGAATATGTATCAGGGAAAGGAGTAAACGGTTTTTGATTGAAATAGGTCTCCCGGATCCAGTCTCGTTGAAGGGAATTCTGGTTGATTGGGTGCATCAGGATAATGCTGGGTTTCCAGGCAGAAAGCTTCACGGAAACGGTCCATCTCACCATTGGCGATCCTGTTCTCCCCTTTCATATAATTGCCGCTGTACAACTGCATGCCCGGCTGGTCGGTATGCACTTCCATGGTAATGCCGGAAATATCACCTTTCGCTTCGGCAACTTTTCTGAAACCGCTTCCATCAAGCACCAGGTTATGGTCATAGCCGTTTCCATATTGGAGCTGCACATCTTCTTCGTTGATTCTTTCACCAATGGTCACTGGTACCATAAAATCAAATGGTGTTCCCGCCACTGGTGATATGCCTGTTGGGATGAGGTTTTCATCAACAGGGTTGTAATAGATCGCATTCACCTGGAGGGTATGTTGTTCTATGCTGCCGCTGCCCTGGCCATTCAGGTTGAAAAACGGGTGGCTGGTGAGATTAATAATCGTGGGCTGGTCTGTAGAAGCTTCATATTTTATCTCCAGTTCATTTTCGCCTGTTAAAGTATAGGTTACAGAAACCCTAAGATTGCCTGGATAATTTTCTTCTCCGTCTACGGAGAAGTAGGACAGCCTGACGCTGTCGTCCGATTTTTCTTCAAAGGTCCAGACCTGGTTGTGAAAACCATTTGGACCACCATGCAGGTGATTAGGTGCGTTGTTAATTGCCAGTTGGTATTCTTTGCCATCGAGGCTGAATCTTCCTTTGGCGATCCGGTTGGCATACCTGCCAACAATAGCGCTGTAATAAGTTTCTGTAGAATTGAAATAGCCATCAATACTGTCAAAGCCTACCACTACATTCACAGGCCGCCCCTCCAAGTCATTAACATGAAGACTTACAATACGGGCTCCATAATTGGTGATGGCAGCCCTGGTGCCCCTGGCATTGCTGATGATGTGAAGGCCGGTTTCAACCGCCCTCAATGATGAGATGAACTTTTCCGGATTCAGATTCATGATTTATAAATACCGTTAAATTTACAGGTAAGCCTGTTAATACCGGCCATCGGTCCTGCTTTTTTTGACAGTAGTACATTTGCACCTCAATTCTGAAATTTGAAGCATCTCAAAGCACTCAATAAATATTTCTGGAAATACAAGGCGCGGCTGGCGGTCGGGATATTTTTCATTATCCTTTCCAACTACTTCAACGTACTGCAGCCCCAAATCATGGGCTACATCATTGATTTTGTACAGAGAAATCTGCCGGGATATGATGCGGGTACCAGGAAGTTGCCTTCTTATGATATCGCCGTTCAAAAAATGATCAGCGTAATAGAGGGGATGAAGGTTACCAGCATACAGGTGGTTGTGATCTGCGGAATCGTGATCCTCGTACTCGCCCTGCTCCGTGGGTTTTTTATGTTTTTGATGAGGCAGACCATCATTGTGATGAGTCGTCATATCGAATACGATCAAAAGAACGAGGTTTTTGAACACTACCAGAAAATGGATGCGGGGTTCTATAAAGTTCAAAGTACTGGTGACCTGATGAGCCGCATGGCCGAAGATGTAAGCCGGGTGAGGATGTTCACCGGTCCGGCTATTATGTACCTCGTGAACCTGGTAACACTGATCTCGCTCAGCGTTTTTTTCATGTACAAAAGAGAACCGGAACTTACGCTATATGTTCTTGCTCCACTGCCCCTGCTGGCCATCACCATTTATTATGTGAACACCATCATCCACCGCAAAAGTGAAAAACTGCAATCTACCCTGGGTTCACTTACCACTAATGCGCAACAGTCCTATTCAGGAATCCGCGTGATCAAATCATTTGTTCAGGAGAAACCCATTTTTGATCATTTCAAAAAGAACAGTGAGGATTACAGGAGCCAGGCAGTGAGCCTGGCCCGCGTGGAAGCACTCTATTTTCCCTCCATGACACTGCTCATTGGTCTCAGTACTCTTTTTACCATCATGATCGGGGGCATTTATTACATCAATGGTCAAAGAGATATTGGTATTGATACAATAGTTGAATTTGTGATCTATATTAATATGCTCACCTTCCCGGTAAGTGCCATCGGCTGGACGGCCAGTATGATTCAGCGTGCTTCCGCTTCGCAGAAAAGGCTGAATGAATTTCTTCATACAGAACCTGCTATCCGTTCCGGTGCGGTTGCCAAACAACCTGACCTGTCAGGTGGTATCAGGCTGGAGCAGGTGAACTTCACCTATGCCCATACCGGCGTAGAGGCCATAAAGGAATTTAACCTGGAAATCAGGAAAGGTGAGCAGGTGGCCATTGTAGGCAGGACAGGCAGCGGCAAAACCACGCTGGCCCAGTTGCTCATGCGCATGTTTGATGTAACGGGAGGTTCCATTAAATTCAGTGGAGATGACATCCGGGACCTCGACCTTTTTTCCCTGCGCAAACTGATCAGTTATGTTCCCCAGGATGGATTTTTGTTCAGTGATACCATATCAAACAATATAGCATTTGGTGCACAAGGCCACGATCCCGAAAAGATCAGGGAAGCCGCCAGGCTGGCGGTCATTGAACAGGATATTGAGGGTCTTCCAAAAGGTTTTGAAACAGAGATTGGCGAGAGGGGCGTAATGCTCAGTGGTGGACAAAAGCAAAGAATATCAATAGCGCGTGCATTAATGAAGGACGCGCCGCTGCTGATTCTAGATGACTGCCTGAGTGCAGTGGATGCCAGGACCGAAAAACAGATCATCGCCAACCTGGAAAACTATCTTCAGAACAAGACCTCCATTTTGATCACCCACCGTATTTTCAACCTCCTCAATTTTCACAAGATTATTGTGCTGGAAGAAGGAAGGATCATTGAAACGGGTACACATGATCAACTCATGAAGCTCAAAGGAATCTATCATAAAATGTTTCTCAAACAGCAGCAGGAAGAGGATGAAAGCAGCTCCGGGGCAAATTTGGCTGTTGACAAAACATAATTATATTTGTAGACGTTCCAAACCAAAACATATTTTTAACTGTAAAAATTACAAAAGTGGCGTACGACAACAACGACAAGAAAATGGAAAGCATTTACAGCAAAAGGATCCGTGCAGGCAAACGCAGAACCTATTTTTTTGATGTAAGGGCTACCCGTGGAAATGATTACTACCTCACTATTACAGAAAGCCGCAAACGCTTTAACGATAATGGGTACGACAGGCATAAGATTTTCTTGTACAAGGAGGACTTCAACAAATTCATCAAAGCCCTCACCGAAGCGGTAGATCATGTAAAGACTCAGTTAATGCCGGATTTTGATTTTGATGCCTATAACCACGAAGATTCTGAAATGGATCATGAAGGAGAAGAGATCATGTCGGCCAATGGTTCTGAAGTGGAAATTCCTGTTTCCAATCCGGAGCCCGTGGTTTCACAGGCAGCCGCACCAGGTAACTCAGAGGAAGTGGATAAATGGTGATCCAAAATATATTTTACTCGTAAAGCCCCGGAATGGGGCTTTTTTTATATCTTTTTTTTCCAATATTTGTAAGAAGCTGCTTTTTATGCGATTTTTCATAGAAATGCAGCCATCCCTACTCCTAATTTCCTATTGATCTTCTAAGCCCTTGCCTCAGTTTTCAGTTATGCATCACAGTGAGTTTTCTTCCTGTGTTAATCGTGATATCCTCCTAAAAACCTGTTCATGTTAACTGAAATAAAATGCTCAGATTGTCTTCTTTGTTCCCGTATTTTTTGATAGCGGCTGTCCTGCTTTCTGCCTGTTCCGGACAGTCTTCCGAAAGAGTAGTAGTTCTGCCGGTAAAGCCTGTATCCCTAGAAGAATCAGAAGGACCTGCCCACAAACTTGCAGCTCAGAAGGAAAGATACGAGAGGGAAGTAGAGATGACCCGTGATCCACTGCTGGGTTATGTACCTGTTGAACGGCTGATGTTAGCTGAACAGCGTATCAAAACCATGCAGGCAAGAATGATGGATGCTCCTGCTTTTACCTGGCTGGAACGAGGTCCTTCCAACATGGCAGGAAGAACACGTGCCCTTCTAATTGATGCTGCCGATGCCAGTGGAAATTCTGTTTATGCCTGCAGTGTATCTGGGGGGTTATGGAAGACTACCAATTTTAAATCATCTACACCGGAGTGGAATACGGTATCGGCCATTTCAGCTAACCTGGCCATCACCGCCATTGCACAGCATCCCGCCAATCCCTTAATAATTTATGCCGGTACCGGGGAGGGCTTCAATAATATAGATGCAGTAAGGGGACTAGGCATTTACAAATCGGTTGATGGCGGCGTTACCTGGAACCTTTTACCTTCCACAACCACTGGCGGAACCAACCGGAATGATTTTTCTTTTGTTCAGGATATACTTGTCTGTCCAAATGGTGACGTGTATGCTTCCGGCATCAGTGCATCATTTTGCAATAACGGTGGTATTTTAAAATCAACCAACGGAGGTAGCAGTTGGACACGTGTCATTGGTTTATATACCGGTGGTGGAACCTGTAATAATGCTTTTGATTTTGCAGGTTATGATATTGCCATTTCAAAGAATGGAGACCTGTATGCAACCGTGATCGATAATGGTTTTTCATATACTGCCCCGGCCACCACCGATACTACAATAGGAAAGGTCTTCCGTTCACCTGCTGGTATCGATGCGGGCAATGCGGGTCATTGGATCGATGTAACACCACCGGCACCGCAGGAGCCCGGATCTTATTGGAGAAGGATTGCCATTGCCTGTTCACCCACCAATAATAACAAGATCTATGCTTTGCTGCAGGGTACCGGAACGGCAATAGGCGGTATCAGGGTCAGTAATGATGCAGGTGCCAGTTGGACAGCTATTGATAATTTTTCTTCCTGGTGCGACCAGGGTTCTATGTCTTCTTCAGATTTTTCGAGGGGACAGGCCTGGTACGACCTCTGTATCGCGGTGAAGCCCGATGACGACCAGACGGTCTATGCAGGTGGGGTGGACGTGATCAGGTCAACTGATGGTGGCCTTAGCTGGCATCAGAATACACAATGGGCAGGAGGGTGCGGACCCTTGCCGGTGATCCATGCTGACATTCATAATTTTTATTTTTTTCCCAACAGTCCGGGTGAAATGATTGTAGTGAATGATGGAGGTGTCTATTATTCACCGGATAATGGAGCAACTTATGTAGATAAGAATGCAGGGTATAATACCATCCAGTATTATTCAGGTGCGATCCATCCTTCATCTGGTTCTGATTATTTACTTGGGGGTGCACAGGACAATGGAACCCACAAGTTCTCCATGCCGGGTCTTGGAAATGCGGTACAGGCGCTTGGGGGCGACGGGGGTTATTGTTTTATTGACCAGGATGATCCTTCCATCCAGGTGGCCAGCTATACCAATTGTTATTTCGAGGTGTCGAGAGATGGCGGTAACCAGTTTGACCAGCATGCTTATTATGGCGGTGAAGGAAGATTCATCAATCCTGCTGCCTATGATCATACGTCAAATATTTTATTCATGGGATATACAGGCGGAAATATCCTGAGAGTGAAAAACATCAGTTCCGGGAGCCTGTCTGCAGAACAGTTCAATATACCTGCCGCAGGTACACGGCAGGTGTCCGCAATGAAAGCCGATCCCAATACGGCTAACAGGTTATGGGCCGCATTTTCAGGTGGTGTTGCGCCTGTGCTGGTAAGATTATCCAATACGCATACAACACCCGTTGCCACTACGATCACCTTGCCTGCTGCTATCTCTGCCGGGCAATATATTTCCTCCATAGATGTGGAGCCGGGTAATGCGAATCATATAGTGATTACCGTGTCTAATTACGGGGTGGCTAGTATTTACGAAACTCTAAACGGTGGCAGCACCTGGAACAGTCTAGATAATAATAATATCAACCTTCCTGATATGCCCGTGAGGTGGGTGATGTTTGCAGGTGGCCAGATTATGCTGGCAACAGAACTTGGTGTATGGTCTGCTACGGCCACCAGTGGTCTCACTACTGTATGGACGCAGTCAGCGGGCATACCGAATGTACGCGTTGACATGCTCAGCTACCGGGATTCAGACCAGACGATATTAGCGGCTACCCATGGCCGTGGTATGTTCACTTCAGCACCTTTCTCTGCACTTCCTGTTACGCTCATTAACTTTGAAGGACAATTATCAGGGGATCATATCCGCCTGGATTGGGAAACTGAATCGGAATGGAATGCCAGGGATTTTATTATTGAGAAATCGGCCGACGGAAGGCTTTATCATTCTATAGGGCAATTAAACGCTGCGGGCAACACTCAAATCAATACCAGCTACAGTTTTAAGGATACCGATGTACTGCCGGTGAACTATTACCGGCTCCGCATGCGGGATCTCGATGGGAAAGAGGAGCTAAGCAAGATCGTGCTGATCCGTTCTTCCGCACAAAAACAGCAAATCAAGGTTGTTAATAATCCATTCAACGATCACCTCGACCTCAGGCTCACCAGGGAGGCAAAGCAGTTGAAGATGCAATTGTATCATGCAGGCGGAGCACTCGTACATACTGCTGAATTTTCACATAGCCAGAACCAGCTCAGGTGGCAACTACCTGCAAACCTGGTGCGGGGGAATTATATACTGGATGTATGGGCTGACGGAGAACGTTTCACCATCAAGCTGGTAAAAAAATGAAAATGACAGTGGTCAGCGCTTACGCATTTCTTTGTAAGCGTTAATCAGTCCATTGGTGGATACATCATGCGAACTCACTGTTTCATTATTGCCCAACTCAGGGAGGATTTGGTTGGCTAGTTGCTTACCCAGTTCAACGCCCCATTGGTCGAAGCTGTATATATTCCAGATCACTCCCTGTACAAAGATTTTATGCTCGTACAATGCAATCAGTTCACCCAGGCTGAAAGGTGTGATCTTTTTCACCAGGATGGAATTGGTAGGCCTGTTGCCTGTGAAGATCCTGAATGGCGCCAGCCTCGCGATCTCTTCCACGCTTTTTCCCTGCCTGAGCAATTCATCTTCCACCTCTTCTTCATCCTTTCCATTCATAAGCGCTTCCGTTTGTGCGAAAAAATTGGAAAGAAGTTTTTGGTGGTGGTCCGCAATAGGATTATGTGAAATGGCAGGCGCAATAAAATCGCAGGGGATCAGGTGGGTGCCCTGGTGTATCAACTGGTAAAAAGCATGCTGGCCATTTGTGCCGGGTTCACCCCAGATCACAGGTCCGGTTGCATAATCTACCGCTTCACCGTTACGGTCCACACTTTTACCATTGCTTTCCATATTGCCCTGCTGGAAGTAGGCGGCAAAACGGTGCAGGTACTGGTCATAAGGCAGAATGGCTTCCGTCTGCGCATCAAAAAAACTGGTGTACCAGATGCCGATCAGTGCCATGAGAACAGGAATGTTTTTATCGAAGGGAGTGGTGCGAAAATGCTCATCAACGTTATACGCGCCTTTCAGCAACTCTTCAAAATTTGCATAACCAATATTCAGTGAAATGGAAAGCCCGATGGCACTCCAGAGAGAATACCTGCCACCCACCCAGTCCCAGAATTCAAACATATTGGCTTTGTCAATGCCAAAACGGGTCACCTCTTTTTCATTAGTGGAAAGGGCCACAAAATGAAGAGCGACATGTTTTTCATCACCTGCAGTTTCAAGGAACCAGTTTCTTGCCGTGTGGGCATTGGTCATGGTTTCCTGGGTGGTGAAGGTTTTGCTGGCGATGCAGAAGATGGTTTCGTCGGCGCTGATCTTTTTAAAGGTTTCTGCAATATGGCTGCCATCTACATTGCTTACAAAAAACGGTTGAATGCCTTTGTCGGCATAAGGTTTTAAAGCTTCTGTTACCATCACAGGTCCAAGGTCGCTGCCGCCGATGCCAATATTGACGATGTATTTAATTGTTTTACCGGAAAATCCTTTCCACTCGCCGCTATGAAGTTTTTGGCAGAAGCCCTTCATCTGCTGTTGTACTTTTTTGATAGCGGGCATGATGTTTTCTCCATCCAGCACAAGGGTATCGCTGCTGAAATTGCGGAGGGCAGTGTGCAGGACCGCCCTGTTTTCGGTGGCGTTGATCTTTTCGCCGGTGAACATGGCTTCGAT
>JAEYUA010000043.1 GCA_023433755.1 Bacteroidota bacterium | reverse complement strand
TGGTGCCGGTTATGGAGCTTATTATGAAGATCCTTCCGGTTATTTTCTTTACAGGGATGTTGATGGAAACGGTACACCTGACCTTGTTACTCCGGTAACAGAGGATGCTTCTTATGGTGCTCGTTTTGATGCTAATACCATGGTATTCCAGTGGGATGCCTTTGACCCGAATTCACCCAATTTCAATAAAGCCCGTCCATGGCTGGCTGCAGCTAATGGTCCAGGTGCTATGTTCCAGACTGCAACTTCATCCAATCACAGTGTATTTCTTGATGGTGGTACAGATAAAGGAAGTTTTAAACTTGGTTACACCCGCAATGATGACAAGGGAATTATGCCAAACAGTAAGATTTCTAAAAACCTCCTGAATTTCGGTGGTACTTTGAACTTATCTGAAAAACTCCAGGCAGGTGCATCTGTAAACTTCAGTGCTATTGAGGCAACAGGCCGCTATGGTACCGGTTATGATGATAAAAACCTGATGACGAACTTCCGTCAGTGGTGGCAGACCAATGTGGATGTGCTGGAACAGAAAGATGCTTACTTCAATGAAAGGAGGAATGTGACCTGGAACTGGGCAGATCCTACAGATCTTGTACCTATTTACTGGGACAATCCTTATTTCACCAGGTATGAAAACTACCAGAACGACGGACGTAACCGTTTGTTTGGAAACATCAACCTTTCATACAGTCCTTTAAAATGGTTGAATGTTTTAGGTCGTGTTTCTCTTGATACATATTCTGAATTGCAGGAACAAAGACAGGCAGTAGGAAGTGTCACTCCTTCTTCTTATTCCCGTGTTAACCGGAATATCCAGGAAACAAACTTTGACCTGATCTTCACAGCTGACCATGATATCTCTTCAGAAGTAAACCTGAAAGGATTGTTGGGAACGAATGTAAGGAAAGAAAGAAGGCAGGCCATTTCCGCTGCTACCAACGGAGGCCTGATCGTTGAAAGAATCTATTCACTTTCCAACTCCATCAACCCGATCAATCCTCCTTCAGAGGCAGATGCTAGAAGGGAAGTATGGGGCAATTTTGCCGGAGTCACTTTCACCTGGAGAGATATGTTGACCCTCGATGGAACTATCAGGAACGACCAGTCCTCCACACTGCCTGATGGCAATAACAGTTACTGGTATCCTTCCGCTTCCATGGGCTGGACTTTCTCTAAACTCTTAAGTTCTGCCAATTGGCTCAGCTATGGTAAGTTCAGGGCCAACTATGCCCAGGTAGGTTCTGATGCTCCTGTTTACAGCACTGCTGACTCCTATATCATTGGCGTTCCTTTTGGTGGAAATCCAATTACTTCTGTTGCCGGTGCAGCTGCTAATCCTGACCTCAGGCCTGAGCAAACCAAGAGCTATGAATTTGGTATCGAGGCTGCCTTCCTGAAAAACAGGCTGGGTTTTGATGTTACTTATTATAACGCAAAAACCTTTGACCAGATCTTTGCTGTTCCTGTTTCTACTGCCACCGGTTATAATTCAAGAGTACTGAATGCCGGTAATGTAAGGAACAAAGGTGTTGAGGTTTCTTTGTTTGGTACACCTGTACAGACAAGAGATTTCTCATGGAACATCAATGTGAACTGGACCCGCAACAGGAATAAGGTGGAAGAACTGTATCCTGGTGTTGATGCCATCACGCTGGGAACCTTCCAGGGTGGTATATCAATTGTTGCTGCACTTGGTCAGCCTTATGGTGTGATCCGTGGTACAGATTACCAGTATCATGCTAATGGACAGCCTTTGATCAACCAGACCAATGGTTACCCGCTCAGAACTACAACTTCCAACAATAACATCGGTGATGCCAATCCTGACTGGGTTGGTGGTATCAACAATACCCTGAAGTATAAAAATCTATCACTCAGCTGGCTGATCGATACGCGCCAGGGCGGTGATGTATTCTCTCTTGATATGTATTACGGTCTGGCCACAGGTCTTTATCCTGAAACCGCAGGAAATAATGATCTTGGAAATCCTTCACGCAATCCTATCAGCCAGGGTGGTGGTGTGATCCTTTCAGGCGTGGGTCCTGATGGTAAGCCTAATACTGTGAGAGCAAGCAATGTTACTTATGGTTTATATGGCTATGGACGTATGCCAAATAAAACTTTCGTTTATGATGCAAGTTTTGTTAAACTCAGGGAAGCTGTTTTAACTTATTCATTACCACAAACGGTTGTAAACCGCTTGCAACCATTTAAAGGTGTTGACCTGTCTCTGATCGGAAGAAACCTTTGGATCATCCACAAGAACCTGCCCTATGCTGATCCTGAAGAGATCATCAGCGCAGGTAACCTCCAGGGATACCAGGGCGGAGCTTATCCAACAACAAGAACATTTGCTTTCAACCTCAGATTCAGATTCTAAAAAACAAACCATGAAAAAATTATTTTTAATAGCACTATTGCCCCTTTTTACCATTGTTGCCTGTAGAAAGGACCTCACGAGCCTGAATGTGGATCCAAAGAATCCCCAGTCTGCTCCGTCATCCGCATTTTTTACGAGCGGACAAAAGGCAATGACCGACCTGCTCACCTCAACCAATGTAAATGACAACATCTTCAGGCTGATCGTTCAGTACTGGACAGAGACTACTTACACGGATGAGAGCAATTACGACATCGTAACACGCCAGATCCCAAGACAGATCTGGAACGGTTTGTACCGAGATGTGATCCGCGATTTCCGTGAAGCAAAAAAACTGATCCCTGACCAGGTGGCCAATGCAGATGTGCAGCAGAACCAGCTCGCCATCGCTGAGATCATGGAAGTTATGGCCTGGTATTACCTAGTCACGACTTTCGGTGATATTCCTTATACCGAGGCTCTTGAAATCAATACATTGCAGCCAAAGTATGATAACCAGAAAACCATCTATCTTGATTTGTTAAGCAGGCTCAATGACGCCATTGCTGACCTGGATGAAGGTGCTGCAAGTTTTGGAAGTGCTGACCTGATTTATGGTGGTGATGTTGAGATGTGGCAGAAGTTTGCCAATTCTTTCAAAGTGAAAATGGGAATGACCATCGCTGATGATGACAATACCCTGGCACGTTCTACTGTTGAAAGTGCAGTGGCTGCAGGTGTATTTACCTCTAACGCAGATAATGCCACCTTCACTTACCAGACTTCACCTCCCAATACCAATCCTGTATGGGTTGATTTGGTACAGAGTGGCCGTAAGGACTTTGTAGTAACAAATACCATTGTCAACAAAATGGAAGCACTGAACGATCCACGCCTTGATGATTATTTCAGCTTCGATAATACTGGAAGTGATTATTCAGGTGGAATACCAGGAGCAGGTAACAACTTCGCTACTTTTTCCAAACCGGCAGATGCTATCCAGGCTCCTGAATTCCCTGCTCTTCTCATGAGTTATGACGAAGTGGAGTTTTTCCTGGCTGAAGCAGCTCAGAGAGGATACAATGTTGGTGGTACCGCCATCCAGCATTACAATAATGCGGTGACAGCTTCCATACTTTACTGGGGTGGTACAACTACCGAAGCAACTGCTTACCTGCTGCAGCCTTCGGTGATTTATGACCCGGTTAACTGGAAAGCCAGGATCGGTGAACAAAAATGGCTCGCGCTTTACAACCGTGGCTGGGATGCATGGATCGAGTGGAGAAGACTGGATGCGCCTGCTATCGCTGCTCCGCCAACAGCGGTATCAGCAACCCCACTGCGTTATACTTATCCTATTCCTGAACAAAACCTCAATACCGCCAACTACAATGCAGCAGCATCTGCTGTGGGTGGAGACGCTGTTACAACCAAGTTGTTCTGGGATAAATTCTAACCATTCTGAATTTTATACAAAGCCTCCCGCATGGGGGGCTTTTTTTGTGGGACGTGAATCGTGAAGCGTAATCGTGAATCGTGAATCGTGAATCGTGAGACGTGAGGTGTGAGGCGCCGGCCAACAGCCAATGGCCAATGGCTATTGGCTCTCTCACGCCTCACGATTCACGTCTCACGAAAGACGTTCACATCTGTGAAGCACATTCACCATTGCCCATTCACCATTCACCATTCACGAACAACATCACCTATTTTTGCACCTCAATTCAATCACATGGATCCAAACAACCAGCAGCAGAACCAGATCAACATAGAAATATCAGAAGAAGTAGCGGAAGGCACTTATGCCAACCTGGCTATCATCACGCATTCGCATGCGGAATTTGTAGTGGATTTTGTGAATGTGATGCCCGGCACGCCCAAAAGCAAGGTCAAGTCAAGGATCATTTTTACTCCACAGCATGCCAAAAGATTCATGAAAGCCCTGATGGAAAATGTTAGCCGCTATGAAGATGCCAACGGTCCCATCAAAGACCTGGAAGAGATCCAGATCCCGATGACCTTCGGCGGCCCCACCGCACAGGCATAATCAAAGTATGCCTTCATCCGCAAAACTGTAATAACCATCATCGCTTACAATGAGATGGTCCAGCACCTTGATGTCAAAATAGCGGGCGGCTTCCCTGATCTTGTAGGTCAGTTCTTCGTCGGCCTTGCTGGGCTTCAGGCTTCCTGATGGATGGTTATGGCAAAGTATGATGCTGACCGCATCTTCCTCCAGTGCTTTTTTCAGGATGATCCTGGGGTCGGCCACCGTGCCAGTGATCCCGCCTTCACTGATCACCTGGAAGTGGTTGATCTTGTTGGACCGGTTCAGAAACAATACGGCGAACACCTCGTGCCGGTAATCCCTCAACAGGTTTTGAAGGTATCCTGCTACATCAGAACTGCTGGTAATCACAGCTTTTTCCCTTGAAACAGCGGCCTGTCGCCTTCTTCCCAGTTCCATGGCGGCAGCGATGATGATGGCCTTGGCTTCCCCGATGCCTTTCACTTTCATAAATTCCCTTACTGAGAGTTTGCCTACTTCTCCCAAGTTGTCCTTGCCGGTTTTGAGAATTTCCTGGGCCAGGTCCAGGGCTGATTTCTCACGGGTTCCGTTATTGATGAGGATGGCAATCAGTTCCGAATTGCTCAGGGAGGAGGCTCCCTTGTCACGTAGTTTTTCACGCGGCCTGTCGTCTTTTGCCCATTGCTTGATCGAGTACTTTTGCTCTTGCATGGTTAATGTTTTGAAAATAATTTTATGGCTGTCAATTATCCTAAAGAAAACTCAAACCAATTCCTATGAGACGTAACTCTACCTCTTCTGTTGGCGCGCTGCACCCTGTTCTGTTCTTCATGCTCATTTATGGTATCTCTTTGTTCCTGGCCATTTTTGTATGCCGTACCGTTTATTACAGCATCAATAGCGAGGAAAGCAGCAGCACCACACAGGTGGAAAGGGTGCCGGATGCAAACATGGGCGCCACCGCTTCCCTGAAATAATATTAAAACTTATCCATAACCAGGCAGTGGGAAAATCCTCATTGCCTTTTGGTGTTTTCAACCTCCGGGGTAACCTCCGAGGTTACCCCGGAGGTTGATCGCAACCAACTTTCACCCAAGGGCCCCTGATCAAGTTTTCACTTTTCTCCGCAGAAGCCTATCTTCGCCCCCCGAACATTCTACCATGAATCCTTCTGCCAAAATTTTCGCAGGCACCGGCTCTCAGAAACTCGCTGAAAAAATCTGTAAGAGCTATGGCTGCCCTCTCGGTAAGATCAATATTCAAAAATTCAGTGACGGGGAGATCCAGCCGATCTTCCTGGAAAGTATCAGGGGGGATTTTGTTTTCCTGGTGCAAAGCACCTATGCCCCGGCCGACAACCTGATGGAACTGCTGCTGATGATTGACGCAGCCAGGAGGGCCTCCGCCAACAAGATCATCGTAGTACTTCCTTATTATGGTTATGCCCGACAGGACAGGAAGGACCGGCCACGTGTGGCTATCGGCAGTAAGCTGGTTGCCAACATGTTAACCGCGGCTGGTGCCGACAGGGTCATTACCATGGACCTGCACGCCCCGCAGATCCAGGGCTTCTTCGACATCCCCGTTGACCACCTGGATTCATCTGCCGTTTTTATACCTTATATAACACAACTGAGACTCGAAAACCTTACCTTTGCGGCCCCTGACGTGGGCGCATCCAACAGGATCAGGGAAATTGCCAGTTATTTTGAAGCGGAAATGGTGATCTGCGACAAGCACCGCAAACGTGCCAACGAGATCTCCAGCATGGTGGTGATAGGTGATGTAACTGACCGTGATATCGTGATCATTGATGATATCTGCGATACAGGCGGTACACTGGCAAAAAGCGCAGCTCTTTTAAAAGAAAAAGGTGCAAGAACCGTCAGGGCACTCATCACACATCCTGTACTTAGTGGCAAGGCTTACGAAACCATTGAGAACAGCGTGCTGGAAGAACTGGTGGTTTGTGATACCATTCCGCTGAAGCAACCTGCCAAAAAAATCAACGTGGTAACTACCGCCGAACTTTTTGCCGTTGCCATCCGCAATGCTTATGAGAACAAAAGCATCAACAGTTTGTTCTTTCATTCGCAGAGAAGGGATAAATAGCCAGTGGCCAATGGCCATTAGCAATAGCTAGTTTAAAACAAACAATCATAACAATGAAGACAATTACAATCGAAGGACAACTGAGGACCGAACATGGCAAGTCAGCCACCCGCCAGCTTCGCTCTCAGGACCTTGTGCCTGGTGTAATTTACGGGGGTGCACAGGAGATCAATTTCGCTGCTCCTGCAAAAGCTTTCAAAGGCTTAGTATACACACCAAATTTCCAGATCGCCGAGGTGAAACTTGATGGCAAAACTTACCGTTGCATTTTGAAAGACCTTCAATTTGACAAGGTAACTGATGCGCTTATTCACGTAGACCTGCTGGAATTAGTGGAAGACAAAAAAGTGATCGCTTCTATTCCATTGAAGTTTACAGGTGCTTCCGTTGGTGTGAAAGCCGGTGGACGACTCGTTCCTAAAATGAAATCACTCAAGGTAAAAACTTTTCCAAAGAACCTGCGTGAGCAGATCGAGGTAAGTGTTGAGAACCTGGAGATCGGTGGAAACATCCGTGTTGAAGATGTTCAGATCGAGAACTACGAGATCCTGAACTCGCCACGTATTCCCATTGTTTCCGTAGTTACTACCCGTGCCTTGTGCCAGGAAGAAGCTGCCGCTCCTGCATCTACCGCTAAAGCTGCTGCACCTGCTGCTGCTAAAGCCGCGCCGGCCGCTAAAAAATAACAAGATTCAATCAAAGGATCCCGGTGTGAAAGCACCGGGATTTTTTTTGCCCTTTCCAGGCCCGCGGCAGTTATGGCAACCATTTATCCCAGCGCTTTTCCCCGATATTTGCAACCATGAAATTTCTGATTGCCGGACTGGGAAACATTGGAAATGAATATGCGCACACCCGGCATAACATTGGATTTGATGTGGTGATGGCCTTTGTAAATAAACACGGAGGCAGCTTTGCCAGTGACCGCCTCGCCTACCGGGCGGAAGTAAAATGGAAAGGGAGAATCTTTGTTTGTATCTGTCCCACCACCTACATGAACCTAAGCGGAAAAGCGGTTAAGTACTGGATGGATAAGGAAAAAATTGCCATTGAAAATACGTTGACCATCGTAGATGAAGTAGCCCTTCCCCTGGAGCGGATCAGGCTGAGGCCAGGTGGAAGCGCGGGTGGTCATAACGGGTTGAAAAGCATTGAAGAATCACTGGGCAGCCAGCAGTTTCCCAAGCTAAGGTTCGGTGTGGGTAATGACTATCCCAAGGGGATGCAGGTTGACTATGTACTCGGAAAATGGAAGGCTTCCGAAGAGCCACTTATAAAACAAAAAATCGCTATTTGCGTTGAAGTGATCGAGGCTTTTGCTACCGTGGGAATCAGCCATGCCATGAATAAATACAACAATGTGGAAATTACGTTATGACGTATAAGAGTTATTATTTACTTTAGCGCACCAACACTAGTTAGCCTTTCCCGTAAAATCCTACTTTCTCTTGCAAAACCATAAATATATGGGATAAACAATCTGTTGAACCAACGATAAGTATCCCCTGGTATTTAAACTCTAAACCAAATTTCTGTATGAAGATTTTTTGTGTAGGCCGTAATTATTCAGACCACGCCAAAGAGCTAGGCAATGACATACCCGATGAGCCAGTGATTTTTATGAAGCCAAAGAGTGCTTTGCTTCAACCACACACGCCTTTTTATTACCCTGAATTTACCAATGAACTTCACTATGAATGCGAACTGGTTTTGCGCATATCCAAGAACGGTAAATACATCCAGGAAAAATTCGCCAATAAATATTATGATGCCATTACAACGGGTATCGATTTTACTGCCAGGGACATCCAGGATGAATTAAAAAGCAAGGGGCTGCCCTGGGAAAAAGCCAAGGCATGGGACAATTCCGCAGTTGTGGGTAAATGGGTACCTGTTGCCAACATCAAGGCTAAAAAAGAAATTCCTTTTGCTTTTTATAAGAACAAGGAACTGGTGCAGGAAGGTAATTCCAAAGACATGCTTTTTGATTTCGATTATATTGTTTCCTACATCTCCAATTTCTTTTCCATTAATATCGGTGACCTCATTTTTACCGGTACACCTAAAGGTGTGGGAGAGATCGTGGTGGGAGATGAAGTGGAAGCCTTCATGGAAAAAGAAAGTATGCTAAGCCTTGAAGTGAAATAATCACGGAAGGTTTCAACTATTAAAATATTTCAAGGGAGTAATACTATAAAGTATTGCTCCTTTTCTTTTTAAGCCTGCATATTTGAAGCGCGTTCAAATAAATTGTTTTTTTGCAGTGACTGCCAATCATTGAATATGGAAAAAAGAGACCAGGGAATTGCTCCAGTTGTGTATGGTATCGACCGCAACCTTTTATTGCGTGCCTACCGGCTGATGTACAGTGTAAAAGTGATGGCTGAAACCTATGAGGCCAACCGGCCTATAACCAAGTATGTTCACTCAACTTCGCGGGGGCATGAGGCCATTCAACTGGCAACCGCTTTCAATTTATTGCCGCAGGACTGGGTGAGTCCTTATTACCGCGATGAATCATTGTTGCTGGGTATGGGATGGAGCCCTTATGAACTCATGCTGCAGTTACTCACCAAGGCAGAAGATCCTTTCACCGGCGGAAGAAGTTATTATTCCCATCCCAATTCAAGATTGGAAGACAAACCAAAGATCATTCACCAGAGCAGTGCCACCGGCATGCAGGTGATCCCCACTACTGGTGTGGCGCAGGGAATTCAGTATTTGGAAAAACTAAAGCGTGGGGCGTCAATGGTGAATTGTGAATCAGTAGGCATGCACCAGGAAGCGCCAGTGGTGATCTGTTCACTGGGTGATGCGAGTGTAACAGAAGGTGAAGTGAGTGAAGCATTACAGTTTGCAGTGCTAAAGCAATTGCCCATTATTTACCTGGTGCAGGATAATGAATGGGGCATCAGTGTAAGCGCTGAGGAAGGAAGGGCGATGGACGCGTTTGAGTACGCAGAAGGTTTCAAAGGTTTGAATAAGATCAGGGTGGATGGAACAGACTTCTTTAAAAGTTTTGATACTATGCGCAAGGTCATCAACCATGTAAGGGAACACCGCAAGCCCTGGCTGGTGCATGCCAAAACCTGCCTGCTCAATCATCATACGAGCGGGGTGCGTAAAGAATTTTACCGGACCGAAGAAGACCTGGCCAAACATGCCTGTTCTGATCCGCTGCCTCTGCTCAGGTCACAGATCATTGATGATTTTGGAGAAGAATATCTCAATGAAATAGAAAAAGAAGTTTCGGAATCTGTAAGAGAGCAATTTGAAAAAGCCGTAACCGCCCCGGAGCCTGATCCCGGTAAAGTGAGCGATCATGTATTTGTGCCTACTCCGGTTACTGAAGAAAAAGGCGAACGTGAACCAGCCGGCAAAGAAAAAGTGATGATGGTGGATGCCGCACTTTTCGCCATCAGGGAATTGATGGAGGAAGATGAGAACTGCCTGTTGTATGGACAGGATGTAGGCAAGAGACTGGGAGGCGTGTTCCGCGAAGCTGCAACACTGGGTGAACAGTTTGGTGACCACCGTGTTTTTAATACTGCCATACAGGAAGCATATATCATAGGCTCTACCGTAGGAATGAGTGCGGTTGGATTGAAACCCATTGTGGAAGTGCAGTTCGCGGACTATATCTATCCCGGCTTCAACCAACTGGTTACGGAGATTTCAAAATCCTCTTATTTATCCTGCGGCAAGTTTCCCGTGTCAACTATCATCCGTGTACCGATTGGCGCTTATGGTGGCGGCGGACCTTATCACAGCGGGAGTGTTGAATCAACTTTATTAACCATCAAAGGCATCAAGATCGTTTATCCTTCCAATGCCGCGGATATGAAAGGGTTGATGAAGGCAGCTTATCATGATCCCAACCCGGTGGTGATGCTGGAACATAAAGGTCTTTACTGGAGTAAGGTTCCAGGTACTGAAGATGCCAAATCAATTGAACCATCCCGGGATTATATTCTTCCTTTCGGTAAAGGGAATGTTGTGCTCAAAGCAGATGAAGAATCGATTGAAAATGGTGAATCCATCTGCGTAATCACTTATGGAATGGGTGTTTACTGGGCAAAGTCCGCTGCTAAAAAATTTCCTGGAAAAGTTGAAGTCATTGACCTGAGAACATTATATCCTCTTGATGAACATTTGATTTTTTCTACGGTACAAAAGCATGGTAAATGCCTCGTGCTGACGGAGGAACAAAAGAATAATTCATTTGCCGAAGCACTTGCTGGCCGCATTTCAACACAATGTTTCCAATGGCTGGATGCACCGGTACAGGTAATTGGGGCGCTTGATCTTCCCGCGGTTCCATTAAATATGGGACTGGAAGCAGCCATGCTGCCGAATGTGGAGAAGGTGGCGGAAAAGATGGAGTATTTAATGAATTATTGATGAAGTCAAAAGTCAAAAGTCAAAAGTCAAAAGTCAGAAGTTCAAAACAATGTAATAAACGATAGTGGTAGGTTGAGTCTTTTGCATACCCTCTGCGCTTCCTCTTTTTTCTCCTTTCTCTGCGGTGAAAAAAAATACTAAATTAATCCTTGGCGCCGTTCTTCCTTGGCGGTAAAAAAACTAAAACGGATAACCAATCGCCAGGTTATACACCAAATTCTGCCTTCTCCATTCAGGATCCCGGAAGCTGACCTGGTTCAAAACAGAAGGCGGTATTTCCCATGGCTTACGTATAGGGAAACCTACATCAAGCCTGATCACGAAGATGGTAATGTCAAGCCTTACACCTACACCCACATCAACCGCAAGCTGGTTGAGGAATTTACTGGTGAATTTCGCTCCTGCTTTTCCTGTATGCGTTGAATCACTTGCCAGCCAGATATTACCCGCGTCAATGAAGAGCGCTCCATACAATGGTCCCGCGATATGAGGCCTGAATTCAGAGTTCACTTCGAACTTGATATCGCCTGTCTGGTCCGGAAGGAAATTGGTTGGTGCGGTTGGGAAATAGGTGCCGGGTCCAACTGAACGGCTCCTGAATCCGCGCAGGCTGTTATTGCCTCCTATAAAGAATTGTTTGATGTAAGGAATCTGTGATGAATTGCCGTACGGTTGTCCATAACCGATATTGATCCTGTTGACCCATGTTGATTTCAAACCCACCTTCAGGTAATTCCTCAGGTCCGCTTCCAGTTTAATATATTGGGAGAATGGCAAATTGCCTATTCTCACTGTATCCCCTTTTTTCACATTAGCGCCGGTTACCAGTCCTGCTATATTTCCGGAAAGATCCACCACACCATTGAAGTACCAGGCCATTTTCGGCTGAACATCATTGGCCATCTGGTTATAGATGTACTGGTAGCGGCTGCCCAAAATAAATTGTGGTTCCACTGCTCTTTCAAAACCGGGTATATCATCTTGCAGGTCCTTGAACTCCTGGGTTACATTCAAGGGTTCAGCATAAGTGATACTGACAGGGTAGAGCTGGTGTTGTTTCTGGATATTCTTTTTCCACTCATAACCATATTCAAAACGGTAGGAGTTGATCGTATAGAGATTCTTCCTGTTCAACACATCATAACCAATGCTGATATTGGTTCGTGGTGCATAGGGCCCTTTCATGCTTACCTTTTTGAAAGGAAGCAGGAAACGGGGGATGGCATAAACCACTTCTCCACCGAAACGGTAGGTATTATAACCTTTCAATGCGCCACTGAATTGTACATCCGAACCTACATAAGCATTTACATTGATCTGCGAACCGTTCCGGAAAAGATTGCGGTTGCTCCAGTTAAAGTTGATCTGTGAACCATTCAGGTTATTAGATCTTGTAACCACTGAAAATTCTGCACGCAAACTTTTTTTAGGCAGCGGTGTCAGGTAATAATAAACATCCAGTTGAGCTGTATCGGTTGCTGGTGCTACCTCGAACCTGTTCTTTACAAATTTGAATAGATTCAGGTTGATCAAACGGCTGAGGGTACGGTTATGATCCGTGCGGTTATACACTTCTCCCGGGCGAAACTGCATGGTTTCATCAAACAAAAATGGTTTGAATCTTTTTCTCCTGTCAATGATATTATAGCCGTTGAAATTCTCCGCGTTTGTTTTTATGGTATCGAACCGGTCGGCATTGATGGCATAACCACTATAAATGAATACATCGTTGATCCGGTGAATGGCAGCGGCATTTTCAGGTGTTTCAGGTTTGACCACTACATCCATATTCACCTGGTGATTGCCAATAGTACTATCGGTTCTGACCAGCAGGTATTCCGGGCTGAAAAAATAAAATCCTTTTTCTTTCAGGTTGGCATCAATGCGCTGCCTTTCCGCCTTTATTACATCAAGATCGAAGGGAGCTCCTTTTACCAGCAATGTATTGGGCACCGTTGCGGCAATGGCCAGGGCAAGATCGCTGCTGTCAGAAGGATAGCTCACTTCGTTGATCTTATACTGGTTGCCGGTTTCTACCAGGTATGCTGCTTTTGCTGTTTTTTTCTTTACGATGGTATCCGCTGTTACCTTGGCATGGAACCAGCCTTTGTTCTCCGCATAACTCTGGAGCACCTTGGTATTTTTTTGCAGGTCCACCTGGCTGAATAATACCGGCGGCTCACCCCATTTATCTCTCAGGTTTTTGAAAAATCCTTTTTTGGCATTGCGGAAAGTATTGTAAAATGCCAGCTTGGGACGCATACCCAGGAAAGAAGTATTGGGTTTTGGTCTTGTGAGGCCGGCAAGATCATTACGTAATACCTTTTTTTGCTTGGTGTTCAAATTGGGTCCTTCCACTTTTACATTGGCTCCTGTATATAATTTTTCATTAGCGGGTAAATGCCGGGTGCCCTGGCATCCCGTCAGCCATAAAAATCCGCTGATCATCATCAACCGCAGAAATAGATTCATCATTGCCCTGAATTATTTTGATTAGTGCCTGTATTATTTGCTGCCTGCCTGGCCTGTCTTGCCTGCCTGCGTTTCCGGAATATTTCCATGAAACGGTTATAATCCACTGAAAGAATAAAGCTGGTGCCAGTTTCAACAATATATCCGTCAACAATACCCTGGTATTCATTCTGGCGGTAGAATCGAATCATGTACCTGCCATCGCGGCTCAACTGGTAATCCACAGCAATATTGCCCGCGATATTATTATTCTGCTGGTTGCTGTTCTGTGCACCCTCCAGTTGGAAATTACTTCCTACCGTTACCTTAAGCCGGTCATTCAATAATCTTTTACTTAATCCAACATTCAGATCGGTGCGGTTTCGCCGGTCGCCTGTAGTATAATCTTCTGTGGATACCACATCAAAATTCAAATCAACACCGTTGATCAGACCCGCGGCAAGCTGGTTCAGTTGTTCGGTGAGCAGTCGGCTCACACTCTGCCTGGCATAAGTACCTACACTGAATCCGGCACCACTCGATTCAAACGGATTGTCACCCACAAAACGGTTCAAGAGTAATAAGGAGAAAACCTGTTTATTGATTTCACCTTCTTCCTGCCTGATTATATTCAGCCGGGCATCAACCGTGGTTATGATTTCGTTGGAGATGCCGTAGTTGCCTTCAGGCAGAACAATATCAAAATCAACCACTGGTTTCAGCAATTCACCGGTTAGCAACAGGTGTACCTGGAAAGGAAGTTTTTGCAGGTAAATATTCCTGTTGGCATCAGCAGAGAGTTGGTCTGCCACGAGGTCAATGGGTGAAGTGTTGGCTACGTAAATTGCCTTCACATTAAGTTGCGCGGTAGTGGGTTCACCGGTCCAGGTGATGGTGCTGCCTTTTTCAATTTCAAATTTGCGCTGTATGAAATTGAAAGAAAGCTGGTAGGCGCCGTTTTCCAGGGTGTAATTACCTACCATGGTGATTTTACCACTGGGATCAATGCCTGCAGAAAGCAGGGCCTCACCCTGTACATTCAGGAAATCTCCATTGGCTTCGTCAACAATTACATTGAAGATGGCTTCTTTTTTTATTTCGATATTAGCCGCGATATCGAAACCAAGAACGCTCGACTGGTTCAGCGAATCGTAAGCAAGAAACAAGGAATCATTTTCCGGTGCATCCATATCCACGAATTCCACTACGCCTTCGCGGTCAACCACCCCGGGTTCTGCCTGCGGTATCACTACATTCAGGTTGGTGCCATCATTTACAGTAAGTGTGCCATCAATCACTGGCCGGGTTTCCGTTCCGGTGATGTTAAGGTTGGAGGTGATATTCAGTTTACCATAATAGATCTTGTTTTGTTCCTTGGTTGAATTGAGCACTTCAAAATTCTCTGCGTTTACATCAAGGTCAAAATCATAATTGATAAAGTTGGAACTCAGCACCGTTCCATCAATGGTGAGTGTATTGTTGACAGAATCACGGATAGTGAAATTATTGAACTGGAATCCTTCATCGGTCACGGATAATTTTTCCTGGTCGATCCTGAACTGGCTGCCCAGCATGGTAAGTGCGAAGCTTGCATTGTTGAAATTGAGATCACCATTGATATCAGGATCGCCGGTGGTGCCGTCGATCTTCACATTTCCATTAATCGCTCCTGATGCATTGGTGATTAGATTAGCAAGCGCGCCTTCTATGGTATTCAGTTGCAGGGTTCTTACATTAAGATCAAGGTCCAGGTCAATATCATTGCCTGAAGGTGCAAAAGAACCTGTCAGTGCAATATCATTCCCCCTGCCTGTAATAGTTGCATTAGTGATATAGCGGTTGTTCGAACCGGAACTCACCTGCAGGTTCACATTGCCAATGGTATCCTGCTTCATGCTCAGATCGGATATGGTGAGGTCACTTGTGAATACAGGTGTCTGCAACAGGTTTCTTAGTGTAACATCTCCATTCATTACACCATCAACCAGCAATGAATCTGATTTGATGAATCCTGTGATGGTTGCCAGGCGGAAGCCTTCAAAATTCACCTGCAATGGATTGTCGGCACCTGCAATACTGTTGATGCTCAAACGCTGGTTTCCTCTCTGTAAACTAAAATCCTGCGTGGTGATGGCTGTAGGACTGAAACTGATCCTGTTTCCTGGAGTAACCGTCCACATTTCATAATTGAGCAAGAGACTGTCCGGGTTCAGTTGCAGGGAATACGTTCCTGAAGCAGGCTGCGTAACCAACCCGCTCAGGTAATATTTATTACGGGCATTCTGGTCATCAATGCCCAGGTTAAAATCAATAACATTATTCAGAGCTGTTGCATTGATCCTTGTGTTGAAAACATCAAAAGAATTTCCCTGCCTGATCCTGGCTATATTACCCGTAACCTGCAAACCACTGTCAGAAGTATTGGCCCGGAGATTGAGATCACTGATCTCGTTCCCATTATATAGAATGTACGGCGTATTGACCACAGCATTCATCCCGCTATCAGTGGAAAGGGTACCTTCCGCATGAATGGTTTCCATGGTGGTAAGGCCGGGAACAAAGGATGACATGATGGGTGAATAGACTACATCGGCCCTGAAACTGAAATCATAGGGTTGCAGTGCTGGCCTGCTTGCAGGTGGTGTTACAGAAAAATAAGGTTCAATGGTGTTCTGGATGATGCTACCAAGTTCAGATAACCTGTACTGTCCGCTGATATCCGCGTTAGCCACGTCACTTCTCAGGCTGATGTAATTACCCGCCGCATTCGAACCTGCCAGCAACTGGATGCTGTCGAGCGGCAGCCTGTCTTTACCTGATACGAGAAGGGCTTTCGTAATTAATACATCAGCATCCATATTATCTGCAGTGATGTTGGATACCGTACCATCTATTTTTCCGCGGAACACCATGGCATCCGGTGTAAAATTCAGGGGAAGCGTTTTGAGGCTGTCGATCATTCCGTTGATCCTGAATGATGGGTTATCGGAAAAATTCCCGCTGGCGATGATATTGAGATCAGCGTTAGGATCATTCACATCCGCTTTAATATCAAATATCATTTTATTCAGTGAACCATTCATCCTGATGTTCCGGTACTGGTAGCGGTTGAAGCCAAAACTGTTGACATCTGCAGTGAAGTTGGTATTGATGGCATCGGGTGTAAGACCTTTTCCCTTGAACCTGAAATTTCCGGTAACGGTTCCAAACTGTTCCGGCTGTCGCATGATGCTGCCCAATCTCAATCCACTGGTGCGTACATTGGCATTATATCTGATGGCTGCAGGATTAACAAGATTACTGAATTGACCATTTACATGGATGGCACCTGCCGTGGTAGTCACGCCAAGATTGGTCTGTACACTACCGGCATCCCCTGATATGGTTCCTTTAATATCAAATTCTTCCGGCAGGTTAATCTCTGCAGTGGACAAACGCTGCCCGGTAAACAAAGCGATATCTGTTTGAGAGGTATGCAGCCTGTTGATCACAAAATTTCCTCCTGCGCTTTCAGGTTTCATCAGGTTAGTGAGTCTGCCCTGTGCGTCAATCTGGGTATTACGCAAGCCATCGAACCTGAGACTCTCAAGATCCAGGTTATTAAGTGTGCCATTGCCTACGAGATGCAGGTACCAGGTATCATTTGGATTGGCCAGGGCAGGGTTGGATCTTAATTGCGGCGCAAAGGCCAGGATGTCTTTCACCTGGAGCCTGCTGTTTACAATCTCGATATCCATTTCAGCGGAAGCGAAATCATTGGCGAGTGCTTCGTAGGATGCATAATGCAGCATGGCATTGCGCTGGATCTCACTTCCCGGGGTTTTGATATAAAGATCCTTCAGATAGGTTTGCGTGTTGGCATAGAGTAATTCTCCCTGCAGGGCATCCAGTTCAAATCCATTTTTTTCCCTGAATGAACCTTTTGTGATTTTACCTCCCAATGAATCTTCGTTCATTACGAAATTCTCCACATGAAGAGTCAGGCTGTCACCCAGCAGGTGGGCGAAGTCCATTCCATAATCCTGCCGCGGCAGGTTGTCATTATCAAAAGCAATGCGGTTGTTGTCCAGCAGGATCTTGTCCACTTTCACATTCCATCCTGCCTGTTGCTGTGCTTCCACTTCCTGGCTTACTTCTTTAACAAGGAGATCAGCGGTTTCTTTTTTGCCCAGCCTGATGGCAATTTTTGAATTGTTCAGTAAAACCTGTTCAAGGTGCACCGTGTTGTTACTGAGATCCAACAATTTTTCATCAGTTTTAAACTGACCGATATTGATATTGGTGTAAAATGCGGAAACGTCATTATCATATTGCACATTGATCTTGCTAAGGTCAATACTGCCGAGATTTAATTTCATGGCCACAGGTTCAGCAGCTTCCTGCAGGTCTTCCAGTGGTGATTCGGGTGTTACCAGTGGTTTCACCTGTTTGATAGTAGCTTTTACATTCCGCGCGATGATGCTGGGAATATCAAAATGCTGGGTGTAGGGGTCAAGTGAGTCAATAGTGGCCGACATGTTCCCGATGTGGGCATACATATCACTTCCTGTAACTACATCTGTATAAGTGAGGTTGATATTCTCCAGGCTCAAATCGCTGATAGCAAATTGAAGAGGGGCCGACTGCGTGGTATCATTGGGAGAAGATGGTGTAGTGAATGCATCGGCTATGAACTGGAAATTGAATACAGTATCCGGCAGGGTGCGTTTAACCCTTGCCGTTATATTTTTCATTTCAAGGTCCTTTACCAGGATCTCTCCTGAAATCAATTTGAGCAGGTTAAGATTGGCGCTGATGCTGCCACCTGAAAGCAGGGTGTCCTTTGCCAGGTCTTCAACATAGATATCGGTCAGGCTGATGTCACCTGAAAGTCCGAATGCGATCCTTCCCACTTCAACCTTTGTCTTCAGTTTATTTTCCAGGTAGTTCTCCACCTTGCCAGTCATAAAACGCTGTACGGGAGGTGTGAGAACCAGTATGAAAACAACAAACACAAATAGAAGCAGGAATAAAATGGTCTTTAGTAAGATCCGGCCAATTTTCCTGGTATAGTTTATCGGTTTTTTTTCTTTATCCATTGTATGGGGGGATGGGCTGTAAAATGGTTACAAATCACAGGCCTGTGAATCATGCCCTGCCATAACCTGAAGATTGGCCTTAAAACCCAGTCTCTCAAGGATAAATGAAAAAAAACCGATGAGGTTGTAGAAGATATTCTACATCGTTTTCCAGGTAGGATGCTCCTGACGGAGGCTTCATCATTAATAGATCATCTCTTCATCTTTTAATTCCACCAGGGTAAGATGGCGTTTGTTTGTAAGTTTAGCCACCAGTTCTTCACAAAGTTTACCGGGCTGGTAGGTATTGAATTCCTGGCACAGCCTTTTCAAATTTTCACTGTATTCCTGGTTGTTCAGTATCTCCGCAACAGCCTTTTTGATTTGCGAGGGTTTAGGGCGTTCGTTCCTGAGATTTACACCCAGCCTGAAATACCCGATCCTTGCATTGATTTCATTCTTCCCCTCATGAACGCCTGCTGCAACCATGGGCAACTGGTTTTGAATGGAAAGCAAAACACCGCCATAACCACCATTCGTAACATATACATCGGCATAGGGCATTACATCATCAAAAGGAATAAAATCTTCGATGATCACATTGGGTGAGCTGTATTTTTTCCTGAGCTGTGCCGTCATGGAACCTCCTGTTGTAACCACCACAAGATGTTCACTGTCTTTGAAAGCTTCGAGTGTGGGTACGATCAGTTTTTCCACATCCTTTTCAACGGTGCCCTGCGTTACCAGAATCATTTTGTCATATTGACCCAGTTTTGCATCATACCATGCCGGGCCTTCTTTCTTTTTTGAATAAGGAAGTAACGGTCCTGCAAAATGTATATGACTGCTCATGTCTGATCTTTTGTACTCGAATCCCGGTGTACCGCTTTGCATAACAGCGGCAGATTTGCGGATCATTACGTCAAATATTCCTGCGCCATTCGTTTGTATGCCATGATTGGCAAGCGTCATTTTCATAACCCTGGTGGGACCGGCGAAAAGTATTTTGTCTGCAATAAATCTCAGCACCGATTGTTTGATCTTTCCTGCAACGGTTTTTGAAGGGGTCATTCCCAAACCTGGAGGAGGAAGGTCTTTGGATGTTTCCGGATTGGGAATCACGTTGACCGATATCACCGGGATATTCATTTTCTCCTGTACATAAGGAATGCCTCCGAAGGTTACATCGGCTATCATGATCTCGAAAGGAAAGTCCTGGTGAATGTCTGCTATGTCTTCATAGTATTCCGGGCTGCGGAGGATAAAGACATTGATCATATCAAACTTCAGCTTGGCCACCTGTCCTTTCAATTTTTCCCGTGCAGGAAACAAGGCTGTCATGTCTCCATCTGTGGCGGAAACATCCAGCGCTTTTTTCATTCCATAGAATGGAATGCCCAGCCTTTTGATTTTTTCACTGTATTTGGAAGAAGTGTACCAGCGTACATCGCATCCTTTGGCGAGCAGGTGTGCCGCAAGGCCGGTCAGCGGATTAAAATGTCCATCAGCCGGCACATTCGCGAAGAGCACCTTTGTTCCGGGTTTTACGGTTGCAGTGTTTAAAAGGGTATTTGCGGAAAGCTTCATAAAATAATTTGTATGGTTAGGAATGAGATGCTAAAGTAGAAGCGTGATGAACCCTTGTCAATTGCCAGCGTGATGAACCAGATGATTTTTTGTATGAATTGAAAAGTAAAATCTCTCCTGACAGTTAATACTATACAAACTTCAGTTCATTCATCTGCAGGTTGACCTGGCTGCTGCCTGCATGTAGGTTTGTGAAATGAATCATGTTGAAACCAAACAACATCCATCCTGCCAGCAATCAGCTTGTGTATCCTGCAAAGGATGTGAAGCACAATTGCGCGATGAAAAAGGCTGGGGCGGTGATAACAGGAGGCCTCTCCAGTTGTATGCCGCTGAAGCAGAATCCTATTATTTCTATTTCCGTTTTAATGAACGTTATGGCAAATAAGAAAAGATTTACCAGGCAATTCCTGCTGGCATATTATCTCATGGTGATGACAAGAAAAAACTTCCTGGTCATCACTATGCTTTTTGTACTGGTTGTTATTGCGTGGGTACTTACAGGCGCTATGTACACAAGGTTTTCCATGCAGGTTCAGCAAGGTTCTTCCGTCCACCCGTTTTTCCCATCTCTTCTATTTCACTAAAATGAAACGTTCCATCCTTCTCATTTTTTGTTTCCTTCAAATCAGGGCCGGGCAGATATCCGGGCAATTATACGAGCCGGCGCTTTCCTTTACCGGTTTCCCGGTTATGGATTCCATACAGGTGGCCATGGATGCTTCGATCGTATGTTCACCTCTTGCGGATTTGGAAGCTATGGTCATGAATAAATCGGCCGGACGTGTGACACTGGGATTTACCGCGGAAAGCAGGCCTGTTGAAGCCTGGTACTTTCCCGGCTATGGAAATGAAAGAGCACTGGTGATTGGTGGCATGCATGGGTCCGAGCTTTCGTCAGTGGAAGTGACGCAAACACTGATCAAAGAATTGCATCAGGGACCAAGGCCTTTTTTTGATGTGATCATCATTCCTGTTTTATTTCCGGATAATGCCGTACGGGCCAAAACACCAGGGGCGGAACAGGTGGTGAATAAAGGAAGATACACTTCAAACGATCATGCTGATCCTAACCGGCAGATGCCTTCACTGGGACGTGCCTATGATCCGTTGATTCCTTATGATCATGCAGGAAGATTGATAGAAATGGAAAACCAGTACCTGCTCCGTTTGATCCAGTCTTTCCGTCCGTCAAGGATTGCCAATATCCACGCGATACGGGATGTAAGCAAAGCAGGTATTTTTGCTGATCCGCGTACAGACTGTAAGGGCACGGCCCTTGGCTTTGAAAATGACAGCAGCCTGGCTGTTTCCATGGCGCGGATCATTCATGAAGGAGGAGGGATGGTCTCCGGAAATAAAATCGACACTGATCCTACTGCATTATACCATTGCGATCCACGTGCGGCTGCTGCAGGACAGGTACAGAAAAGAAACCTGCATGGTTCCAAACTTCCTTCCAACAGGGGTTACGGGGTATCACTGGGAGGCTGGGCTACTACAGCAGTTTGTGGTGATAATGATGCACGTGATGCCATGATGCTTTTTACAGTGGAATTCCCTGGGTATAAAGCGGCTTCACAAATCACAACAGGTGCAGAATTGCAGCAACACCAGCAAAACACCAGGTTGTATGCGGCTGCGCTGTTGAAAATATTTTTGCAGGACAGTACTCCTGTCAATGAAGCTGGTATTTAAAAAAACATGCTTAGCTTTTTGTTTTCTTACCGAGATATTCAGGCAATAACCTGCCGATAAAATCAGACCATCCGGCTTCAAAATTTTTCTTTGCAAAATCAGGATTGTCCGGAAAGGAATCCAGTCCCTCATGGGTAAGTCTCAGCCTGGTTTGATTGCCTTCTTCAAACAGTTCAAAGATCACATGCGAGCTGCCTTCATAGCGCTGGTAATCCCAGGTATAGCTTAATTTCTTCAAAGGGATCACTTCTGTTACCCTGCAGAGATGCACATAGGTATGCTCCTCGGTTCCTCCTTCGAAACTGAAAGTAAATCCTGGCACCGCTTTAAAGTCGGCAAGGTCAAAATACCATTGCTTCATTTCATTTTTATCGGAAATGGCTTTCCAGACCATCTCAACGGGGGCATCAAAAACTCTTTCGATTACAAAAGGTTCATTTTTCATATGCTTATTTTTTGGATGAATACTTTTTTGTTTTAAGATGCTGGTCAAGCGCATCCAGTTTAGTGGTCCAGAAATGCCGGTACTGGTCTACCCAGCCTGAAACCCTTTTCAGTTCCCTGAGGTTGGCACTGCAAACCCTTTCCCTGCCCTGCTGCCTGATGATAATAAGCCCGCATTCCTCGAGTATCTTGATGTGTTTGGAGATGGCAGGCCTGCTGATGGAAAAATGATCAGCCACCGCGTTCAGGTTGAGTGATTTTTCTGAAATCATTTCGATGATGGACCTGCGAGTGGGATCCGCGATAGCCTGGAATACATCTCTGCGCATGGTTAAAAATATGTAACCTTTTGGTTACATAAAAATTTTAGGTAAAAAAAATTGTCTTGTTGAAGACAATTTGGATTGAGGCAGAAACAGAAACAGAAACAGAAAGAGAAAGAGAAAGAGGGTTAGGGACAGGAATAGGAGTAGGAACAGGAACAGGAAGAGGGTAAATCCTTCATGCCTTCCCTGTTTGCTGAAGGCTGGCTGCTGCTGTTGAAAGCCAGTATTCCGCTGATGGAGACCAAAGCAATTGCAGCCAGTATGATCATCGTCTTTTTCATCCTGGTCAGGCTACCCTTAATTTTGAATTCAATGTTTTCCTGATCTTGTCAAGGCGGACTTCCGTCAACTCCTGGCTGGCTTTCTGAAGCAGGGCCTGGAACACCACGGGTGGCATGCCGGCTTCAATAGCGCGAAACCAGTTCACCACTTCATTGTTATTAATTCCTCTCAGCATCCACTTGGCATAAAAATCCTGCATCCAGGGTTCCACACTCCCAGTGATCCGGGCACTGAGCATTTTGATCTCTTCATCCTGGAAATAACGCCAGAGAATTTTATTGATGATGTCTTCTTCCTTAGCCATATGCTGAAGATTAAAAACAAGGAAAGCTTCGAATTGAAAAACCAGCATTCTTCCAGCCATCAATTGCTCCAGGTGGCTATGGGCTTTTTCAACTTTGGTGATGGCCTCCTGTAACTGGCGGCCCAATTCTTCATCTTGCACATGCTCATCTTCGAAACTTGCGGCCACCGAGGGTTCAAACGGCATGATGGCAGGAAGAATAAAATGATCTTCCTTATGTGCATGTGCTTCAAATAACATGATGATCTCTTTTACGTGGCTGAGCGCTTCCTCAGTTTCTGCTTCTTCGGTAAAATCCGTTTGCTGAAGCAATACTGCAGTCTGGTAAAGAGAAGCCCTGAGTCCTTTATGGATCAACTGGAAAATATTATAGCGTTCCATGTGGTTGTTTTTTTTATAATTTGACAAGCTGGTGATTATGAACAAATTTTCACCAGATGGATGGATCAAAGCCCGTTGCTCCGGGCGCCATTGTTTGCAGGCGCCCCTGGAGCTTTGCGGGATTTTTTTCGCGAGTATTGAAAAGATTAAGATGCCTGCCTGTAAACAAATGAAGTCAGCTCAACATCGGTAACGCCGTTCTTGCGTGTGATCTTCATCTTGGTTGGATAATATCCGGAAACCTGGTATTTGGCTGGCTGTGGCAGGTTTCTTTCATAGCTGGTCTGCGCTTTCAGGAAATCAAGCGTGATCATTGGCTCAAGGAAAATGATCTTGCCATCATACGAACCATGAATGAAAGTCTGGGTAAATGGAACCTGTCCGCCCAGTTCAGGAGAAGTGGCATCGATCCAGTGGCGGCCCATCATGGGAACACCTGCACCCGGAGAAATGTAATTGGCAGGTACATAATCAGCAGCAGGAAGATTCTCATTCATCTTCACATCGTCGGTAAGGTTCATGATCTGGTCCTGGTCGAGCATGTAAAAATGGAAATCAAAATGCGGGAGCGTATAAACATTATCCGGTTCGTGACCACTGGAATTCCAATTGACCATAATGGTTTTGAATGGAGTGCCGCTTTTAGAGGAAACGGGCAGGATGATATTGTTCTCATGACCTACATGATCCGTTGGCTGTCCCACAGGCACTGAATTCAGCAATGCATCATTCAGTACAATTGAAAGGCTTTGCGGTTTTCCGTCTTTGTCAACTTTGGCTGAGGTCCACATTTTGCCACCGTGCATTACGGTTTCCTGGCTCTTATACTCTTTTTCTTTGTTCTTTTCTTTCTTGCATGCGAAAACCAGCGTTGATGCCGCAACAAGGATTAAAATCTTTTTCATAATGTTTCTTGATTAAGGTTTGATGTGCTGCAAAGATGAACCGCCGGAATGCCCATGTAAAGGGGCTTCAGCATGAAATGAAATATTCAGTGAATGAACCGCCCCCTCTGATATATGATGAGAATAACTTATGATCACCGGTCAATTGTGCAGGTTCCTGTATGAACTGTTATTAATGGTGTATGAAAATCGGAATTTTAGGAGCAACAATATTTACATTTGAAATTCAATACGGACTGCCTGAATGCGTTTCCTGTTCATCATTTTATTTATTTGCTTCATCATTCCCGGTGTAAGCGGCCAGCAGGCGAAACAATACAGTTTCAAGCATTTTTCTGTTACCAATGGCCTGGCCTCAAATGATGTGGAAAGAGTAACGCAGGATAAGGATGGGTATATGTGGCTGGCAACAAACAATGGCCTCCAGCGTTACGACGGCAGCAGCTTCATTACTTTCAGGGCAAGCGCCTCCGAACCAGGATCGATTCCTTCCACCCATATTCTTTTAGTGTATGAAGACCGCCAGCGGCAGATGTGGCTGATGGGCGACAACAACCGGATCGGCATTTTTGATACAAAAAAATTCAAGTACACCGACATCCCGGTTCATGGCCAGGCAAAACCGCTTTACATCCAGCAGGGGTTTTTTGAAAAACATTCAGGAGAATTACTGATGATGAAGGATGATGGGAATTTTTTGCAGTATGATCCGGTTAACAAACGTTTCATCCAGAGTAAAGATGCCATTCCTGCTCCAGCGGGATGGAAGAGAACCTGGGTGCATTGGGACCGCACCATCAATAAATACTGGATCACATGCGATTCTGGCCTGGTGCAGTATGATCCTGTTTCCCGCCACCTGAATTACCGCAATCACAATATTGACAATGATCCCGTGATCGCTGCTTTTGCCCAGCAAAGAAATCCTGCAAGGGTATTTGTGGATTCAAGAGGCAATGTCATTTTCATTCACTGGGCTCCCATGGCAGGCGCTCCGCAGATCTACCGTTACAGCCGGAAATCAGGTAAATCAGAAACCATAGCATTGGGATTTAACGGTTACCATGAGATCGGGTATTTTAAGCAGCAGCGCAACGGCAGGTTATGGGTACATGGCCGTCCCCTGCTGGCTGAATGGCGCGAAACAAACGGTTCCAGCAATTTTGTGCATGTTCCCAATGAGTATAAACATGAGCACAGCATCCGGTTCGATTACATCCATGAAATGTATGAGGACAGGGAAAACAATCTCTGGCTGGCCACTGACAATGGCTTGTTCATCTTCAATCCCGATGCGCAGATCTTCTCCACTTT
>JAEYUA010000220.1 GCA_023433755.1 Bacteroidota bacterium | reverse complement strand
GCCTTGTGTAAGAGGGGTGACCTTCCAGCCAACACAGGTTGCAGGCAGAACAGAGAATTTTGACGCGGCAACTGACCGGCTAACGCTTACGGATGTACGAAGACTGATTCTTGAGCAGACAAACATCTTCCAGCCTAATGACCTGGTACCAGTACCTTGTAATCCCGATGCCCTGGCCATGGCTTACGCACTGAAACTGAATGGATCAGTTTTGCCTATGACCCGCTACGTGGACCCCGCTCACCTCCTGAACAATAGCCGCAATACCATTGTTTATGAACAGGACAATGAACTGCATGGACAATTATTGATGATCTTCAGCACAGGCATATCGGTTGACAGGGTGGAAGAAAATATGAACCAGTTGCTTTGCTGCCTTCCACAGGTGCATGCACCAGGACTCAGCTATAACAATCTTTTCCGTATCATTATCATGCGTTTCATTGATGCTTATGATTTTGATGTAAGGGCCATCAAAAAAAGTTGCGTGCACATTGTACATAAGGATGGCCGGGTGATACCTTTCGAAACCATGAATCTTTTTTACAGGGATGAGAAGGAAAAAAGACTGAAAGAACTGATCCTTGAAAATGAAATGAACAAGAAGGTCAGCATATGAAGAAACAAATGATTGTTGCCATCTTTACTGTAGTCCTGGCCGAAATCTTTATCCTTTCTTTAGGCGGACCAACGGATAAAATGAGTTTGGGATTGAGCCACCTGGTAATTAGTATTATCGTTTTTTTTGTGGGCCTGGTATTGGTATTCATCCAAAAGACCCGGCATTATGGGGAAGGCATACTGTTGGGAACTGGGTTGCTGTTACTGTCTGGCCTGTTTATATGCAGCATCTGAATGAAACAATTCTCTATATACACATTGCTGGCAATGATCGTAAATATTATAGTAATATTTGCTTGTGTATTTATCAACGCTTATGAAGGCTTGGAAGGATTTCTTTTCGGGTTGCTACTTGCCGCAGTTTTTATTATTGTAGAAACCATTGTAGCCTTGTTCATGCTTTCCAATGAAAAGACCAAGATCTTAGGCCAGGCCATGCTCTTATCCATCGGTATCATTTTCCTGATTGGATTTTCATGGTGTGGGATTGATGCAATCAATCATTGAGCTCTTTTCATCATGTTCAGAATGATATCCGGATCAGGACAGTTGTGCAGGTACGCAGCTCTTTCAGAAAATTTACATACCCCTGGGTAGTCCCCAAAATATCCCTGCATATCACGGATCAGTTGAAAATGCAAATGCGGTGGCCAGTGACCGTTCTCGCTGATATCTCCAAAGAACGCGATCGTTTCTCCTATCGCTACTTTTTGTCCTTTCACTTTGTTATGGATCGAATCAAGTGATAAGTGCCCGTACAGCGTATAAAAATGAAGACCCTCCAACTCATGTTCAAGAATAAGAGTGGCGCCATAATCCCCGAAGGCATCATTGAAAGCGAAACTGTGGACCACCCCATCCAGTGGTGCCATTATCCCTACCCTTACGGGTCCCCAGATATCAATCCCTAGGTGAAGCCGGCGGGGTTCTTCCTGCGAATCTGCCGTTCCAAATACTTCACTCCTGCTGTAGATCGTTCGGTGTTCATCATAACCACCGATGCCATAGCGTGCGCCTGCATTGGAAATTTGTTGGTCCACCCAACGGGAAAAAGCTTCTGTATCAGCCAGCAAATCCGGATCAAGCTTGGTATTCTCACGTGTCAGATCCATTTTCAACAACACATCACCTGGTTCCAGGGGCACCACCTGGTGAAAACCCGGCGCGTAATGCTGTAACCGCTCCTCAAAAATTTTGTTTTCCATCTCTTCCTCTCTATAACTTTAATCAAGCCTCCAAAAAAAATAAAATTAAACCAAAGCATATGAAAAGATTGTTTGCCTGTGCCGCGCTGCTGTTTTCCATCAGCAGCTTTGCACAAACCAACCCGTTATGGTTGCGTTATCCTTCCATTTCACCGGATGGAAAGACCATTGTATTTGGATATAAAGGCGATTTGTATAAAGTTGCCGCCGCCGGTGGCGAGGCTGTTCCACTAACGCTGCACGAGGCGCATGATTACCTGCCGGTATGGAGCCGCGATGGGAAGTGGATCGCTTTTGCTTCTGACCGTTACGGCAATTTTGATGTGTACATCATGCCTTCTTCAGGTGGTGAGGCAAAAAGACTCACCTATCATTCAGCCAATGATGTTCCTTACGATTTCAGTCCTGATGGTAAATCGGTCCTCTTTGGCACCAACCGCAATGATGTTTACACCTCCGCACGTTTCCCGCAACGCGGACTTTTCCAGAAACTTTATAAAGTGCCTGTTGAAGGTGGCCGTTCCGTAATGGTGAATTCAGCAGGCTCGGAATTCGCCCGCTTCAATGCCAAAGGCGATAAAATGCTGTTCCAGGACAGGAAGGGATATGAAGATGCCTGGCGTAAACACCACACTTCCTCCGTAACGAGGGATATCTGGATGTATGATGTAAAAAAAGATGAGTATGTACAGGTATCGGCTTTCGAAGGAGAAGACCGTGAGCCGGTCTGGGGCAGTGATGATCACAGCTTTTATTTCCTGAGTGAAAAGGACGGGAACCAGAATATTTATAAGGGTACGATCGGCGGACGATCCTCCACTACCCAGCTTACGAAGTTCAAAACGCACCCGGTTCGCCACCTGACCCGTTCTGCTGAAGGCACCCTCTGTTTTTCACAGGATGGAGAGATCTATACCATGAAGGATGGTGGCAGCCTGCAAAAACTAAAGGTGAGCATCCATACAGATACAAGAGGAGGTGATGATAAAATTCTTCCTGTTAATACAGGCATTACGCAGGCTGCACTTTCTCCCAATGGTAAAGAGATCGCTTTTGTTGTACGGGGTGAAGTATTTGTGACTTCTGTCGAAGGCGGACTCACAAAAAGAATCACCAATACACCACAGCAGGAAAGGAATGTAAAATTTTCTCCTGACGGCCGCACAATTTATTACTCTACCGAAAGAGGTTCAAGTTGGGATATTTATAAAGCATCCATTGAAAGAAAAGAAGAACCTTATTTCTATGCCTCAACAATCATAAAAGAAGAAGCCGTAGTGGCAACAGATGCGGAAGAATTCCAGCCTGAACTTTCACCTGACGGAAAAGAAATCGCCTACCTCGAAGAAAGGAATATCATCAGGGTATACAATATCGCTTCCAAAAAAAGCCGTACACTGGTACCACATGGAGTGAATTTTTCTTATGCCGACGGCGACCAGTTCTACACCTGGTCACCGGATGGTAAATGGCTGGCACTTTACTCCGCGGAAGGCCGCTGGCCCGCTGCTGAAGTAGCGTTGGTAAAAGCTGATGGTACAGGAGAAAGAAAGAATCTCACCAACAGCGGCTTCTTCGACTTCCAGCCTAAATGGGCCTTTGGTGGTAAAGCCTTGTTATGGGTATCGGATCGTGACGGGAAAAAACCACTGGCACTGCAGGGTGCAAGGGAACTGGATGTGTATGCCATGTTCTTTGACCAGGAAGCCTATGATAAATTCAAACTTTCCAAGAATGAATATTCTTTGGAAAAAGAAAGGGAGGAAAAAGATAAGGAAGCTGCTAAAAAAGATACTTCCAATAAAATTTCTTCACCCAAAAAAGACTGGATGCCTTCTTTTGAAGGACTGGAAAACCGCAAAATGCGGCTGACCATCAATTCAGGAAACATCTCTGATTACATGCTGAGCAATGATGGCGAGAAACTTTATTTCATTGCGCGTATGGAAACAGGATATGATCTCTGGATGACCAATGTCCGCTCCAGGGAAACAAGGCTTATTGCCAAACTAAATGGTGGTCCCGGCGGCATGAGTGTATCCAATGACAACAAAAGCCTGTTTGTAGTGAGTGATGGCAAAATGGTTAAGGTTGACGCCGAATCAGGACGTATCAGTCCTGTTACTGTAAATGGTGAAATGGTATTGAAAGCAGATAAGGAGCGGGCTTATATTTTTGATCATGCCTGGAGACAGGTTTCCAAAAAATTCTACGATCCCAAAATTCACGGCCTCGACTGGAAAATGTACCACAGGGATTACGCGAAATTCCTTCCGCATATCAATAACAATTATGATTTCCAGGAATTATTGAGCGAGATGCTGGGGGAACTGAATGCTTCGCATACAGGTGGACGTTACGCTCCACCACAGGTCAATACGGATGCTACCGCTTCACTAGGCCTGCTGTATGATGAGACCTATGATGGAAATGGCGTAAAGATTATGGAGGTACTGGAAGGCGGCCCCTTCATCAATGCGAAAACAAAAATCAAAAAAGGCGTGATCATTGAAAAAATCAATGGTGAGACCATCACGGCTGATATGGACTGGAACAGGCTGCTCAACAGGCAGGCCGGTAAAAATATATTGCTCAGCCTTTACGATCCTTCTACAAAACAACGCTGGGATGAATCTACCAAACCGATCTCGCAGGGTGAGGAACAGGGACTGCTCTACCAGCGCTGGGTAAACAACAACCGTAAAAAAGTGGAAGATCTTTCCGGTGGCAAGGTTGGCTACGTGCATGTGCAGGGAATGAACGATGCCAGCTTCCGTACGGTATTTGAAGATGTATTGGGCAAGGCCATTGATAAGGAAGCGCTCATTGTTGACACGCGTTTCAATGGAGGTGGCAACCTGCATGATGACCTGGCCACCTTCCTGGCAGGCAAACGTTACCTGCAGATGGCGCCGCAAAGTGTGCAGGCTAACAAGGCCTTTGTTCCGCGTGCACGGTGGACCAATCCCTCGGTTGTGCTGATGAGTGAGAGCAATTATTCAGATGCGCATCTTTTCCCTTACGCTTACAAGGCAATGGAAGTGGGTAAACTGATTGGCATGCCGGTGCCTGGTACGGGTACTTCTGTATGGTGGGAAACGCAGATCGATCCAACGCTGGTATTTGGTATCCCGATGGTGGCATATATCGGTAAGGAAAAAAGGCCGCTGGAAAATTTGCAGCTCGAACCCGATATTAAAGTGGTGAATGATTTTAAATCCATTTTGAATGGAAAAGATCCGCAGTTGGAAAGGGCTGTGAAGGAAATGTTGGAGGAGATTAAGAAAGAGAGAAAGGATTTTTAAATCAGTTCTGAGTTCATAGTTGAAAGCCTGCCCTGACAAAGGAAGGGTCAGTGAACTGAAGAATAGAGAGGTTTTGTATAAACCGCAAAGGAGATTATTTCATCCTTTGCGGTTTGTTTTTATGACAAAAGGCATAGCCGTTTAGGCGGGAAGGGCGGTAAGTAGTTTCATGAAAGAATGAAGATTTTCTATTGATCCATAACAGAATTCAATAGTACATTTCTTTCTCACAACCTCTACTTACCGCACTTCCCGCCTTACCGGCTATATTCATGATAGTACAAAATAAGCCCAAAGTCTTCAGTCACTGGCTATGGACTATGGACTATCGACTTCTCAACTATTTCAATTGTTTCATCACCTCCTCGATCGCTCTGTCAAGCTGAGGATCCCTTCCACTCACCTTGTCTTCAAAGCTGTTTACGATCCTGATATCAGGAGCAACACCAGTGACTTCAAGATCCTTTCCATCCAAAGAATAACAACCCCAGCCGGGCAGCCTTACAAAAGAATTATCCACCAGCCCGGCCCCGCTGGTAAAAATGATCCAGCGGTAGGTTTCATTGCCAATGATCTTACCCAGCTTCAGTTGCTTGAAACCCTGCGCGGTCATTTCCGCATCACTCAAAGACTGCTCATTGATTAGTAAAACAATGGGCTTATCACTGGGTGTGAAATTGCCCTGCCTTGTAAGAGAACCTTCCCGGTACTTCCATTGCAGGTAAGAACGCTGGCTCAAAAACCTGATCACTTCATCATGTACATTACCACCGGTATTGTAACGCAGGTCAAGGATCAATGCATCTTTTTGATTGAGTTCCTTAGTCATATCGATCAGGAAATTCTGGAGCTCCCCCTGGCCCATGTTCTTCATATGCGCATAGGCGATCCTGTTTTTGCTTTTATCATCCACACGCTTCTGGTTATTGTCCATCCACTCATCATACAGGTTATCATATAGATCGTATTGAGGATGCATCTTAACATCATAAGTCTTGCCGCCGCTCCTTGAGAACGTTAGCTTGATCTCGCGGTCAAAAGAAGGACGCGTGAAATAATAATTGCGGTCCATATTGCGGTCAACCACCCTGTCATTCACTTTTACCAGTATGTCGCCGGGCTTGATATCAATATTTTTCTTATCAGCATTACTTCTTTTCACTACATAATCCACCTTGTAAGGATCCTGGTTATTGAAGATGATGCCTGTTTCCATGGTAGCATTGCGCAGGCTTATTGCTTCCTCACCCCCGGAACTGTAAAAACCCTGGTGTGATGAATTCAATTCTCCCAGCATATCATTCAACACGGTACGCAGGTCATTACGGTTATTGAAATGACTGGCATAGCGCTGGTATTTCTGTCTCATCTTATTCCAGTCGATACCATGGAATTTTTCATCATAAAAATTTTCATGCACCTGCGCCCAGGTTTCTTCAAATATCTGGTTGAACTCATCCTGCAGGTTGCGGCGGAAAGTATAACTGATGGTAATGGGATCAAGACGGTTCATGGTCATATTGATCTTTGAGATAGTGCCATTGGATAAAACATAGAACTGGTCGTTCACCGCAACAATATCAAAGCCAAATGCATTATCCGAACCGGCAATCTTTTCAGTCTTGTTCGACTCAAATGGTTCAACCGTTGTTTTCCATAAAGCCGGCCTGCCCTCACCATGATTGCTGGTATAGAAAACCGTAGTCTTATCACCTTTTCCATAAACATACTGGAGGTATTGTGAACCAAAAGGCGGGCTAACTGCTTCCATCCGCTCCATGATATTCTCCATATCAATCACCAGGGCGGGTGAAGGATTTACCGGCGGGATCATTTTTTTCGTTGTATCCTTTTTGGTGGTGTCAGCAGGCTTCTGGTCGCGGAACAATTCATCAAATTTATCGGTGCGGAAAGGCTGGTCCATTTTTTCCAGCGCCAGCCTGTACACCTTGGGATCCTGCATGCCAAATGGATAGGAAGGTTTCAGCCTGGAAGAACCAAAGAAGATGAACTTGCCATCGGGGGACCAGATAGGATCCGCTTCCGTAATCCCGGTATTGGTAAGGTTGATGGTCTTTTTCTCCTTGATGTTATGAATAAAAATATCCTGCTCAAAATTGCGGTAAGCGGTAAACACAACATAATCATCATTGGGTGAAAAACCAGGATAGGAATTCTGGAAACCCCAGATCTCTTCTTTCACCAGCGACTGGTCTTTCATGGTCTTCAAATCAATCATGCGCACCTCATCACGTCCGCTCAGGTAAACAGCCATTGTTCTTTTACTATTCAGGTTGATGTACCTGCTGTTCTTCACATCACTGGTGATCTGTTTGGGAAGGGCTGATCCGCTGGCCGCCACCGTGTACCAGTTCAGGAAACCATCCTTGGTCTGGTTAAAAAGAATGGTTTTATTGTCTGCCATCCATTTTACTTCACGGGCCCTTTCCGCATTGCCTTTCTGGATCTGCTGGATAAACTTTCCTTCCACATCACCCACAAAAAGTTCACCCCTGGATGTGAAAACCAATTTTTTCCCGTCAGGAGAAATATCATAATTGGTGATCGTTCCACGAACATCAAAATCTTTTTCCTTGGAAAGAATGCTGTTGCGCAGGATGGAAATATTCATCTTCTCCGCTTTGCCGGTAGCCACATCATAGAGCCATAACTGGTAATCTCTTTCAAACACAACTTTACCACCGTTGGCATTAACCTGCGGGGATTTGATAGAGGTTGAAAATTTTGTAAGCGCGGTCTTTTTACCATTCACCAGGCTATAAAGATTGTATTCACCATTAGCCTCATCGGAAATGAAATAAAGATTACCCTTCCTGTCCACGGAGGCATTAAAATCCTTTCCGTCCCAGTCGGTATACTTCACATGCTTCTTTGTTTTGGGGTTGAACGACTGGATGTCGGGATTAAAAGGGCCCCTGTACCTTTTACGGGAAGCCTGGCTGGAACTTTCCCAGGTATCATTGAAAAATATTTCACCCGTTGAAGGATGTTCTACAAGATTGTGGTCATAAAGAAAAAAATAATTGCCAAACACACGCTGTGGTGTGCCACCATTCATGTTCACAGTAAAACCAGAACCCTGTCCCATGCGGCCACTGGTGAAGTAAATGGTTTTGGAATCCCAGCCCCAACTGCTCATTTCATCTGCTTCGCTGTGATAGGTTACCTGGCGGATATCACCACCGGTAACAGGCATTACATAAATGTCGGGGTTACCGTATTGCCTCCCCGTAAAGGCGATCCATTTTCCATCGGGAGATACTTTGGCATTCGTTTCATATCCCTGCATGGCGGTGAGGCGGTAGGCCTGCCCATTGGGAACATCAGCCCGCCAGATGTCACCTTCAAAGGAAAAGATCACGGTTTTTCCGTCGGGTGTAAGAGATGGCTGTGATAAAAAATAGGCTTCGTTGTTCTGCGCTGTAGTGGCCAGGCTAAATCCAAGGCCCAGCAAAGAAAATAATATCTGCTTCATTAATTTGGTTGCATTTAAAGGGGGAATATACTGAAGAAAACCACCATGGAACGGGCCGCTGGTCAAATAAATACATTTACTTTCTTATATTTTAAAAGGTATAGCCGTTTAGGCGGTAAGGGCGGTAAGTAGATCTCTTGGTAATGAAACGTACTAAAGATTCTACTTTGATTGGATAGGTAGCTTTATTCTTTGATGAAACTACTTACCGCCCTTCGGTAGCTGAAGCTACAGCGAAAGCTACCTTCCCGCTTCGCCTGCCATAGCTTCAGCGAAGGCTGGCCTTCCCGGCTATTTTTCCGTACTTAGAACCTCCTCATTAAATACTAGTTAATAAAGATTGTCCGGGCAATTTTAATCCTGTCATAGCGTTATGCACTTTATCCTTATGCAGTGTAAAATCCTTTCCCTTTTACTGGTCACCATTTTTTTCTCATCCACCACCCCTGCCCAGCAAATCACCGGCATCTGGGAAGGAAAGATCAATAACCAGAAAGTAGAGGTCAAGATCATCCAGAATGGTGACAGCCTTACCGGCACCTCCTATTATCACGGGGGCCAGGGCAGCTATAAACGTTATTCCATCAAAGGCTATTTCGATGCCACCACCAATGAAGTGGTATGGTGGGATGACCGCCTCATCGAAAACAAAAAAGGAAATGCTACCCCGGTTTTATCCCGCGCTGATTTTAATTGTCCCGGTGGCAGTAAAATGATGCTTGAAGGCAAGGCAACTAAAGTGGAGAATGATAAACCCGGTGGAAAAGTTTACCTGGAAAAATCCTACAGCGGTCCACTATTCAATGACGAATGGGATTTTGTGATTGATAATTATACTGTGGGTGGCAATGATCCTTACCTGATTGACAGTATTGGGCTGATTGCGTTTCATAAGCCCGAAGTAGAAAGAGAAACAGAAACAGAAAGAGAAAGAGAACCAGGTACAATCGTTAGTATCCCGGGGCAGGAAACAGTAATACCGCTTCCCAAACCTGCGCCACCAATAACGATTGAAGAAAAGTTTACCATCCGTAAAAAAGTATTCACTGCAGAAATCCCACTCACTGCAGATACCATCGAACTCCGTTTTTTTGATAATGTGCAGGTGGATGGTGACAGCATCACTTTATTTCTGAATGAGAAACTGATCTTCACGCATATCCGTCTCACGGAAAAACCATTTGTGATCAAATTAGCTGCAGCAGATCTTGATGAAACCAATGAACTCACCATGGTAGCGGAAAACCTCGGACTCATTCCACCGAATACCGCTTACATGGTTGCTATTGTTGGAGATAAAAGGTATGATATCAATCTTTCTTCAACTGAAGAAACCAGCGGGATGATCAGGTTGAGAAAGCCAAAGGCCAATAGCCAATAGCCATTGGCCATTGGCTCTTGGCCTCACACCACCACATTCACCATCTTCCCTTTCACAAAAATGATCTTCTTGTGTGGCTTGCCTTCCATCCATTTTTGAATCACAGGATTGGCAAGTACTAATGCCTCCACATCCTGTTGCGCCGCATTCAGATCTATATTGATGGTAGTCCTCAATTTTCCATTCACTGAAACAGGATATTCCTTGCTGCTTTCTACGAGGTATTGCTCTTCCAGTTTTGGGAAAGAGGCATTAAGAATGGATGATTGATTTCCCAACTGGTGCCATAATTCTTCGCTGATATGCGGTGCATAGGGTGTCAGTAAAATCAGCAGGGGTTCGAGTATGGCTTTTTTGTGGAATTTGAGATCAGTGAGTTCATTCACGCAAACCATGAATGCACTGACCGCCGTATTGTATGAAAAACGTTCGGTATCCTCCTGGATCTTTTTAATAGTACGGTGCAATATCTTCAGTTCTGCCGCATCCGGCACAGCATCTGTTACAATCAATCCTTTCTGCTCATCAAAGAACAGTCTCCATAATTTTTTCAGGAACCGGTGCACCCCTTCAATGCCCTTGGTATCCCAGGGTTTGCTCATTTCCACCGGGCCTAAAAACATTTCATACATGCGGAAAGTGTCAGCGCCATAACGTTCAACAATCTGGTCGGGATTGACCGTATTGTATTTGCTCTTGCTCATCTTCTCCACTTCCGCGTCGCAGATATATTTACCGTCTTCTTCCAGTAAAAAATCAACATCGCCACCCAGGTATTCGGAGTAACGGGCCAGGTCAAGTTCAAATCCATCAACATAATCCACGTTCACATGATTGCGGATTACATTGATCTCCGCTCCCTCGCTCACCTGGAAATTCTCTACCAGTTCCTTTTCGAGGTAAGCGATCATTTTAGGCACATCTCCCTGCAGGGCTTTCAGTTTTTCTGCATGGGTTTTTGATGCAAAGAGCCTTCTTTTCGCAGGCCATTTGATCTCGTGGAAAAAGAGCTCATACACAAACCTGGAACTGCCCTGGATCATGCCCTGGTTCAGCAGTTTTTTGAAAGGTTCATCAAAACCGATCAGTCCAAGATCATACAGCGCCTTGGTCCACATGCGGCTGTACAATAAATGACCGACCGCATGTTCCGTTCCGCCAACATACAGGTCAACCTGCCTCCAGTAATCACTGGCCTTACGGTCGCAAAATGTTTGCTCATTGCCCGGGTCCATATAGCGAAGGAAATACCAGGAAGATCCTGCATACCCGGGCATGGTGTTCGTCTCGAGATTTTGACTGGTCCAGGATTCAATATTGGCCAAAGGACCTTCACCTTCCGGGCCCGGCTTATATCCTTCCACATGCGGAAGTTCGAGCGGCAATTCTTTTTCATCAAGAGGATAGGCAATACCATCGATCCATTTGATGGGAAAAGGCTCACCCCAGTAACGCTGCCGGCTAAAAGCGGCATCCCGCATTTTATAATTTACTTTTCTTTTTCCGATGCCCATTTCCTCAAGTCGTTGAATCACCACTTCCACCGCATCTCTCATCACCATCCCATCCAAAAAACCACTGTTGCTTAGTATTGCGTCTTTGGTAGGATTGGCTTCCTCGCCATTATAGGCATCACCAATGATATTGGTTACAGGCAGGTTGAAATGCTTTGCGAATTTGTGATCACGTTCATCACCACTGGGCACGGCCATGATGGCACCGGTACCATAACCTGCAAGTACATATTCAGAAATCCATATAGGAATTTTCTGCTGGTTGAAAGGATTGATAGCATAAGCCCCGGTAAATACCCCGCTGATCTTTTTTTCTGCCATCCTTTCTCTTTCACTCCTGCTCTTCACATAACTAATGTAGGCTTCAACAGCCTGCTTTTGTTCATCAGTAGTTATTGTTTCAACGAGATCATGTTCAGGAGCAATCACCATAAAGTCCACACCAAAAATGGTATCAGGCCTGGTAGTGTAAACCCGTATTGACCATTCACCATTCCCGCCTTCGCTAAAGCTTTGGCGGATAAGGCTCGCATCTTCACCTTGCTTCGGCGGGCGCTGCACCATTGACCCTTCACCCTGAGCTATCTCAAAACTGATCTCCGCCCCTGAACTCTTCCCGATCCAGTTGCCCTGCATTTCTTTCATGGCATCGGAAAAATCAACAGTTTCGAGTCCACGCAGTAAGCGGTCCGCATATTCAGTGATCCGCAGGTACCACTGCCTCAAGGTTTTTTTCACCACCGGGTAACCGCCTCTTTCACTCACACCGTTTACTACTTCATCATTGGCAAGCACTGTACCCAATGCTTCACACCAGTTCACTTCACCGTATCCGCAATAAGCTACCCGGTATTCCATCAAAATGGTTTGCCTTGTCTTTTCGGGAAATGAAGCCCAGGCTTCCGCCGTAAAATGTACATGCGGATATTCCGGTATCTGGAACTGGGAATTAGGTATGGGATGATTCACATTACCTTCTTTTTCCAGTATGGCCAACAGTGTTTCAACAGGCTCAGTCCGATCGTTCACCCTGTTGTACCAGCTATTGAAAAGTTTCAGGAAGATCCACTGGGTCCATTTATAATAGGATGGATCAGAAGTACGCACTTCGCGCTCCCAGTCGTAGCTGAAACCAATCTTATCGAGTTGCCCGCGGAAGGTTGATATATTTTTTTCCGTACTGATGGCGGGATGCACACCATGCTCAATGGCATACTGTTCCGCCGGCAGTCCAAAAGCATCATAGCCCATGGGATGCAGTACATTGAATCCTTTCAGTCTTTTGTAACGTGCGAAAATGTCTGAAGCGATATAGCCTAAAGGATGACCTACATGCAGTCCCGCTCCGCTCGGATAAGGAAACATATCCAGCACATAAAATTTAGGTTTATCCGAATCATTGGAAACCCTGTAAGCCTGGTCAGCGTTCCATTGCTGCTGCCATTTTTTTTCTATATCCCTGAATTGATATTCCATTCTGTATCCTGTTACCTCCACTCCGCCTGTTTTTACGCGGATGATGAGATGCTTTGTGAAAATTTTCTTATTACCACGATCTTCCCTGCCCGCTTCTGCAGCAGCTTGACAATATTCGTGGCGGGCAATCGTTAGGGAAATGGCAAAAATAACAGATTCAACTGTTTATCACGCCAAAACAAGCTGACTGACCACCAAACCATTATTTTTGTTTCATTCCTGCATTAACCAGGATGTCAATCTTTAAAAATCTGATAGCATGGCTCAAGTAAGCAAATCGGCAGCCCGTCGCGGAAAACCATCCTATATCATGTCCATCATCGGCGTTACCCTCGTGCTTTTCCTGCTGGGTATCGTGGGATGGCTCACCATTAATTCCCGCAAACTCATTGAATATTTCAAAGAAAGCGCCCAGGTACAGGTGTTCCTGGAGCAGAATGTGGCTGACAGCAACCGCCTGGCCCTGCAGAACTATATCAGCGCCCAGCCCTATACCAAAACCGTAAAATATACCGATACGGAAACCGCTAAAAAGGAATGGATTGCTGACGGAGGAGAGAATTTTACCGAGTTTATCGACAATATGCTGCTGCCTACGAGCATAGATTTTACACTCAAAGCTGATTACGTAGACTCTGCCCGGCTGGATTCCATCCAGGTTGACCTTTCCCGTTTCGCAGGGGTGGATGAAATCAAATATCCAACAGCCGTGGTAACCAAAATGCAGCGGAATTTTAACCTGATCAACCTGGTGCTGGCCATCATCGCCATTGTTATTGCCATTGCGGTGATTGTGCTGATCGACAATACCATCAGGCTGGCTATGTTCAGCAACCGTTTCCTCATTAAAACCATGCAGATGGTGGGTGCAACAAGGGGCTTCATTGCCCGGCCACTCAATATCAGAGCCATCATCAATGGGGCCATCAGCGCCGCTATCGCTATTGCCATGGTTTACGGGGTGATTCTTATCGCCCAGAATATGGTGCCCGATATGGCCGCCCTGCATGACAACACACTGCTGATTGTACTGTTTGTGGCCCTTTTCATCATTGGCATCACTATCACGCTTTTCAGTACCTACAGAAGTGTTTTAAAATACCTGAAGCTCAAGCTGGACGAGCTGTATTAAAAGGAACCACAAACTTTCACTATTTTGCGGCTGAATGAAACAGACTAAAACAAAGACCACGGTTACGCCTGCTAAAGCTAAGGCCGCAGGCATGGGTGAACTTTTTGAAAAGGATAACCTGAAATGGATGCTGATCGGTGCCGTGGTTATGGCCCTTGGTTTTTTCCTGATGGCCGGCGGCCGCAGCGAAGACCCCAATGTCTTTAATCCTGATGAAGTTTATGGTGTAAGAAGGATCACGATAGCCCCCATCATCATTCTTGCAGGGCTGGTGATCGAGATCTATGCAATTTTCCGCAGGCCTAAAAACAGCTAACATAAGGGATGGATTTATTCGAGGCCATCATCATTGCCATAGTGGAGGGACTCACTGAGTTCCTTCCCATATCCTCTACGGGTCATATGATCATTACCAGCTCCCTGCTGGGATCCAAGGGTGATTTCACTAAAGTGTTTGAAGTGTCCATCCAGTTAGGCGCCATCCTGGCCGTTGTAGTTCTTTACTGGAAAAAATTCTTCCAGTTCAACCTGTACCAGTTCTATCTAAAATTATTTGTTGGGGTGATACCGGCCCTTGTGCTTGGCTTCCTTTTTGGCGATGCCATTGAGGCCATGCTCGAAAGCCCGGCCACTGTCGCCGTCAGCCTGCTGCTGGGCGGTATCGTGCTTCTGTATATTGACAAATGGTTCAACCAGCCGGTAAGAAAATCGTCTGACCTTTTTGCAACTGAAGTTTCAAAAGAAGAGCTGATTGAAGCCGAAGAAAAACTCAGCTTCAAAAAAGCATTTGTGATTGGAGTCTGGCAGGTACTGGCCATGATACCCGGCGTCAGCCGCAGCGCTGCTTCCATTATCGGGGGCATGCAGCAAAAGCTTTCACGCAATTTCGCTGCGGAATTTTCATTTTTCCTGGCTGTACCTACCATGGTGGCGGCTTCAGCATATTCTCTTTTTCTCAAAAAATGGGGTACCACCGAGGACCGTGGTTATGAACTGATCCTCGCAAGCAGGGAGAACACGATTGCCTTCATAGTTGGTAACGTTGTTGCCTTTATCGTGGCACTGCTTGCCATCCGTTTTTTTATCAGCTACCTCAAAAAATATGGCTTCAGGGTATTTGGCATCTACAGGATCATCATGGGTATCATTCTACTGGGATTAATCTTTGCCGGTTACCTTTAATTTGACGCTCCCATTACTTATTTTTATCGCCAATCAAAACTAACAACCGTATATGAAAAAAATTCTGCTTATGTCAGCATCCCTGCTGGTGCTTCTCAGTTCCTGCAACCTTTTTGGTGACTACGGAACCAAAGTGGATATCGATGGTAAAAGTGAAGTGTATTACAAAGGTGATGGCGTATCGGAAGCCGATGCCAAAAAATTAGGCACTTATTTCACGCAGATCGGCGTTTTCAATGGTAAGGAAGAAAAGGCTGTACAGATTTCAAAAGATCCGGATGCATTTGTTGTCAGGCTGGTGATCAAGGAAGATGTGGTGAACCAGGACCGCCAGAAGTACGAGACCATTTTCTGGTACTGGCAGGATATGATTTCTGAAAACGTATTCGATGGTAAAAAAACAAGAGTGATCCTTACCGATGATAAGTTTAAAGACCTGATTACCCTGGAAGAAGTGAATAAGGTAAAAGCAGGTGAGAAACATTTTGTGTTTTACCGCAAAGGGGTTTCCCAGAAAGAAGCAGAGAACATTGCCGAAAAGTTTGAGAAAGAAGGCATTTTTGTTTATACCGATGGCATGGTGATTGCCTCAAAAGAAAACAACCAGCTTTTGATCAGGTTTGCCCCCACTGCAGAAGCTGAAAAAGATGGCACCTTCTATTATTCAACACTGGCTAATCTTCAATACCTGGTTTCTAAATACACGCTGAATGAAGAGGTAAAGCTCATTGTGATTGACAACGATTTCAATGATGTCAAAAAATTTGATGAGCTCACAGCAGCAGAGAAAGCAGTACTCGACCAGCGTATGCTGGGCACCGTTGCACCGGATGAACAACCGGTTCAGTACACCAACAATCCCCAACCCGACCAGTTGCAGCATGCCCCTGCCCAATAAGGCATATTTTACTATAGAATTTAAAAAGACATCATTCATGATGTCTTTTTATTTTTACCATAGTCACCCGTTTACAGATCAACATAAACAAGGGGACTTTCAAGTAAACACATGCAGACTGCTTCCAAAAAGGTGATCAATGGATGGGCCATGTACGACTGGGCCAACAGCGTGTACAGCCTGGTGATCACTACAACATTTTTCCCGGCTTATTATGCCGCACTTACTTCCCTGGAAAAACCCGGTTTTGAAAAAGGTGTTTCTTTCATGGGAAGGACTTTCATAAATACAGAACTCAAGGATTATTTTCTTTCAGCCGCTTACCTAGTAATCATTTTTCTCTCACCCATCCTTTCTTCCATTGCCGATTACCGGGGCAGCAAAAAAAACTTCATGCGCTTTTTCTGCTACCTGGGCGCAACCTGCTGTTCGCTGCTTTTCTTCTTTGATGAAGGCGACCATATTTTCGGCCTCTTCATGCTGATGTTTGCCTGCATCGGCTTCTATGGAAGCCAGGTGTTTTACAATTCCTACCTCCCCGAGATCGCGGAAGTAAAGGACCGCGACCGCATCAGTGCCCGCGGGTTTTCTTTTGGCTATATCGGCAGTGTGATCATGCAGATGATTGGCTTTGCCCTGGTGATTGCCATGCCCGATTCCACATTTCCTCTTAAACTCACCTTCCTGCTGGTAGGTTTGTGGTGGGTGGGTTTCGCGCAGATCAGTTTTAAAAGACTGCCCCCCGGCAGGCCCATGTCATCCGATAAAAAACATGTTTTCAGCCATGGTTTTCATGAACTGCAGAAAGTGTGGTTCCAACTCAGGCACATGCCCGTTCTGAAAAGATTCCTCTCAGCTTTCTGGTTTTACAGTATGGGTGTGCAAACCATCATGCTCATTGCCATAGATTTTGGAATCAAGGAACTAAAACTGGAGGATACAAACCTGATCATTACGGCTGTGATCATCCAGGTAGTGGCGATAGGTGGCGCCATTGGCATGTCGAGGCTCTCCCAAAGGATCGGAAATATCAGGGTGCTGTCTATCACGGTGGGCTTATGGATCCTGCTTTGCATCGGTGGTTATTTTATGCAGACAGAAATGCATTTTTATATACTTGCTTCACTGGTAGGACTGGTAATGGGAGGCACACAGGCACTCAGCCGCTCTACCTATTCCAAGCTGATGCCCGAAACCCGAGATACGGCTTCGTTCTTTAGTTTTTATGATATTACAGAAAAACTGGCCATCGTAATTGGGCTTCTCAGCTTCGGCATTATCGAAGGCATCACACATTCCATGCGTAATTCCATCCTGGCGCTGGTGATTTTCTTTGCCATTGGTTTTATGCTGTTGCTGTTAACAGCCCAGGCTCAAAAAAAACAATCATGAAATTATATACGATCAATACCGGTTATTTCAAACTCGACGGCGGCGCCATGTTTGGCGTGGTTCCCAAATCCATCTGGAATAAGATCAATCCCGCTGATGAGAACAACCTTTGTTCCTGGGCGCTCCGCAGCCTGCTGATAGAAGATGAAGGCAGGCTGATACTGGTTGACAATGGCATTGGTGATAAACAGGATGAGAAATTTTTCGGGCACTATTACCTGCATGGTAATGACAACCTTGACAAATCACTGGCAGCCCATGGTTTTCACCGGGACGATATCACTGATGTGATCCTGACCCACCTGCATTTCGATCATTGCGGGGGAAGTATTATAAGGGTGGGAGACCAACTGGTTCCTGCATTTAAAAACGCCGCTTACTGGAGCAATGCCAGTCATTGGGACTGGGCCGTGCATCCCAATGACAGGGAAAAGGCTTCCTTCCTCAAAGAAAATATATTACCCATACAGGAAAGTGGCCAGCTCAATTTTGTGGCACAACTGGCAGATAAAAATCAAATGGAAGGAAAGGTTTATACAGAAGCCTTCTCCAACCATATCGACCTGTTTTTTGTGAACGGGCATACTAGCAGCATGATGCTTCCACGGATTGAATACAAGGGACACACAATTGTATTCATGGCCGACCTGCTTCCTTCAGCGGGACATATTCCATTGCCCTATGTAATGGCTTACGACATGTTTCCGCTGACTACACTAAAAGAAAAGAAATCATTCCTCCAGGAAGCAGTACAAAATAACTATACCCTGTTCTTCCAGCACGACCCTGTAATTGAATGCTGCAGTTTGATGCAAACGGATAAGGGGATCAGGATGGAGCGGAGTTTCAGGTTGTCAGAACTGTAGGCCAAGGCTATTGGCTATTGGCTGCCGAGCGGATAACGCAGCCCTTTGTATTTCATCATATCCACTTTGATACTGCCAATGAGGATCTGGCTTTCGATTCGAACTGGAATGCGGTTCCCATCATCTGTCACCCATACTGTCATCTTCTCTCCGCCTGAGAAGATCGTTCCTTCCATCAGGAGTGGTTTGAACTTGATGGCCTTGAATTTACCATAACGGGTTTCAACGGTTTCATAACCCATGAAGCGTATGTAAAGATTATGAACTTCATT
>JAEYUA010000186.1 GCA_023433755.1 Bacteroidota bacterium | reverse complement strand
TGTTTGTAGTTGGGGAATAAATGCTCCAGCACCTTGTTCCATTTTTCAAATGATTCGGGATACAGCATCAGGTGGTCCGTATCAAATTGCTGGGTCAGGAATACCTCTTTTCCTGACGTGGAATAATTCATTACAAAACCCCAGACATCATTTTTATAACTGTCTGATTTGGGCAGGTAGGATAATTCGTAACCTTCAGGAATGGTGAGCCGGGTAACGAATGAACTTTGATTGAGATAGGAGAATTCGATCGGCATTTTCCTTTTTGGATAATCAATTTCCTGGTGTTCATACCATTTGAACAGGTTGAGGTTGAGGTACCAGTCACTACCCAGTTTCTTTGAATAATCTGGCAGGTCAAAATTGGCTGTGACCTCCATCTGGCTGTGATCAGCGTTTTGGGTATAGGCCCAGTCTTTAAAGCTGATCTTGTTGCTGCCTCTTCCAAAACGTGCTTTGAAATATTCTTCCCTTTCTTCCTTATTGCGGAAGCTCAACGCAGTATAAAGGCTCGAAGCAAAGTATCCCTTCATGGTTACCTTGATGGATCCGCTGATACCCTTATCGGTAAGATGAATAAAAGTGGAATCAAGAAATTGGTTTTGTTCTTTAGCAATCACCGGTACACGAAGGATCTTATATTCCTTTTCACTGATGGCGAGCATGGATTGTTTGCCCTGAATGCTATGAGGAGGCATACCGAAGATGCAGCCTTCATCTGTAGCATCAAGGAAAATATATTCTTCACCAATCTTTACCGTGCAAATCATGTGATTGTCCACGATCGGTAGTGGTACCTCCGTATAGTCATAAGGAATATCCCTGGTGCCGATCCAGGTAAAATAAGCTTCTAATCCTGCATGCCTGAGCATGCTGGTGAGGATGCTGGCCATATCCTTGCAATCACCAAACCTGCGGCTGCACACCAGGTTGGCTTCCCTGGGTATAAAGCCTTCCATGCCTTCTTCAAAAGCCACGTACTTGATATGTGACTGCACCCATTTATAAATCTTTCCGGCCTTTTCACGGGGAGAACTGGCGCCACTGATGATGGAGTCTGTTACAGATTTCAGCTCATTGCTCATCGTTTTATTAATATCGCGGATGAAGCCGTAATTAAGCTTATAAAGATCTTCAGGCGAGGAAAGGAAATTTTTCCATTCACCATTCTCATTGATCTGCTCTACATAATAGATCACATGCGTGGCATACCATGAATTGTCCGGCGCATCGTCATAAGCCCTGCTGCTTTCCAGGTCCTTCATTTTGAAAGTATAGGTGATCCTGTCTTTCTTCCTGGACTCGCTGATCTCGATCTTCGAAGCGTTCAGACCTTTTGCCAGGTATTTCAGTTTTACATTAGAAGGAAAGGTTATACTTAGTTGTGTTTCCGCTACAGGAAAGTATCTTTCAAAATAGTAGGGTGAAAGCAGGTGGATATTTTTATTCAGCAATTGGTATTCCAGGTGCCGTGATGCCCCCACTATACCACCTGTAAAATCAAAAGTGGTGGACTTGGCATCATCATAAAAAATATAATCCTGCCGGCTGCTGGCTGTACTGGTATTGGAAGTTTTCAATTTCTTTTTCAGGTCCGGCAGTTGCGTGTACGCGTCCCAGCTTTTAAGTTCATGAAAGCTGCTGTGAAAAATATGACCCTTGCTCATCATTTTTACGGCATTGCTGGTAAGGTATACCAGGCTTTCTGAATAGTTACTGGTGGATACCAGTTTCCCGTTTTCCCATTTTATCTGGACCTCGCAACCAAGGCTGGTATAAACAGCATCAGCATCTTTGAATTTTGTTTTCCAGTCCTGCGCGCCGGTCACTAACCAGCCTGCCAGGAGGAGAATGAGTGCACCTGGTTTTTTCATTTAGTTACATTGAGGATGATGCCGTAATAGATATGCTGGGTACTGGTAAGTTTGCCTGTGGCGTCATACAATTTGCGCGGGCCATGTAATTGTCCTTCATAAAAGATTCCTTCTTCACTTAATTTTCCGTTTTCATAGTACTCTTTGTATGGACCGGTTACCTTATCATAAACGTAATTGTAGGAATGTCTCACCTGGCCTGTGGGATAATATTCAGTGAGGCGGGCATTGGTTTCGCCGCAAACGAGGTTTTCTTCTTCATAATACACCTTGCCATTCGGATGAAATACCTTGTATGGCCCATTGAGTAAGCCATCCTTGAATTCCATTTCGGTGGACACATTGCCATTGGCATAGAAGGTCTTTACCTTTCCGCTGCCCCCCGGGATAGCAATAGCAGGAACCAATTTTTGATCTTTGCCCTGGTAGGTATATTGAACCGGCTGGTCGCTATTATAAAAAACAATGCTCACCAGTTGGCCATCAAAGGAATATCTTTTGAATTCGCCTTCGCGCTCTCCATTCCAATAACTTACTTCTTTTTCAATCCGGCCATCCGTAAAATAATATTTTGAAACGCCATGCTGCTCGCCATTTACAAACACTTCTTCCTTGGATAATTTGCCGTTGGGGTAATGGGTCTTCCAGGTACCTGTTTTTTTACCCATATCATATTTACCCTGTGTATTGACCTGGCCTCCGTAGTAATAATCCGTATACTCTCCGTGAAGCAGGCCCTTGTCATAAATCTTGGAAACCTGGATGCTGCCATCGAAATAGAAAAGTTTGAAAGGACCATTCACTTCTGTATTCACATATTCCCCTTCATACCTTGTTTTCTGGTTGGGATAAATTCCTTTCCATTTGCCGCTGCCATTGGGAAAAAGAGCCAGGCTTAGTTTATTGCCCACCGTATCGTATTGTTGGTTTCCAACGATCCAGCCGGCTTTGTAAAATTCCTCATCTGCCAGTTTTCCATTAGGTGTGAAACTTTGTTTTACACCATAGATATCATTATTAAGGTAGGTGGTAAAATTGATCAAAGTTCCGCGCTGGTCGTATTCGAGCCAGTTGCCATTGAGCTTACCATCCTGGTACCATCCTTCTGAACTGATCCTGCCATTCAGGGAGTAATTTTTTACAAAGCCATGCTTCTCACCATTCTCATACTGCACCTCGTATTTTTTGCTGCCATTGGGATAATAACCTACACAGACCCCGTGCAGTTCTCCTTCCTTGTACAGGTTGATCTCCTTAGGCTGTCCTGAATTATAGAAGAAAGTTTCTGTGCCTACAATCTGGGCATCGTCATTATAGCTGACGGTTTTAACCTTGTAGCCGGCAGGATTATAGATGACCATGTCGATCATTTTGTTTTTCCTTACAGATTGGCCGATCTCCTTGCCCGATTTGTCAAAGTATTTGGCTTCGTTTAATTTGTTGTTGTTGTAATTAAAAGTGGAATAAAGTATTCCGTCATTATCAAAGAATTCTGCCAGGCCATCTGCTTTCCCTTTTTTGAAATTCGTTTTTTCGACGAGAACTTTCCTGTCATTGAAAATAGTTTCTTCTCCTTCCAGCAGGTCATCCACGTATTTCACCTTTCTTTTTAAAACCCCGTTCGGGTGATAGGTAACAGCCTCGCCTTGCGCAATGCCATGCTGGTAGTTGATCTCAAACTCCAGTTGCCCGTTATCGTGAAAGGACTGGTATTTTCCATGAAATTTGCTTTTTTCATAATTGGCAACAATCTTCTTTTTGCCATTGGTATGAAAGGCCTGGTAAGATCCATGCAGTTCATCATCGAGTGTGCCGGCAATAATGTTGACCCTTCCGTTGGAATAATACTGGGTGTATTTGCCGGTTTCTTTTCCCTCCTTATAAGTGCTTACAGTATACGGATGTCCCAGCGCATAATAACTGGTTCTTTCTCCGTCCTGTTCACCGTTTTTGAACCAGGTCCGCACGCTCACCACACCAAAATTGTTGTAGGTAACATCTTCGCCATGCTGAACACCATCAACCCAGGTATCCAAACCTCCTATTTCCCCGGTGTTATAATAGTAGGTCCATTTTCCCTGTTTTTTGCCGTTGACATATTCACCGGAAGATTTAAGATTGCCATTCTTATGGAAGAATTCCCATCTGCCATGGGTCTTTTCATTATTTAAAAAACCTTTGGCATAATAATATCCCCCGTCAAAATGATACTGTGGTGCAGCGGTGATCCTTTTTTCATAATCAAGTATGCGTGTGCTACGGATCTTTTCGAGGTGTTGGGAAATAAAGTCAGTAGCCCTGGTGATCTCCTTCCCGTTTTTCTTCACATATTTCTGGATGGATTCAAGGTTCACATCCGAGAAGGCCCTGTACACCGCAGGTTCAAATAATTTACTGTTGAAAACATCTTTGAGATAAGGCACATAGAATTGCATGAAGAAATCCGGATCCTGGCTGTCGTATTCCAGCTTTTCCATCATCACCTGCAACTGGCGAATGATAGGATCATCAAGGTCAGTCAGCACCTTGTATCCTTTGTCAAGCGCGATGCCTGAAAGAATGATCTGTTCCACCATGGCGAAATTGCCTGTCTGTTCCTTTGTTCTTTTATTAACGGCTTCCTTAATATCATCGGTATTTTTGCTTAGGTTACCCAGCAGTTTTACAACGGTACCCGAATGAGGACCATCTGGGTAGTTGATAAGATAGGTGAAGTCACACATCATGGCCTGCAAAACCTGTCCGCGCCGGAGTGCACACTGGCCCAGGCGGTAGTGGGCGCTGGAATAAAATGGATTGAAAAGCAGGATCTGCTGGAATATATCTTCTGCTTCATCCAGCTTTTCCAGTCGCATCAGGGTGATACCCTTGTTGAGTCGTAACAATAATGAATTGGGATATTTCAGCAGTGCTGAATCATAGATCTGAATTGCTTTTTCTGTCTGGTCAAGATCATCAACTGCACTTCCCAGCAGGATATAAAATTCCAGCTCATGGGAATTATCATCCAGTGCGAGTCCTTCACGTATGGTATTGATTGTAGCCTGCAATTCCTTTTCCGCGTATAGGCTGTACGCTACTTCATAAAGCGCATAGGAATAGTTGGTGTCATTCCTCGGCACTTTTCGGTACTGTTCGATCGCCTCTTTATATTTTTTTGCGTCGTGAAGTTTAATGCCTTCGGCAATGAGCGCGCCTGAGTTCACAGGTTCTGCCTGCTGGGCCTGGGTAATGCCCATGATAAATAATCCCAGTAAGAACAGGGGGAAGTGAAATTTCATAATTGCAGTTAGGTTTGATCGCAGACAAAATAGCTAAAAATGGCGGTATTGTTGCATCATTAAAGGGCTAAAAACCAGTTGACTCAGCCGTTTTACAATTACTTTTGCCAGATGCAGATGGAGCAAAATGTCAGTCTACTTCCATTCAATACTTTTCACATCCCCGTTACGGCCCGTTATTTTTCCGTTTTTAAAACGGTAGAGGAATTGCGTGACATTCTGGCAAACGCCCGGAAACAAGAAGCACTGCCCCTGGTGATTTTAGGGGGAGGATCGAACATTCTTTTCAAAAAAAATTTCGAGGGGCTGGTCCTGAAGAATGAATTGAAGGGCATAGAACTGGTTGGGGAAGATGATACTTCCATTTTCGTAAAGGCCGGGGCAGGAGAGAACTGGCACCGCTTTGTAATGTATTGCATAGAGAAGAATTACGCGGGCATAGAAAATCTTTCACTGATCCCTGGCAATGTAGGCGCTTCCCCCATGCAGAACATCGGTGCTTATGGGGTGGAGATCAAAGATGTGTTTCATGAACTGGAAGCGTATGACCTGCATGAAAATATATTACGCCGTTTTTCATTGGAGGATTGCCGCTTTGGTTACCGTGAAAGTGTTTTCAAGAATATTTATAGGAACAGGTTCGTGATCCTTTCTGTTACTTACCGGTTGCAGAAAAAGCCGGTATTCAATACCAGCTATGGTGCTATCAGCCAGGAGCTGGAAAAAATGGGAGTGGAGGAACTGAGCATCAGGGCGGTT
>JAEYUA010000283.1 GCA_023433755.1 Bacteroidota bacterium | reverse complement strand
AAGAAATACGCCAATCTGTAATTCCCGTATCAGGTTCCTGAATCGTTTTTCACTTTCTTTAAGGGCTTCATTGGCCTGCTTGCGCAGGGTGTCATCATGAAAATAAATTACGATGCTGTTGATGCTTGGGTTATTCAGCATGTTATGTCCACGGATCATACACCATAACCATTCACCATCTTTTTTGAGGAGTCGCACCACAATGGATTTTACCACCGGGTTTTCTTTCACTTCCTGCTGAAAAGACTGGGCTGCCCACAAAAGATCTTCCGTATGCACAAATTCAAAAGAGTTTTTCCCCAGGATGTCAGCGACCTCATATCCCAGCACTTTCTTCACGGAAGGAGAAGCGAAGCTGATCATACCTGATTCATCCAGCAGGATCATGGCATTGGAGGAATCAGCGATGAGGGTGCGATAAAAATTCTCGCTCTTCTCCAGTTTTTTCTCAGCTACCACCCGTTCGGTTACATCACGGGCTGCGGCGAGGTAGCCGATTTTTTGTTTTTCTTCATTATAAATTCCCTTGACCGTGTGAAGAAAATGACGCTCTTCACCTTTCTTGTTTACATAACTCAGGGAACCTCTCCATTCTCCCTTCTCATCAAGGTCCTTCAATATGGCAGCGAGGCTTACGTCGGTAAACTGAAACTGCATGATCTCACTCATGCGCTCACCAAGGGCCTGGGCAGCCGGAATGCCATAGTAATGTTCCGCGGAGGGATTCCAGCTCCGCACCTTATATTCAAGATCAGTGGTTACTATAATATCCGAAACGTTGTCAAGTATCGTGGCATTATACCTAAGCTGTTTCTCCGTCTGTTTCTGGTCTTCAATATCCACTACCGAACCTATATAGCCTATGAACTGGTCATTGGTAAAGCGGGGAACACTCACATCATGCACCCAGCGGTAGCTGCCATCTTTATTCCACAGCCGGTACTGAATGGTTACTTCATCCATTCTTTGGAAAGCTTCCATATACACAGCCTTTGCCATTTCAAGATCATCAGGGTGAACAAGCTTTGACCAGCCCATGGGATCTCCGGAAATATCAATGCCGGTGAACTCGATCCATTTGCGGTTGGTGTATGAGGTGATGCTTGATTCATTGCACATCCAGATCATTACTGGTGAGGAATCAGCCATCTCACGAAACCGCGATTCACTTTCCTTTAGTCTTGATTCAGCCAGTTTTCTTTCAGTAATATCGCTGGCGCTGATGAGGTACCCAATTGGCCTGTTTTGTTCATCCAACCTAGTTTTAAATCCGAATAATACCGTTTTATATTTCTGATCTGAAGGGCGCACAAAACCTGCTTCACCGCGCCACTCTCCTTTTTCACGCAGAATAGTGCGGACTTCTTCCCGGGTAAAACCTGTATAATTAAATGTGATGTAATCAGACAGATCTTTCCCGATCACCAGGTCACCACTGATACCGTAAACCGTTTCCGCAGCTTTGTTCCAGGTGATGGGTTTGAAATCAATATCGGAAGCGGTAAGTACATCCGAGGTCTGCTCCACAAGGCTGGCCAGCAGTTGCAGTTTTTCTTCCGTGATCTTTTTTTCAGTGATATCTTTTTGCGTGCCCCAGATCCTTTTCAGGTGTCCGTCTTCAATAACACCAACCAATGTATTCAGGAAATACCTGGTATTCCCATTCCTGTCTTTTTCATGCGAGGGGGCATTGATGATATGAAATCCATTGGTAACGAATGCTTCCAGGAAAGCAATATTCAAAGGGTCTTCAAAATCCAGAACCTGTGGCTCCAGGAAATGTCTCAGGTCTTCGCTATTATCGAAACCATACATGCGGGCCATGGCCTGGTTGCTGTAAGAGATATAGGTGTATTTCCTGGAGAATACAACCAGTTCATCAAATGCCAGGTCCACCGGAGGAGGCTTCCTGTACTCCATGCAATAGATACCATCTGTACTGTGTTCTATATATGATTTGTACCGGTGATGCTCTTCTTTCAGATCACCGGGTTCATGATGACCGGTATGAGCAATAGCTGTGAACTGTATACATGTTACACCCTCCAGATCAAATGAAGAAGCATATAGGTCGGCGACTGTTTTTTTACCGTTGGCGTCAATCAGAACATACACATCATTCACCTCTTCTATCTTCCTGCTCCTCGAAACCCTCTCCATCAGCGGGATGCGGTAATATTCATCCAGCAACTGGAGGAATATTTTTTGTTCTTCTACAACCTTGTAACATGATTGAGCTGCGCGGTTGGAGGCGACTACAACAAAATTTTCTGCATTCACAACCCAGGAGGGAAGCGGGCTGTTCTCGAATAATACGGAGCCAGTGAGATTCAAAGCGGTTTTCAGGGACAAAGACATTGGGATTGCACTTACACAGTTCTGTTAACACATAAAGATAATCTCAAAAATGAAGACCCGGAATAATCCGGGTCTTATTATGAGAGCGTAAAGGTTTTCCTTTATTTGGAAGCTATGTCCTTCTTCATCCATTTTTTAAGCTGGGCGCAGCCGGACAGGTCATCATCAATCATGATATAGTAGCTTGGAATATTAGTGGTCAGCCATTTTTCGAGTGCTAAATACTTTTTCTCTTCCAGGGCAGCCTGCTGGATTTTATTATAATCATCACGGATGTTCATCACGTGAGGCTCCGACATAGATTTGAGATAAATGATGCGCACTCCTCTTTTCTGGGTCTGCGGATCAACAAATACAGAAGGCTGTGAGTATTCACCAATCTTCATTTTGCTGATGGTTGTTACGATGTCTTTATCCAGTTCATCAATGGTATTATAAGAATCACCGTCACGGCTTGGGATTAGCGGACCATAGTATTTGGAAGCTTCATCATCACTGTATTTATTGGCAGCAGCACTAAAGTCGGTAGTGCCGGCAATCAGCATGGCACGCACAGAATCCAGTTTGGAAACAGCCGCATTGATCTCATCATCAGTAACGGGTGGAATCTTCAGGATATGACGAACGATGGCATCATCTCCATTACGCTGTACCATCTGGATAATGTGATACCCGAATTTAGATTTGATGATGGGTGAGATCTCGCCTTCCTTCAACCTGAAACTCGCCCTGAGAAATTCAGGATCCCAGGTTTTTTCATTGCGGTTCAACTGGTATTGACCACCTCTGTCTTTTGAACCCGGGTCTTCGGAATATCTTTTCGCAGCATTCTCGAAGCTGATCTTTTTTTCATCGATCATGCGGCGGTAGTTGGTGAGTTCGGATATGGCATACTGTTCCAGATCACGGGAGGCCTTTGGATAGATCACAATATGGCCTACCTCCAGTTCTGATTCAAAGAAAGGAAGACTGTCCTTGGGTATGCGGTCGAAATAAACTTTTACTTCCGCGGGGGTGATGCGTACGTTCTCGAGGATCTTCATCTGCATGGCTTCGGCAAGTTTGCGTTCGCGGATAGATTCTCTCGCATCGTCCTTAATCTGGTAAATGGTTTTACCTGCAAGCTGCTCAACTGCTTCCTGTGAGCCGTAGGTGCGGATAAAATCACGTACACGAAGGTCAAGGTCTGCTTCTACTTCTTCTTCCGTTACTACCAGTGAATCCTTCATAGCCTGCAGCATCAGCACTTTGGAAACGAGGGATTGTTCAATGATGGAACATTCCACACCTTCCGGTACCTGTCCACCCTGGCGGGAGATATCAGCGATAGCATTGCGGATGTCGGAATAAAGGATGATATGATCGCCAACGATACCAACGATCTTGTCGGCCACCACCTTTTTAGGCTGAGCCAGCGAAGGCAGGGCAGCAATAAAACAGGCAAAGGCAATGAAAAGCAGCTTTTTCATAAAAAGAAATGTGTTCAAATTTAGCCTTTAAGAGGGGAATTGGATGGATTGGGGTGGGGATTAACAATTCTTTGAAGGCGTGGAGGCGTGAAGCGTGAGACGTGAGGCGTGAGACGTGAGGCGTGAGATGCCCTACACCGCACACAACCGGCCTGGTAAAACACCGCCTCTTCGACCTGTCATCCCGCAGGGACCTGGAGTATGCATAAAAGCAACTCCGATTATAAAAAACAACTTTCATTCCCCCTCGGGAAAAACCACATAATTATTAGTTGATCTCCCCTTCGCAAAAATCACAACCACATAGACATTTACCCTATGAGCAAAACGTACTACTTATACATAATAACCAACGCTACAAGAACTGTTTTGTATACTGGCATTACTAATAATCTTAAAGCCCGAATTGTTGAGCATTACCTGAAGGTTAGTCCAGGTGCCTTTCCATCAAAATACAATGTATGCTACCTTTTATACTATGAGCCTTTCGATTACATTCTTGACTGCATTGCCCGGGAAAAAGAAATTAAAAAATGGTCCAGGAAAAGAAAAATGGAGTTGATTAATACAATGAACCCTGAGTTGATGTTCTTGAATGAAAAGTTATTTGGCTGTTGGCCGCCAAGGGAAATTGAATCGTTTGTGAGAAGGAGGAAATGAAAATGATGTAATCGGGAATGCAAATTGTCTTGGGAATAGCTTAATTGAAAATGACTATCAACGTTGCAATTATGCATACTCCAGATCCCTGCGGGATGACAGGTCGAAGGGGTCGGCGGGGGCAGGGAGGTTGTGTGCGGTGTGGGGTTGTTTGCTTTTCGTGGTGTCAAAATAATTCTCAATGTTGTTATTATGCGACGTCCAGGTCCCTGCGGGATGACAGGTCAGATAGTGTGCCGTTTGGTTGGGGTGGTTGTATGCGGTGTCGGGTTGAATCAAATTCGAGATTTGAACCGTATCAACATCAACCCTTATCCCAAAAAAAATCCCCTTATTAAAGGGGATTGTATGACTAAAAAATGTTTGCGATCGAACATGGTCTTCTCTACAGCGTCCTCTTCACTTCTTCTTCCTCATATGCCTCCACGATATCACCGACCTTGATGTCGTTATAGTTTTTGATGGTAAGACCGCATTCCATTCCGGAAAGCACTTCCTTCACATCATCCTTGTAACGTTTCAGTGATCCGAGTTCAGCACTGGCGCCTTCACCTGTTGGATAAACCACGATACCATCACGAATCAGGCGGATCTTGTTATCACGTTTGATCCTTCCTTCTATCACCTGGCAACCGGCAACGGTAGCTTTATCAAACTTGAACACCTCGCGAATCTCCACGTTGGCAACGATCTTCTCCTGGATCTTCGGTTCAAGCATTCCTTCCATCGCGCTCTTGATCTCTTCAATGGCGTTATAGATGATCGAGTACAATTTGATCTCGATCCCTGCTTTATCAGCCAGCTTGTTCGCCTGCAGCGAAGGCCTCACGTTGAATCCGATCACGATGGCATCAGATGCTTCAGCCAGCACGATATCGCTTTCATTGATCTGGCCCACACCTTTGTGGATCACACTTACCAGGATCTCCTGGGTAGATAATTTCTGTAATGAATCACTCAATGCCTCTACCGATCCATCCACGTCACCTTTGATGATCACCTTCAATTCCTTGAAGCTTCCAAGAGCCAGTCGGCGCCCGATCTCATCAAGTGTAATGTGTTTCTTCGCACGCATACCCTGTTCGCGCAGGATCTGTGCACGGCGGTTGGCAATTTCTTTGGCTTCCGCTTCATCCTGGTAAACCCTGAAAGTTTCACCAGCCTGCGGCGCACCATTCAGACCAAGGATCAATACCGGTGTGGAAGGAGGTGCTTCATTCACTTTCTTGTTCCTTTCATTCATCATGGCCTTCACACGCCCGAAATGTTGTCCGCTCACCACCAGGTCACCGGCTTTAAGTGTACCATTCTGCACGAGTACTGTCGCCACGAATCCACGTCCTTTATCCAACGTTGCCTCGATGATAGTACCATTCGCTTCTCTAGAAGGATTGGCTTTCAGGTCAAGAATCTCGGCTTCGAGCAATATTTTTTCAAGTAATAAATCAATATTCAATCCCTGCTTGGCACTGATCTCCTGGCTCTGGAATTTACCACCCCATGATTCCACGAGGATGTTCATCTGCGCGAGCTGCTCATAAATTTTAGCTGGATTGGCACCATCCTTATCAATCTTGTTGATCGCGAAGATCATGGGTACTTGTGCTGCCTGCGCATGCGAGATAGCCTCACGCGTCTGGGGCATGATGGCATCATCCGCAGCGATCACGATCACGGCAAGGTCGGTAACCTTGGCACCACGGGCACGCATAGCCGTAAACGCTTCGTGACCGGGAGTATCGAGAAAGGTAATGTCTTTTCCATCAGGCAGGTTTACCTGGTAGGCACCAATGTGCTGGGTGATACCACCCGCCTCACCGGCTACCACGCTGGCACTCCTGATATAGTCAAGCAAGGAAGTTTTACCATGGTCAACGTGACCCATGATGGTAACGATGGGAGAACGTGGCTTGAGGTCGGCCTCATCATCCACTTCCTCTTCCTCGTCCATTTCCATTTGTTTTTCCATGTCAATGAATTCCACATCAAAGCCGAATTCACTGGACACGAGTTCGATCACCTCCGCGTCGAGACGCTGGTTGATGGATACCATGATACCAAGGCCCATACATTTGGCGATCACTTCCGCGAAGCTCACATCCATCAGGTTGGCGAGTTCGCTCACGCTGATGAATTCTGTTACCTGCAGTTTATTATCTTCTGCACCATCCATGGATTCAGCGGCCTCATTGCGGCGGTCGCGGCGGAGCTTTTTCATGCTCTTGCCTTTACCACCGGATAGTTTCGCCTGTGTTTCCTGGATCTTGCGTTGAATTTCTTTTTCGTCGATCTGTTTGTCCTCACCACGTTTGGCAAAAGTTGGACGGGCACCGGAGCGCTGTCCGAATTTATTCTGCTGTCCGCCACGGCCTCTTTCTCCAGTGGCGCCACCTGTGTTGCGCTGGATGCCGATACGGGCTCCGCCACCCTGGCCTGCAGGCCTGGTTCCCTGGGCACCACCGTCTTTTTTCTCGATCGGTATTCTCTTTCTCTTGCGCTTCTCGTCAGCTTTTTGCGGACGCGTATCATTCTCCACCGGTAATTCTATTTTGCCAAGGATCTTGGGACCTTCAATTTTTTCTGCCCTGATATTTTCAATAACAGGTTCATCTTCCTGCGGTGTTTCAACCACCGGGGGAGGAGCCACTTCAGCAACAGGTGTTTCCACCACTGGTGTTGCTTCTGCTTCTGCTACCGGTTCAGGTTTTTCTTCTTCTTTCTTTTTCTTGGTTGTTTTCTTCGGCCTGGTAGAAGAATCAATTGCAGAAAGATCAATTTTATCAAGAACTTTCGGTCCTTCTATTTCCGGTGTTTCCACCTTGGCTACTTCCGGTTCCTTAGGCGGCTCCGGTTCAGCAGGAGGCGGAGGCGGCGGAGGTGCCGGTTCCACAACAGGAACTTCTGCTACAGGAGCAGGTGCAGGCTCTTCTTTTTTCGCGGGTTTCTTTTCTTCTTTTCCGCGGAAATGAATCTCTTCTTCGTCCTTCTTTTTCTTTGCTTCCGCCACTGCGCCTTTTGGCAGGTCGACCTGGATGGCCTTTAGTTTGGCCACCTTATCGCTCTGGAATTCATTTTGCAAAGCACGGTACATATCTTCCGTGAGCTTTGCCGTAGGTTTCAGGTCATCCCTGCTGTATCCTTTGCCCACAAGAAAATCAACAAGGGTATCCTTACCGATGTTAAACTCCTTGGCGGCTGCCATCAACCTGGGTGTCGTAATTGTTTCTGCCATTAACTGGTTTTTGTCGTGACCGCTGCCGGCTTTAGATCAAACATCTTGATTCGTGAGACGTGAGTCGTGAATCGTGAGATAAGATCCAAAGAACTTAGTTATTGATCACTTTACTTTTGTTTTGCAGCTAGACGCATTTTCCACTTATATAGCTGCTCGATTATAAATATTATCGCTTTTGAAAACACTGAACTTCAGTAGTGAAGCCTGCTCATGCTCACGTCTCACGATTCACTTCTCACGATTCACACCCATACCCCATCAGGGGCAAGGGGAGTTATTCCTTTTCAAATTCCGCCTGCAACACCTTCCTTACTTCATCAATGGTTACTTTTTCAAGATCGGTTCTTCTTTCCAGTTCTTCAGCGGTAAGATCCAGTACCGCTCTTGCCGTGTCACAACCTACGCGCTTGAGTTCATCAATTACCCAGCTTTCAATTTCATCGCTGAATTCTTCCAGGTCAATGTCAAACTCTTCAACCTCACCTTCATTATCACGGTAAACATCCAGCTCAAAACCGGTAAGGTCGCAGGCCAGTTTGATGTTCACACCCCTGCGGCCGATGGCCAGGGAAACCTGGTCGGGACGCAAATACACATTGGCATGTTTTGTATCCTGGTCCAGCTCCATGGAAGTGATCTTGGCTGGTGTCAATGAACGCTGGATCAAAAGCTGGATGTTGTTGGTCCAGTTGATCACGTCAATATTTTCATTCTTTAATTCACGTACAATGCCATGAATACGGCTGCCCTTCATACCTACGCAGGCACCTACTGGATCAATACGGTCGTCGTAGGATTCTACCGCAACTTTAGCTCTTTCACCCGGTTCACGCACAATTTTTTTGATAACGATCAGGCCGTCGAAGATCTCAGGCACTTCTATTTCCAAAAGTTTTGCCAGAAAATCAGGCGAAGTACGTGAAAGAATGATCACCGGCGTGTTATTCTTCATGTCCACTTTCTTCACTACGGCACGGATATTCTCACCTTTCTTGAAATAATCCTGCGGAATCTGTTCGCTCTTGGGGAGGATCAGCTCATTGCCTTCCTCATCCAGCAGCAAAATTTCTTTTTTCCATACCTGGTAAACCTCGGCACTGATGATCTCCCCAATACGGTCCTGGTATTTTTTTGCCAGTACATTTTTCTTGAGGTCAGAGATACGGCTGGCCAGGGTTTGCTTGGCGGCCAGGATGGCACGGCGGCCGAAATCTTCCAGGTTCACTTCCTCGTAAACTTCTTCACCTACTTCATAGTCGGGAGAAATTTTCTTGGCCTCACTCACTTCAATTTCTTCCAGCGTATTATAGACATCTCCGTCATCCACAACGTTGCGGCGGCGGAAGATCTCAAGGTCACCTTTTTCCGCGTTTACGATCACGTCGAAGGTTTCGTCGCTACCGTATTTTTTACGCAAAAGGGTTTTGAATACATCCTCCACAACACGCATCAGCGTTGGGCGGTCAATATTTTCAGCATCCTTGAACTCCTGGAATGCCTCCATCAGGTTGATACTAGCCATATATTGTTGAATTTATCCGCAGGCTTCGCCTGCCTTGCTTGTTTTATTATTTTACCCGGAAACC
>JAEYUA010000152.1 GCA_023433755.1 Bacteroidota bacterium | reverse complement strand
GAAGTGTTGCAACCTGCATACTGTGAAAAGATCAGCCAGGCCGAGCGTAGTGAGGAAATCATCAACATCATTGATTCAACTGATGATCCTGGTAACATTACTGCAGCAAATCCTTATAACACCTGGCATTATAGTGCCCGCAATGTGCCAGATTTTGCATTTGCCACCAGTGATCATTACACCTGGCAGTCATCTTCACTGGTTGTTGATCCTTCCACCGGCAGGCGCACCAGGGTAGATGCAGTATTCAATCCCGGGCATCATGATTATTTCTGGGTGGCAGGTGATGCCCATAAAACGGTTGAATACATGAGCTATGTGTTTCCTAAATGGCCTTTTCCTTATTCCCATATCACGGTGTTTGACGGGCTTGACCAAATGGAATATCCCATGATGGTGAACGACAACCCTGTTGAAACAAGATTTGATGAAGTAACACTTACCACCCATGAGATCTTTCACATGATGTTTCCTTTTTACCTGGGAACCAACGAAACCAAGTATGCATGGATGGATGAAGGATGGGCCACGATGGGGGAGTGGATCCTTTCACCGCTCATTGATACAACCATTGTGGATGACTACGGGGTTGCACCCACAGAAAGGCATATGGGGCAGGAGGCTGACCTTCCCATCATGACCCTGTCTACGGAAACCTCGGCGGCTTATTTTACCAACAGTTATCCTGAGCCGGCCATGGGTTATTTGTTCGTTAAGGATATGCTGGGCGACAGTCTCTTTACCAAAGCCCTGCATCATTACATCCGTACCTGGAATGGGAAACATCCCATGCCGCTTGATTTTTTTTATAGTATGAACAAAGGGTCTGGAAAAAACCTGGACTGGTTCTGGTTGAAATGGTTTTATGAAGCAGGGTATGCTGATCTTGCAATTAGTTCCGTAAAGCAGGCTGGCAAGTCAGCGCAGATCGTTATCACTTCAGTTGGCAGCAAGCCTGTACCAGTGGACCTCATCATCACTTATGCTGATAATACAACTGTAAAATTGCACAAAAGCATCGCTGCCTGGGAAAAGGGAAACAAGAGCATTACCATAAGCATACCCGGAACAAAAAAGATCCGCGAAGTGAAACTGGGAAGTACCTGGGTGCCCGATGTGAATAAGGCAGACAATATATTCCGCGTGAACTGATCAGAATTTATAATCTTCTCTTTCGGGCTGGAACACATCAAGCAACAGGCAATTGGTAATGGCTTTCCCTCCATGCATTCTGTGTGGCGGTATTACGGCAACCATGCCAGGTTCCAGTATTTTTGTTTCGCTATCCAGCGTAAGCTCAAATTGGCCCTCCAGCACATGTGCTACCTGTTCATGCAAATGACTGTGTAAAGGCATTTGAGCGCCGGCTTTCACCTTCCAGTACACCAGGGTCATAGTGCCTGTGTGAATGGCCCTGGCCTCATATCCTTTAATAATGGTTTTTGCATTAAGATGATCTAATTCAATAAATGGCATTTGTAATTTTTACTGAAGCTATTTAATGTAACCGAAACCGGCATGCATTTGGAGCAACAGCAATAAAAGATTGTTATGGATAAAAGAAAAGAAACAGCAAGCGGTCATCATGAGAATCCCTTACCTCATGAAATTTCACCTGCCGAAAAATGGGACGCGGCAAAAGCCCATCAATCTGCTGAAAAGGATATGGATGAAGATGTGGAGTTCAGTGCCCATAGTCCGAATGATGACCTTGATGAAGGTGAAACTGCAAGGTTGGGAGAAGATAAAAATGACCTGGTTTAAATCCGTTTTGATGAAGTCGGCAGCAATGCTTACATTCAATTACGGCATGATTTTGCGGACAGTTTTCAATCACACTAAAATTTAAACTATGTCAAGGCAGGAACCCAACAACCAGAGGGATAGGAAGACCGAAGGGCTGAAGCGTGATGCCGCCAGCAATGCAGGACGCAGTGCACGTAATCAAAAAGAAAACAAACCGGATGAAGAACGCCGTGGGTCAACCAGGCAAACTTCAAACCTTAACCGCAATACGCTTAATGATCTTTACGAAAGGAGTAGTATCTAAGTCTTTCAGTGGGGTAAATAATCAGTAAGGAACAGGATGTTCCTTTTTTTATGCCTATTATTCTTTGGTATGGTTTTAGAAACAAGCTTAACCATGATGCATAATAAAGACAGGTTTGGAATCTTTTTTTCTAATGAAAGCGAGGTTAGGAATTTATCGAGAAAATTGAATTACCCTGTGGATGATATTCTCGTTGCCGTCCAGGAAGTCGGGTTTGACGAAGAAGCCATCGAAGAATATATACGCGACCGTTATGACCGTTCCTTTTAAATTATCTATCATGAAACCTGAAACATATCCTGATACCAGCCGGGATCCTATTCCTGAAAAAACCGGCCAAAGCTTAACCGGTGACCAGGATATAAATAATATCGAAGAACTTGACACCAGAGGAGAATCCGGCAACCTCTCCGATTCAGAACGATTTTCATCAGGTCCTGGTGAAGCCACCTCCGGAAGAAACAAAACCATGGAAGGAACCAGGCAGGGAAGAGGTGAGGAATAAAAAAAGCACCGGAGTTTATTTTATAAAGACAAAGGTCCTTACTCATTAACCCGATGCTTCCCATTGAATGGCAGATATCTTTTTGAAGGACCCTGCCCGCAGTTTTCTGTTAAAGGAATACTGCGTTTTTCAATTGTATACCTAAGGTATGTTGCCAGGGTACCACTTTCCAAAATTTTGACCTTCCTGTTCTGCACCTGTTCTGCACCATTTTATTCACATCTTAAAATTGATGGAAAAGTAGCAACTCTATTGCCTGCGTTTCAGTTTCATTATAAAGTAAATAATGACAAAAAAAAGGGAAAGCACAGATATGGAGAAAAGGTATTCATTCATAAGGTGCGGAATCTTTATATACAAATTACAGTTATGTAGTACTAATTGCAAGCCTGTTCATTTTAATTTTTTTAAAAGCCTTATTTTCTGGAAGCGATTTTTTGCGAAAGCAACTCCATGTAGCTGGCATATTCCAGTACAAAATCTTTCTTGCGTGGAAAGTAGTCGCCTGTATTGGTTACTGTTTCTTTTAAAATCTCATGTGCTTTTGAAGCATCTGTGCTATCATAAAAAATGGAAACAAAATGCGGGGACATCTCATCTTTTACCCGTATCGCATGCTGGTAGTAGGAGAAGGGTAAGGGCACACGCAAGGGTAAAAAGTAGGCCGACTCCAGGCTTACGAGTTTAAAGTATTCATTATAATACTCCAGCATTTCTGATAATCTTTTCCTGATCTGCTGTTCGCTTTCAGGATGAGAAGAAGGTTTTCGCCAGGCATTGGCTTCCTGTTGAAACAACTGAAAACCTTCATCTTCTGCACTGATTTTTTTCAGGGTCCATACCACCTTCACCGGCCGTTTTTCCAGGGGAATGAATTCCGTTAATTGAAGCGTATCCTTTTCAAAATTTTCGTATTTACTTATAAAAAGATGAAAGCCCGGTCCCCCGTTGCGCACCTCCACGGTGCTGTCGTCGCTCACGCTCCATTTCCCTTTTCCGGTTAAGCTGTCGATTTCTGAAAAACTGCCATCAGGATGAAAGCTCACCATTTTAAGTCCAAATAATTTTACAAGAGAATCCTGGTACTTCCCATAAATTTCTCTTTCAGACCTGGTGGCGGGTTGATGATCCGGGTATATGATCAGCCAATTGCCGGTTATAGTTGCCTTAAGATCCGGTTCTTCTGTTTTGATGGAACTGCAGGAAATCAAAAACAATAAAAGAAAAAAATAAAGCTGGCAGCTATAATATTTCATAATCACAATCGGGAACGGCAAAATACAAAACAGGCTCAGAAATCCCTGATTTTTTCGATTTCCTGATCTTGCTGCCACTGGGTGAAACCTCCTATCTTTGCGCGCTATGACACAAGAGCAATTGAAGGATATGAGGGACCGTGTGGTGGTCCTGAGGAGGTTTCTTTGACTACGGGAACCGCATAGATAAAATTAACCAGGATAAACAACTGTCACTCGCCCCGGGCTTCTGGGACGATAATGCCCGCGCTACGGCTATACTCAAAGAGATCAAGCTTAATGAATACTGGACCAGCCTGTATGATGAGGTCAATGATTCCGTTGAGGACTTTGCCGTACTTTTTGAATTCTGGAAGGAAGGAGAAGGTTCGGAAGAGGATGTAAAGGCGGCTTATGAAAAAGCCATTCAGACCATTGAAGAAGCAGAGTTTAAAAGTACGCTCAACCAGCCAGAGGATGAATTGCCTGCTGTTTTGCAGATCAATTCAGGAGCCGGGGGTACAGAAAGCCAGGACTGGGCTGAGATTCTCTCACGCATGTACCGCATGTATGGAGATAAGCAGGGTTGGAATGTAACCGTGCTGGATTGGGTGGATGGTGATGGCGCCGGTATCAAAACCTGTACTTACCAGTTTGACGGTCCTTTTGCCTATGGATTCCTTAAAGCAGAAAGCGGTGTCCACCGGCTGGTACGCATTTCCCCTTTCGACAGCAATGCACGCAGGCATACCTCTTTTGCTTCCGTCTTCGTTTATCCACTTGTAGATGATACCATCAATATTGATATCAAGGATAGTGAAGTAAAAATGGAAACAGCACGAAGTGGTGGCGCCGGCGGACAAAACGTGAACAAGGTGGAAACAAAAGTTTTCCTGACCCACATTCCAACTGGTATTACCGTTGTTTGCCAGACTGAAAGGTCACAGATCGGTAACCGCGAGAAAGCCATGCAGATGCTGAAAAGCCGTTTGTATGAAGAGGAATTGAGAAAAAGAGAAGCTTTGAAAGATGCCACAAATTCCACCAAGAAAAAAATAGAATGGGGAAGCCAGATTCGTTCCTATGTTTTTCATCCGTATAAAATGATCAAGGACCACAGAACCGACTATGAAGTAGGTAATGTAGGACCTGTAATGGATGGCGAACTCGATGGATTCATCAAGGCTTACCTGATGAGTGAAAAAGAAGATAGCTGATCACCTCAGGGTGCACAAAAAATCATTAAATCATTTCATTATGAATCTTGGATATTTTGCTTATCCCATGCCGGTTAACGAACCCGTTTTGACTTACGCTCCGGGATCTGCTGAAAGGGAAGCATTGAAAAGAACGCTCAAGGAATTAAAATCCTCGCAGGTTGATGTGCCGATGTATATCGGGGGCGAAGAAGTGCGTACAGGAAAACTGACGCCCTTGCATCCTCCCCATGAAAAGGATTTTGTGCTGGGTCATTTTCATTCCGGCGACGCATCACATGTGACCAGGGCCATTGATGAAGCGCTAAAAGCCAGGCAGGCATGGGCTGATATGAGTTGGGAGAACAGGGCCAATATTTTTCTTCGTGCGGCTGACCTCATTGCTACAAAGTACCGGTATCATATGAATGGTACTACCATGCTCGGGCAAAGTAAAAATGTTTACCAGGCGGAGATCGACAGTGCCTGTGAGCTGATTGATTTTTTACGTTTCAACGTTCACTTCCTGAGCGAGATTTACCGCCAGCAGCCCATCAGTGCCCCGGGCATGCACAACCGGTCAGAATACCGTGCGCTGGAGGGTTTTGTACTGGCAGTTACTCCCTTCAATTTTACAGCAATCGGAGGTAACCTGCCCACATCAGCGGCCATGTGCGGCAATGTAGTGGTATGGAAACCTGCCAATACCCAGGTTTATTCAGCGCAGATGTTCATGCGGATACTGAAAGAAGCCGGCCTGCCTGATGGAGTGATCAACCTTATTTATGTTGATGGTCCTACTATCGGTAAGGTTTGTTTTGCACACAGGGATTTTGCCGGTGTGCATTTTACGGGATCAACCGGTGTGTTCAATTCCATGTGGAAGACCATCGGTGAAAATATTCCCAACTACCGTTCCTATCCACGCATTGTGGGTGAAACAGGAGGAAAGGATTTCGTGATCGCCCATCGTTCCGCCAATCCTCATGTGGTTGCTACCGCTTTGCTGAGAGGCGCCTTCGAATACCAGGGGCAAAAATGTTCTGCTGCATCCAGGGCTTATATTCCATCCAATCTTGCAGACCAGGTTAAGGACTTACTGGTTGAAGGTATTGGCTCCTTCAAAATGGGAACTGTTGAGGATTTTGGAAATTTCATCAACGCCGTGATCGATGAGAAAAGTTTTGATTCAATTGTCAAATACATTGAAGGAGCTAAAAATGATCCTAAGGCAA
>JAEYUA010000279.1 GCA_023433755.1 Bacteroidota bacterium | reverse complement strand
GGCATAATAACTGCCCATGCTTCCCTTTTTTCCTAATTCAGATATGGGAGTAACCGGCATGAACCAAAGGGTTTCGATTCCCATTTTACGCAAGCGGGGCAGGTGCGTGGAGAATGCCTTAAAAGTACCTTCAGCCGTATATTGCCTCAGGTTAACTTCATAAATATTGGTACTTGCGATCCAATCTTTTGACTGTTGCATGAAAATATATTGGTGAAGCAAGATAGTTAAACCGCTTCACTGGAATGGATGCCTGATCTGTTAACTTTCGCCCGGCTCTTTTCAGCCTGTCGATCATGAACTACCTTTGCGGCAATGAAGCGTTTTGATGTTCCGCCCGCCTACAGGAGCCAGTTGATTTCTTCTATCAAAAAAAACAGGAAGGAGCAGGACAAGCTGAAAAAGGATTTCACGCCTACCCTTCTTGATTTTGGGCCTCTGCAGATTTATCTTGCCCGCCATTTTGGTTTTTGCTATGGCGTTGAAAATGCCATTGACATTGCCTTTCGCACTATTGAAGAGAACCAGGGTAAAAGGATTTTTTTATTGAGTGAAATGATCCATAACCCGCAGGTGAACGCAGACCTTATTGCGAATGGTGTTCGCTTTTTGCAGGACAATGGCGGCCGGCAGCTCATTCCGTTTGAAACACTCACTTCAGAAGATATTGTGCTCATTCCTGCTTTTGGAACCACGCTGGCCATCGAAAAAAAATTAAAAGAGATCGGCATACAGGTAGAGCAGTATAATACAACCTGTCCTTTTGTTGAAAAAGTATGGAACCGAAGCGAAGCGATCGCACAGAAAGATTATACCATCATCATTCATGGCAAACCCGATCATGAAGAAACCAGGGCTACTTTCTCACATGCAGCCGCTTCCGCACCTGCAATCGTGGTAAAGGATCTCAGCCAGGCCAAATTGCTGGCCCTCTTCATTACCGGGGAGAAACCTGCTGCAGAATTTTATGAGATTTTCAGGAACCAGTATTCAGCCGGATTTGACGTGGAAAAACACCTGCAAAGGATTGGAGTGGTAAACCAGACCACCATGCTGGCCAGTGATACCCAGGAGATCGCCGATTACCTGAAAGATGTGATGACCAGCAGGTATGGACTGACCCAGGAGAATGTGCGTGAACGTTTTGCAGATACAAGAGATACACTTTGTTATGCAACACTCGACAACCAGACTGCGGTTAAAGGAATGCTTTCGGCACCTGCCGACCTTGCAGTAGTGGTTGGAGGTTACAATTCATCCAACACCTCTCATCTTGTTGAACTTTGTGAAGAAAAACTGCCTACTTATTATATCAGCAGTGAAGAAAAGATCCTTTCAGCCACAACCATCCTGCATTATAATTTTCATACTAAGACCGAACATGTTACAGAAAACTTTCTTCCACGTACAGAACCTGTAAAGATCCTGGTCACCAGTGGCGCTTCCTGTCCTGACGCACTGGTGGAAGGAGTCATAAAAAAACTGGCCGGTTATTTCCCGGCCAGCAAGCCTGTAGAATATTTTATTAAATCGTAAATCGTGAATCGTGAATGGTGAGACGTGAGTTGTGAGATGATTCTCTGCTCCTAAGTCTTGCAGCTTGTAGCTTGCAGCTTGCAGCTCTCCTCTCACCTAGCCATATCATCCGCCTTATGCTTCTTCCTGTTGTAGACATATTCTTTTTTATACAACAGTTCATAATATTCTTCAGCCATCCTGTTGCTGTCGAATTGCACCCAAACATCCCTCATACCATTCTTCACGATCTGGCGCCAGGTATTATGATCTTCATAGTACAATGGAAGGATCTGGTTATTCAGTATTTCATAAAGCTGGTCCAGGTCATATTGGTCCTGTTCCTGTACGGGCATATTCACATAATCAACCGGTGGCACCACAAAACCATTATTGCCATCATGAATGAATTCAGGAATCCAGCCGTCGTTGGTTGAGAAATTCACAGCGCCGTTCATAGCGGCTGTCATGCCGCTGGTGCCTGAAGCTTCCCTCGGAACCCTTGGATTGTTAAGCCAGCAGTCGGCTGCCTGCTTCAGGCGTTTGGAAAGGCCCAGTTCATAACCAATTACCACTGCCACATTCTTATGACTCTTGCTGAGATGAACCAGTTGATTGAATTCAGAGATGGCGGGATAGTCAACCGGGTATGGCTTGCCACCCCAGATGATCTGCACCGGGTATTTACTGTTATTAAGCAGGGCATGGAACCGCTCTTTGTCAGAGGCGATCAGGCTGGCTCTTTTATAACCCGCGAAACGGCGCGCCCATACAATGGTAAAAACATTGGGATCAAAAATTTTACCAGTCTGGTCGGCTACGATTTCGAAAGCTCTTTTCTTCATCCATTTCTTCCTGTCATCAAATGCTATGTCATTCCCGTCCTCGCGGGCACGGTATAATTGCTTATCGGCCCAGTAGCGCCAGTTCTGCGCATTGGTGATGGAAAGAATGGGACAGATATCAGTGTATTTTTCCCACATATGCCTTGACACTTCACCGTGAAGTTGTGATACGCCATTGGCGATCCTCGCAAACCTCAAAGCCGCAAGTGAATGATTGAACTGGTCATCAGGCATTCCTGTTACCTGCTTGGTTTCATCAATGGACAGGCCGCAGAAATAGCTCATTTTATGACAGAGATGAATGTCGTGCTTTTCATTCCCTGCTTCTTCAGGCGTATGCGTTGTGAACACAAGGCGCTTGCGCACCTCTTCGATATTTTTATTGTATTTCTGGTAGAGATAAAACGCCGCGGAAACGCCGTGTGCTTCATTGAGATGATATACTTCAGGATTGAACCCGATCTCATCAAGCAGCCTGGCACCACCCACACCCAGTAAAATAAACTGGGCCACCTTGGTTGCCACGTTGGCATCATAAAGGCGGTGGGTTATGGTTTGCGAGATGTAATCATTCTCAGGAATATCTGTAGTCATCAGGAAAAGTGGCGCGCTGTTGAATACATTCGGCGGAAGGTACATCACCTTAACCCATACCGGGTGTTCGTGAATGGTGATCTCGAAGGTGATACCTGTATCTTCCAGGAAACTGTAATTCTTTTCCATCCAGGTAACCTGGAGGGTTTGATCCTGGTTGCGTGCCTGGTCATAATATCCATATTTCCACAGGATGCCGATGCCCACCATGTTCTGGCGTAATTCATAAGCACTGCGTAAATGAGAGCCGGATAAAAAACCAAGACCACCACTGTAGATTTTCAAGGGCTGATGAATTGCAAACTCCATGGAGAAATAAGCAACACGTTTGGTGTAACGGTCATCAACGGGATATGGCATTTTAAATGATCTGAAATCCATTGGGATAAATATTTATTAGCTGCGCAAAGTAAAGAAATAAAAAAAAGAATGTGTAGTGTTTACACGATAATTCATGATTTAGAGGGTTTCCTGGTAGTGGTAACCTTGGGTTTGACTGTTTTTTTCCTTGGATAGGTTCCATTAAAACTGCAGTCAAGCCCCCTGTGCGCACCGCAGCCTTCTTCTTCTGAAAGTGTAACTGAATTGGCTGAAAAACGGAAAGAGAGCGCGCAGGGATCACCCGACTGCCGGTAAATAGCGGTAGATCCTGTTACAAACAAGTTTCCTTTAAATTCACCTGAACATCCATTTTTATTATCGATGTGTAGAAAAACCTGTAACTGGTTGGAAGATCTTCCGTCGCGAATGGAAATAAAATTCTTTTTATCCTTTACATAATCACCCGCATATTTATGAGTGCGGGGAAGGGTATCAATGGGGTTGATAATTTCAGCGTTCTCAATATTAAGCGGGTTGGTAAGGATCCATGAAAACTTTTGGGAGGCCGCATCATATTCATACACATCGCGGCCTTCTTTCGGAGGTGCTGCACCTTTTACCTGGCTCACTGCTTTTGTTATAACGTATGACCGGTCAATGCTGCTCAATTGGGAGGTAGAGGGATCGCTGTCAGGCACAATAAAAGGGATCACATCACCGGGTTCTCCTTTATGGAAGGCCATAAGGAAAGCTGCTTTTTTATTACCGCCCATGGCTTTTACAACGTAAAGACTTGTTTCTTCGGATGATTTCATATGTACCAGGGGCACAAATTTCAATTTTGTTCCCTTGCCGAAAATTTTGCTCCGGATGCTGTCGCTGATAAAACCTTCAAACTCTGCGTATTTCAGTGTGGCTGTATCCTTATTCTTCATGAAACCTGTGTCCGACAACTGGTATGGTGGTGTGATGGTTTTAAATCGGGCAGAGAATTTTTCATAACTGTAACCGCCTTCGTCCACTTCCTCTTCCTTGTTTTCTTTACTGCCGCAGGCCGAAAGCACCAGCAGGCAAATAATTCCTATTCTTAGCATGGCAGGGATTTGTTTCATTAAAAATAAAGAAATCCACCCTGACCGAACGGATGAACCCGATATCAGTATTTTTTTTAGATTTGTCTAAATTTTTAATTAGAGGTGTTGAATTTTACAACCAGCGAAGAAAATTATCTCAAAGCTATCTATCACCTTCAGCTTGATGGAAACAAGGTGAGCACCAACGCGCTTGCCCGCTCACTGCAGACAAGGCCAGCTTCGGTTACAGACATGATGAAAAAACTGAACGGCAAAAAATTGCTCAACTACAAACCTTATTATGGTTTCAGCCTGAGCGCCGAAGGAAAAAAGATTGCGCTGCAGGTAGTTCGCAAGCACAGGCTCTGGGAATATTTTCTTGCTGAAAAACTCCAGTTTGGATGGAACGAGGTACATGAAATGGCGGAAGAACTGGAACATGTAAGCCATAAAAAACTGATCGATAAACTGGATGAATACCTTGGCTATCCTGATTTTGATCCACATGGCGATCCTATTCCCGACAAAAAAGGCAGAATCAAAACCATGAACAAAATGGTGCTGGCTGATCTGCCACTATCGGAACCTGCAGAAATCTGCCAGGTGACCAACCAGTCGTCAGAAATGCTGGAGATCCTGCATCACCGGCAGATCAGGATCGGCACCATCATCGAAATCAGGAAACGATTCAGCTTTGACCAGTCAATGGAAGTGAAAGTGCGGAACCATGTATTCAACCTCTCGCAGAAAACAGCTCAATTCATTTTTGTAAAAAGAAAATAAATGGAACAAATTGAAAAATTTCTTTTTGATATAGGACCTGTTTATGCAGCGCTCCTGGCCACTACTTTTACCTGGCTTATGACCGCTGCAGGAGCTTCTCTTGTATTCTTTTTCAAAACCATGAACAGGGGCATTCTTGATCCCATGCTTGGTTTTACGGGTGGAGTAATGGTGGCTGCCAGTTTCTGGTCGCTGCTCAGCCCTTCCATCGAGATGTCTGAAAAATTGTACCCCGGAATGAGCTGGATGCCTGCTGCCGTTGGTTTTTTCCTTGGTTCTATGTTCCTCTTTGTTCTGGATAAATACACACCCCACCTGCACATTAATTTTGGCGTGGAAGAAAAAGAAGGTGTCAAAACTCAATTGCACCGCACTACCCTTCTGGTGCTGGCCATCACCCTGCACAATATTCCGGAAGGATTGGCCGTGGGGGTTTTATTTGGGGCTGCAGCCCAGGGAATGCCCGAGGCACTGCCAGGAGCCATTGCCCTGGCGATTGGTATAGGCATTCAAAATTTTCCTGAAGGCATTGCGGTAGCCATGCCATTGAGACGTCATGGAGTAAGCCGGTTAAGGAGTTTCTGGTATGGTCAGCTATCAGCTATTGTAGAACCGGTGGCAGGTGTGGTGGGTGCCATTGCTGTTATTTATATGGAACCCATTCTTCCATTCGGACTGGCATTTGCCGCTGGTGCCATGATCTACGTGGTGATTGAGGAAGTGATACCGGAAACACAAAGAGATAAATATACCGACCGGTCCACCCTTGGTTTCATAGGTGGCTTCCTGGTAATGATGATACTGGATGTAGCACTGGGATAAAAAAAATCCCGCACCAGGCGGGATTAATATTTTGAATGATAAGATCAGCGAAGATCAACCACTTCTACTCCGGGGTATTTGCTTTTATCAAATACAAAATCGGTATCCTTCACCGTTGTGCTGGCCTTGAGTGAAGTGATGGTGTAGGTATAACGGCCTCCTGCTTTTTCAAGGAACCTTGCACTCGAAATGGATTTGGAAGCCTTGTCCACCATGATATAAACTTTGTGAAATGGTCTTGATTTATCAATGGGTGTCAGCTCGATTTCCTGGATGGTTTTGGAACCCACTTTTTTCTCTCCATTAAGCTTATAGTAAAAATCCTTATCGTAAAAATTGGTAAGTAATTTCTGTGGCGTCATGGCATTGGCAGAAGCGTCCACATTATTCACAGTCACTTCATTGGCGGATTTGTCATAGTTCCAGGAAGTTTTTCCATCGGAAAAAATCTCCATTCCGTCCATAGTTACCTTGTATTTGGAGCCTTTCATAATCACTGTTCCTTTTTTTGTTGAAAGCACCTTGCCCTGGGAATTCTCCACATTATAGGTAAAGCTGGCCTGGGGTGATTTATAGGTCTTGAATTTTGCGCTTACGGCATCGAGGATCTTTTTGGCCTCAGGATCATTCTTGGTCTGGGCCTGCACGGAAAACATAACGCTCACGGCTGCCAATAAGGTAAAAAATTGCTTCATCAGATTAATAGATTTGATTATAAAATCGTTGCAAAGATAATTGTTACAGGATGTATAGAGTACCGTAAACCACTGATGTTTAATGGAGGGTTCTATCTTAACGTTAGCTTAGATTTTCCAGGTATTCCTGCAGTTCCGATTCGGTTTTTATTAACACTTCTCTTGCTTTACTACCCTGGTTGGGGCCTACCACGCCCGCAGCTTCAAGCTGGTCCATAAGGCGGCCTGCCCGGTTATAGCCCAGCTTCATCCTGCGTTGTATCAGGGAGGTAGATCCCACCTGGTTCTGTACAATCAGCCGGGCAGCGTCTTCAAACAGCGGATCCTTGTCGGCATTGTCAAAATCCTTTCCTTCCAGGTCTTTTTCATCAACATATTCCGGAAGCATGAAGGCCTGGGGATATCCTCGCTGGTCCGCTATAAAATCTACCACTTTCTCAACTTCCGGGGTATCTACAAAAGCACATTGCAAACGGGTGAGCTCGCCATTATAAGAGATCAGCATGTCACCCTTCCCTATCAACTGCTCTGCGCCACCGGCATCCAGAATGGTCCGGGAGTCAATTTTGGAAGAAACCTTAAAAGCAATACGGGCGGGGAAGTTAGCCTTAATGGTTCCCGTGATAATATTTACCGAAGGCCGCTGTGTGGCAATGATCAGGTGTATACCCACCGCCCTGGCAAGCTGGGCAAGGCGGGCAATAGGCATTTCCACTTCCTTGCCTGCTGTCATAATAAGATCGGCGAACTCATCAACCACCAGTACAATAAAGGGAAGGAACTGGTGCCCTTTCTGTGGATTCAGCCTGCGCCTTGTGAATTTGTCATTATACTCCTTTATGTTTCTTGCCCCTGCTTCTTTCAGAAGATCATAACGGTTGTCCATTTCAATGCAAAGCGCATTGAGTGTATTGATCACTTTTTTGGTATCGGTGATGATCGCATCATCTTCCCCGGGTAGCTTGGCCAGGAAATGTTTTTCAATATGGCGGTAGATGCTCAATTCCACTTTCTTGGGATCGATGAGCACAAACTTGAGTTGGGAAGGATGTTTTTTATAAAGCAGGGAAACGAGAATGGCATTGAGACCAACAGATTTACCCTGGCCTGTGGCTCCGGCCATCAACAGGTGGGGCATGGTAGTGAGATCTACAATAAAATTCTCGTTGTCGATTTTTTTTCCAATGGCGATAGGCAGACTGAAATTATTATGCGTGAATTTTTCAGAAGATAAAAGCGTTTTCATGCTCACCACCGTCTTTTTCACATTCGGCACTTCAATACCAATGGTGCCCTTGCCCGGTATCGGTGCAATGATCCTGATGCCAAGTGCTGCCAGGCTCAGGGCAATATCATCTTCCAGGTTTTTGATTCTTGAAATGCGCACGCCTGCTGCCGGTACAATTTCATAAAGTGTAACGGTAGGCCCTACAGTGGCGCTGATCTTCTGGATGGTGATATCATAATTCTTCAGCGTATTCAGGATCTGGTTCTTATTGGCTTCCAGTTCAGCCGGATCCTGGATGATCTTTTCACTTCCATGCGCTTCCAGCATATCCACCTTCGGGTATTTATAATCCCTGAGGTCAAGTGTAGGTTCATAGGGGGGAAGATCACTGTAATCCTTTCCTTCTGTGTCTTCTTCTTTTACTTCTTCTGCTGTTTTGATTTCCAGCTCCACGTTATCCATGTCAACATCAGTCTTCCTGGTTTTTTTCACAGGTTCTGTCACCGGGATTTCCATTTCAACGGGAAGGTCATTGCGGTGGGTGATCTCATTGAGGATCTCTTTTTCTAAGACCGGTTCACTGTCAGTGAGTGATTCAATGGGATCTTTTTCGAGAAGGGTAAGACCACTGTCAGGCTCTTCCG
>JAEYUA010000118.1 GCA_023433755.1 Bacteroidota bacterium | reverse complement strand
CTTGCAGGTTTTTCATTTTCTTTTTTATAAAATACAGCAGCCAGTATGATGGCAATCACGGCGAGTGTTACCGGCGCAATGGAAAACAATAAATGAAAATGGGTTTCTGCTGGCCTGCCATCGGCTGTAATGAATTGTGAGAATGGAACAAAGCCTGCCAGCAATGAAAGTGTCGCCAGCACCACCAGGGGCATCTTCATCGAAAAACTTCCTTCACTATGGTGACCCTGGATATGGCTGGCTTCTTTTTTCCAGAATATGGAGAAATAAAGCCTGAACATGTAAAATGCGGTGAGCGCGGAAGTGACCAGCCCGAGATAATAAATGGCAGGCGAACTGTTATAAGCTGCCAGCAAAATTTCTTCCTTGCTGAAGAACCCGGCGAATGGCGGTATACCCGCAATAGCAAGACAACCGGTAAGAAAAGCAATATGGGTCAGCGGCATCAGCTTGCGCAAGCCTCCCATATCTTTCATATCGTTGCTATGCACATAATGAATCACTGCACCTGCGCCGAGGAATAATAATGATTTGAAGAAAGCATGGGTGAAGAGGTGGAACATGGAAGCGGTATATCCCAGCCCATTTTCTCCCTCGTACCCCGAAACTCCCAGCGCAAACATCATAAAACCAATCTGCGACATGGTGGAATAGGCCAGTACTCTTTTAATATCTGTCTGTGTACAGGCGATGATGGCGGCAAGAATTGCAGAGAATACACCAACATACGTTACAAGATCCAGCAACGAAGGATCAATATGGAAGAGCGGGAATAACCTCGCCACCAGGTAAACACCTGCTACCACCATGGTTGCCGCATGAATGAGCGCTGAAACAGGCGTGGGACCCTCCATAGCATCAGGCAACCAGATGTGCAGCGGGAACATGGCCGACTTACCCGCACCTCCCATAAAGATGAGTGCAAGCGCCCAGCCCAGCATGGATACACCCAGGAAAGAAGCGGAAGTAATGCTGACAGCTTCAGTGGTACTGCCATCAGTCAGCCTGCTGATCAGCGTTCCGAAATCAAGTGTGCCTGAATAAAATCCCAGGATCAGGATACCGATCAAAAAACCCAGGTCTGCAAAACGGGTTACAATGAATGCTTTTTTTGATGCTGCCACCGCGGACGGCCTGTCGTAATAATAACCAATGAGCAGGAAAGAAGAAACACCCACCAGTTCCCAGAAAATATAGATCTGGAAAATATTACCGGAGATCACCAATCCAAGCATGGAAAAACTGAAAAGAGACAGGAAGCTGTAATAAGTCGCGAACCTTTCTTCACCTTTCATGTATCCCAGGCTGAACACATGCACCATCAGTGAAACGAAGGTGACCACCACCAGCATCATCACTGAAATAGGATCCAGGATAATATTCATGTCTATGGAAACACCGGGAGAAAATTCCAACCACTTAAAATCAAAAGCGGTGATCTTGCGGTAAACACCATCCACCAGTCCATCTACAAAAAAATACCGGTATGCCGTATAAATGGAAAGAGCGGTGGCGGTGAACAGCGATGCGGTACTCAGTGTGCCGGAAAGTTTGTTGAAATGTTTCCTGCCCCAAAGTCCCAGCACCACGAAACTCAGCAGGGGCAGCAGGGGTATCAACGCGGTATAGAGATAGTTGTTCATGGCAATTAGTATTTCAGTTCTGTGGCATCTTCCACATCAATGGATTTGAAACTCCTGTACAGGTTAATCACAATGGCAATGGCCACGGCTATTTCCGCCGCAGCAATGGTGATGATGAACACCACGAAAAAGATCCCATCGAGTTTTTCAGGATAGAGGTATTTATTGAAAGCAATAAAATTGATGTTGACACTGTTCAGGATCAGCTCTTTTGACATCAGCAGGGTGATGAGGTTGCGCCTCGTAAACAAACCATACATGCCAATGAAGAACAGGGCAGTGCTTACAAATAGGATATGTTCAAGTTGAATGGATTCCATTTTATACTTCCTCCAGGTTTTCTTTGATAATGATGGTGGTGACCGGTGGCTGCTCTTTTCCCTCACGTTCATGTGTGCCGGCCGGCGGTGTTATGGTTCTGGCCCCGGGTTTCATGGCTATGACAATGCACCCGATCATGGCGGCCAGCAACAGGATGCTTACCACTTCAAAAGGAAGAATGTATCCATGTTCAGTGGTGCTGAGCATCTGCATGCCTATATCGGAAACATTTGCGGTGAATGGTGTGGCTGCAGCAGGTCTGAAATTATAACCGCTGATCAGGTTGAAGCTGAAAGCCAGTCCGAATACAGCCGCCAGCGCGCCTGCGATCAATCTTTTGGTGACAGGTTTTTTCATTTCACTGCCTGATTGCTGGGTAAGAAAAATTGAAAAGATAATCAGCACCACGATGCCGCCTACATAAACAATAATCTGTACGGCTGCAATAAATTCCACCTGCATCCAGAAATACAATGCGGCTACCCCTACCAGTGAGAAGAGCAGCCAGATGGCTGACCGGAAAATTTTCCGGGAAGTAACCGCCAGCAGGGCAGAGCCCAGGATCATGGCGGAAATGGCGTAGAAGATGATGGTTGCGGCATTCATTATTCAATTCCCTCCCTGATTTTGGAACCTGGCTGGTTCAGTTTTTTAGTAAGCTTGCTCCTGTCATAAACACTGTGTTCGAAAGTCTGCGCCATTTTGATGGCATCGGTGGGACAGGCTTCCACGCATAGATTGCACATGGTACAGAGTTCGAGGTGGTACACAAAAGTGTCCAGGGCCTTTTTTCTTTTTCCTTCCGGCGATACATCAAATTTGGTGATGATCTTGATGGTGGCATTCGGACAAGCCAGCTCACAGGCGGTGCAGCCGGTGCAGGCATGTTCGTTATTTTCATCATGAGGCATCACTACTTCACCCCTGAATCTTTCCGATAACACCAGCGTGTCGCGGTTGTCGGGATATTGTTCGGTGATAACCTCTCCCGGCCGTATGAAATAGGAGCCGGTTCTTTTCATTCCTGTCAATAGCGACTTCGTTGCGGTGAATATGTCGGTGATATAATCTTTTATAAACATGATGTCGGTTTATTTCATTGGGTCAAAAATGCCATCCCCATATCGCAACTACTGTTACCAGCAGGAGATTGAAAAGGCTGATGGGTAATAAATATTTCCATTCGAGATTGAGCAACTGGTCGATCCGAAGCCGGGGAAAGGTCCACCTGAACCACATGATCAAAAAAATCAGGAAGAAGGTTTTACCAAAAAACCAGACAGAAGATGGAATGTAATCCATCACATGGTTAAACTGGTCCCATCCGCCGATATGAAAAGGCATCCATCCGCCAAGGAATAAAGTAGCCCCGATAGCGCAGACAATAAAGATGTTGATGTACTCTGCGAGGAAGAAGAGCGCGAATTTCATACCTCCGTATTCCGTATGAAAACCTGCAGTCAGTTCCGACTCCGCCTCCGCCATGTCAAAAGGTGCACGGTTGGTTTCTGCGGTTACGGCAATCAGGAAAATGACAAACGCGATGATCGCGGGAATATGTCCTTTAAAGAGCCACCAGCCATCCTGTTGCGATAGAACGATGTCGCGGATGGAAAGACTTTCCGCAAGTACAACGATGCAAAGTATAGCCAGGCCCGCAGACAATTCATAACTCACGATCTGTGCCCCGCTGCGCATGGCGCCCAGCATGGAATATTTATTGTTACTTGCCCAGCCAGCCATCAGAATTCCAATAACGGATAGTGAGGAAATGGCCGTGATGTAAAGCACTCCGATATTGATATCCCAGAGCTGGAAATCTTTCGCGAAGGCAATCGGCGCCAGCAGCAACATGGCCACACTCATCACAACGAAAGGAGCAAGGTTGAAAAGAAATTTATCTGCACCATCTGGCGTAAACCCTTCTTTCAATATCAATTTCAGCGTATCGGCCGAGGTCTGGAAAATGCCCATGGGACCCACGCGGTTAGGACCAAGACGGATCTGCATGCGTGCTGCTACTTTTCTTTCCATGAGTACCAGCACCAGTCCAAGCACCGCAAAAAGGCCGATGGCAAGCAGGATCACTATGACTGACTGTACCAGTAATACACCCGTTGCATTCAGATGTGTATGCAGCCAGGTGTTGATGGATTGTGTAATGCCTTCCAGACTAAACATAGGAACCCCCTGCAGTTAAATGATGGTTTATGATTGACTTGTTCATGATGTTTTGTTTAACGGTCGATGTCCGGTATCACCAGGTCCATGCTGCCCATGGTCGCCATCAGGTCACCCAGTTTGCCACCCCTTGCCATGTGGTCCAGGGCACTGAGATTGGAAAATCCGGGTGAACGGAACTTGATGCGGTAAGGAGTGGTGCCGCCTTCACTCACGATGTAAACCCCCAGTTCACCTCTTGCGGTTTCCACTCTTGAATAAAATTCTCCCTTGGGTAGTTTCAGTACCGCCTTGGTCTTGGCCTGGTAATCACCTTCGGGAATATTATCGATCAGTTGTTCAATGATGCGAACCGACTGGTGCATTTCTTTCATGCGAACGAGGTAGCGTGAAAATGAATCGCCTTTTGTTTCCAGCACTTCGTCAAACTCCACCTGGTCGTAAACGGCGTATGGATGGATCTTACGGATATCGCAGCTCACTCCACTGGCTCTTGCTACTGCACCCGTACAACCATACGAAACGGCATCTTCCGGGGAGAGGTAGCCAATTCCTTTTGTCCGGTTCTGGAAGATCACATTGCCAGTTACCAGCTCGTCATACTCCGGCGATTTTTTCCTGAACTGTATGATAAAATCCTTGACTCTTTTCTGAAAATTGGGATGGATGTCAGCCATTACACCTCCTGGCACATTATAGTTCATGGTAAGACGGGCTCCACAGGTCTCTTCCATGATATCGGTGATGGTTTCCCTTTCACGGAATGTATAAAAGAAAGGAGTGAAAGCACCCAGGTCCATAGCCATGGCGCCCATCCACAGTTCATGTGAAGCAATGCGGGTGAGTTCATCCATAATCACACGGATATATTGCGCACGCTTTGGTACTTCAACCTGAAGCCCTTTTTCAACAGTGAGCGCGCAGGCATGGTTGTTAATATGTGCGGAGAGGTAATCCATACGGCTGGTGACATAAATGAACTGCCGGTAACTGAGGCTCTCACACATTTTTTCTATGGAGCGGTGTATATAACCCAGGTGCGGTTCTATTTTTTTGATGATCTCCCCGTTCAATGTGATCACCAGGTGCAATACACCATGTGTGGCTGGGTGCTGTGGTCCCACATTGATCACCAGTTCATCGCCTTCCGATCCTGGCAGGTGCAGGTCTGTTCCATTGCTGACTGAAGTGCGGTTGATTATTTGGGTTTCGGTATACATGCGTTCTGGATATATTGGTTCTTCAGTTCATTGTTTTGATTAAAGCTTCACCATGTTCACAGGATCTTCAAAATCTTTTCTTAACGGGTAACCTTCAAAATCATCTGTCAAAATCAGTTTTCTCAGGTCAGGGTGGTGAAGAAAATTCACTCCGAATAATTCAAAAACCTCTCTTTCGTGAAATTCCGCCGTGCGCCAGATGTCTGAAACTGTTTCAATTTCCGGCTGGTTGCGGTCAAGTTTTATTTTGATGACAACGACCTGCCGGTGCTTTGTTGAAGTCAGATGATAGACCATGGTGAGATGGGTCTTCCAGTCAATGCAGGTGAGGCAGAATAAATAATCCATCTGCTGCGTACTTCTTAACTGCAGGGCAATATTTTTCCATTCCGCTGCGGGTACTTCCACATTCAGCCATTCACCTGTTTCATCAAAGCTGGCGGAAGGCCATGCATTTGAAATATAATTTTTGAATTCTTCCCTGTTCATAATGGTTTTTTATCAGATACGATCTGTTCTCTTGTCCAGCCATTCTTGATCTTTTCCTGCAAAGCGATCAATGCATGCAGCAAGGCTTCGGGTCTTGGCGGACAGCCGGGTATGTAAACATCCACCGGTATCACGTGATCGGCGCCCTTCACCACTGAATAAGTATTGTAAAAGAAAGGTCCGCCGCTGATGGCGCAGGCACCCATGGCAATCACGTATTTGGGATCGGTCATCTGGTCATACAATCTTTTCAGCACTGGCGCCATTTTATTGACGATGGTACCTGCAATGATGATTACATCAGCCTGTCGCGGGGTAGCACGGGCCACCTCAAATCCGAATCTTGAGAAATCGTATTTGGCGGAAGCAGTGCTCATCATTTCAATGCCGCAGCAACTGGTGGCGAAAGTGAGCGGCCACAGGGAGTTGGAGCGGGCCCAGTTCACAATATCATTGAAGGTACCAGCGATGATTCCCCCTCCGGGCGTTTCAATGATCTGTCCTGGAAAGTCCTTGTTGTTTTCGGTAATCTGTTTTCTTACATCCATTTCAATGCACCTTTTTTATGGGCATATAAAAAGCCCATGAACAAAACAAAAATGAAGACGCTTATTTCCACCAGCGCTATGATGCCGATTTTTTTGACCACTACGGCCCATGGAAATAAAAAGATCAGCTCCACATCGAAGATCAGGAAGAGGAGGGCGAACAAATAATAACCTACATGAAATTGCTTCCACGGCGAGGTCTTTGTGGGGATACCACATTCGTAGGCTTCTCCCTTCTGCGCGTTTTTGCTTCCTTTATTAAATAACTGGCCGATAAGAATGCCCCCGGCAGAGAAAAGCAGGGCGGCAAGTGTTAGAACGATGAGCGATACAGGTCCCATGTCTGAAGTTTAGCAGTGAACATTCCGGCAATCGTATTGAAATTTACGACACTCATGTCTTTTTTTCCTTTTATCACTATAAAATATTCCACGTTTTATCCCCTGATAAAATGCGGTTCAATGGCGTTCTGCCTTTCCTTATATAAAGCTTTTCCATTTGCTCTTCCAAAATGTCATCATAGGTTGGTCTTTCTTCCGCGTAGATCACGCCAAAGGGTCTTGGAAACATTACACCTTCAAATGAATTATCAAAGAAGCGTGATATGATAGAGGCCTTGGTCTTGTCTCTTTCATCATGTACCCAGAGGTCATTCACACATTCATCATTCATATCTACAATCACCGGGTTCAGCCCGTCAAGATGAATTCCTTTTTCGTTCTGCTGCCCGAAGATGAGCGGCTTTCCATGTTCCAGGTAAATGGCCTGTTCTTTTTTAGTTTCCTTATCTGAAAAAGCAAAGAAGGCTCCGTCGTTAAAAACAGGACAGTTCTGGTACACTTCCACAAAGGAGGTTCCCCTGTGTTGATGTGCTCTTTTTAAAATGGCCTGCATGTGTTTCGGGTCGCGGTCCTGTGTGCGTGCCACGAAAGAAGCTTTCGCTCCCAATGCCAGTTCGGTGGGGTTGAAGGGTTCTTCAATGGATCCGAACGGAGAAGTTTTGGTCACCTTTCCTTTTTCGGAAGTGGGAGAGTACTGACCCTTGGTAAGGCTGTAGATCTGGTTATTGAATAAAAGATAGTTGAGGTCAAAATTCTTACGCATCAGGTGGATGAAATGATTACCGCCGATGGAAAGCGCATCACCATCACCGGAAACGATCCAAACACTGAGGTCAGGATTGGCTGCCTTCACACCTGAAGCAATAGCGGCGGCACGTCCATGGATCGAATGCATGCCATAAGTATCCATATAATAGGTGAAACGAGATGAACAGCCAATACCGGAGATGAATACAAAATTCTCCTTGGGCACTCCAAGCTCAGGGAATACGGTCTGCACCTGTTTAAGAATAGAATAATCGCCGCAGCCCGGACACCATTTTACCTCCATGCCCGATACAAAATCCTTAGGTGTAAGCGTGGGATTTTCCGCTGGTATGATCGTTTGCATGTTCATGATTTTTGCATTTGAATGATCCTGTTTTTCAATTCCTGCGTGGTGAATGGCAGCCCCTGCACCTTGGAATAACCTTCCGCCGGCAACAGGTATTTCGCCCTGATCAGTTGAAGCAATTGTCCGCTGTTCATTTCAGGTATCAGCAGCCTGTCAAACCCGGAGAGTAGTTCACCCAGGTTGGCCGGGAATGGATTGATATAACGCAGATGCACATGCGCAACATCGTGACCTTCCTCAAGCAATTCCTTTACGGCTGATTTTATCGCTCCATAAGTAGAGCCCCATCCCAGCACACCAATGCGGGCACCGGCGCGTCCACTGTCGGTAACGGCAGGAGGAATGGTTTTTTCAACCAGTTTTATTTTATCAGCCCTTAGTTGCACCATTCTTTCATGGTTCAGCGGGTCATAGGAAACATTCCCGGTTACATCCTGTTTTTCGAGCCCGCCGATACGGTGTTCCAGGCCTTTTGTTCCCGGCTTGATCCAGGGTCTTGCCAGCATCTCATTTCTCTGGTAGGGCTTTAAAGTTTCACCTGCTTCCAGCTTTTTTAAAAACTGTGTTTTGATCTTTTTCAGTTGATCTTCCTGTGGAAAACGCCAGGGTTCTGAACCATTGGCGATGTATCCATCACTCAAAAAGATCACGGGTGTCATATGTTCTACTGCCAGACGGCAGGCTTCAAATGCCATTTCAAAACAATCGGATGGTGTTGCCGCGGCGAGTACAGGCAGTGGCGATTCACCGTGACGGCCATGCATGGCCATGAGCAGGTCGGCCTGTTCTGTTTTGGTGGGAAGGCCTGTTGATGGTCCGCCTCTTTGCACATTCACCACGACCAATGGAATTTCCAGCATGGTGGCCAGTCCGAGTGCCTCGGTCTTCAATGCCATACCAGGTCCCGAGGTGGTAGTTACGGCAAGTTGGCCTGCATAAGAGGCACCGATGGAAGCACAGATGCCCGCGATCTCATCTTCCGCCTGGAAGGTCTTCACACCATTTGCTTTGTATTTTGATAATTCCTGGAGGATGTCGGTAGCAGGAGTGATGGGATAAGATCCTATAAAAAGTGGGAGGTTGGCTTTTTCAGATGCGGCTATCAAACCAATGGCTGCTGCCTGGTTGCCGGTAATATTCCGGTACTTGCCTGCTGGCAAGGCTGCAGGTGCCACACGGAAACGCGAAGTGAAAATCTCGGTATTCTCACCATAATTCCAGCCTGCCTGCAAGGTTCTTGCATTAGCCTCGGCGATCTCCGGTTTTTTTGAAAATTTATCAGTAATGAACTGTAAGGTTGGATCCAGTGGTTTGTCAAACATCCAGAAAAGTAGGCCCAGCACAAACATATTTTTTGAGCGGTCTGTTTCCTTTGTTCCCAGTCCGGTGCCTGACAGGCATTCTCTCGTAAGTTTTGTTACGTCAACTTTGTGCAGGGTATAATCCGACAAGGTGCCGTCTTCCAGTGGATTGGTATTTTCAGGATAATTAGCCAGCCTCAGGTTTTTTTCATCAAAGCCCTGGGTATTGGCAATGATCACACCACCACGTTTTAGTTTGCCCAGGTCTACTTTCAGTGCTGCTGCATTCATGGCCACCAGCACATCATACTGGTCGCCCGGCGTAAAGATCTCAGTACTTCCGAAATGCACCTGGAAACCCGATACGCCGGCTATGGTTCCTATTGGTGCGCGGATCTCGGATGGATAATCAGGAAAAGTGCTCAGGTCATTTCCCAGGAGTGCTGCAGTATCTGTGAACTGCATGCCGGTTAGCTGCATGCCATCTCCCGAATCTCCGGAGAACCTGATCACGATCTTTTCAACTTCTTTGATGGAAGCAGGTTTTCCTGTTTTGATATCTATGGTTTCCATGAGCGAAGTATTGATGTTTGAAGAACCATGTGAAAATGTTTCCTAAAGGAACCCAGGTTAACAGGATTATAATATGAGTTATGTCAACCAGTTCAATGATTTATAGTGTTTTTGTTTTTACCTATTGATAACTATTGAATAGAAAGGAAGAAGGCGGTTGAGCAAAGTCATTCTGCCGGCTGACCTGTAAAAGCTTTCTGCTGAAAATCTTATCCCACCTTGTCGCATATTATTGACCAACACTTATATGATAGACCCACGCATCATCCAGTTTTTTGACACGCAAACAGTTGCAGGTATAGCCTGTGTCGATGAGAATAAAATACCTTATTGCTTCAGTTGCTTTTATGCCTTCGATGAAAAAGAAGGCTTATTGATATTTAAAAGCAGTTCCGGTTCCACACATACCCATTTACTTGAACAAAACCGTTTCGTTGCAGGCACCGTAAACCCCGACAGGCTGAACCGGCTTGCCATTAAAGGCATACAATTCCAGGGAGTCATAGTAGGAGGGCACGATGATGCCTCCGGGGTATATCATAAACGTTATCCATTTGCCCTTGCTATGAAAGGAGAGATCTGGACAGTGCGCCTTACCTGGATCAAGATGACCGACCAGGCACTTGGGTTTGGGAAGAAGATTGAATGGAGAGAAAGAGAAACAGAAACAGAAAGAGTACGGGTGATACACTAATGACTGAAAGGTTTAATTCTAGCAGCTAGTAGCTAGCAGCTAGTAACTCAAAATACAAAAACATGCATACCGAACTTAAATCAATCGAAACCGCGGTTCCTGCAAAGGAACCATCCACCATCAAAATAATGGATGGCAATGAAGCTGCTGCAAGCATCGCTTATAAAACCAGCGAGGTTTGTGCCATCTATCCCATCACACCTTCTTCCAATATGGGTGAATGGGCAGATGAATGGAGCAGTGAGGGGAAGACCAATATTTATGGTGAAGTTCCTAAAGTGATCGAGATGCAAAGTGAAGCAGGTGCGGCAGGCGCCATCCATGGTGCTTTGCAGGGTGGCGTATTGGCTTCCACCTTTACCTGCTCACAGGGATTGCTACTCATGATCCCCAACATGTACAAGATTGCAGGTGAGCTTACGCCAACAGTATTTCATATTGCAGCAAGAGCACTGGCCACGCATGCGCTTTCTATTTTTGGTGATCATAGTGATGTGATGGCGGTGCGCCAGACCGGCTTCGCCATGTTGTTTGGCCGCAGTCCGCAGGAAGCACATGACATGGCTTTGATCGCCACATCAGCTTCACTGCGTTCCAGCATTCCTTTCCTCAATATTTTCGATGGCTTCCGCACTTCGCATGAGTTGAACGAAGTGAGCATGATACCTGATGAGGTGATCCGTAAGATGATCAATGAAGATGATGTAGCCCGCCACCGCAACCGCGCCATGAATCCTTCCAATCCTTTCATTCGCGGAACAGCACAAAATCCTGATGTTTATTTCCAGAGCAGGGAAGCTGCCAACCGTTACCATTGGAATGTGCCTGAGATTGTAGAAGAAACCATGCAGAAATTCTCGGAGCTCACAGGTCGTCATTATGAACTCTTTGCCTATCATGGTCATCCCGAAGCGGAAAGGGTGATCATCATCATGGGATCTGGTGCCGGGGCCGTGGAGGAAACCGTAGATTTTATGGTAAATGAAGGAGAGAAAGTAGGTTATCTCAATGTGCGCCTCTTCCGTCCATTCTCCATAAGACATTTTATTCATTCACTGCCCAAAACAGTGAAGCAAATCGCCGTACTTGACCGCAGTAAAGAAACCGGCGCTATCGGCGAACCTTTATTTATGGATGTGGTGAGTGCCATGCATGCGGCCTGGACCCATCCCATGCCCGGCATCATTGGTGGCAGGTATGGACTTGCCTCCAAGGAATTTACGCCTGCCATGGTGAAAGCGGTCTTTCATGAACTTACCAGGAAGTATCCGAAAAAAGGTTTTACCATTGGCATTGATGATAACATTACCTATACCAGCCTGCCTTATGACAGGTCATTTTCCCTTGAAGACCAGCATGTGTTCCGCGGCCTGTTCTTTGGCCTTGGCTCCGATGGTACCGTGAGCGCCAATAAGAATACCATCAAAATTGTAGGAGAGGAAACCGGCCGTCATGTGCAGGGATATTTTGTGTATGATTCCAAAAAATCAGGATCACTTACCACTTCCCATCTTCGCTTCAGTGAAATACCCATCCAATCTACTTACCTTATCACTTCCGCCAACTTCATTGCCTGCCATCATTTTCACTTCCTTGAAAAATTTGATGTGCTCCGCGATGCAGAACAGGGAGCCACATTTTTACTGAATACACCATTTGATAAGGATGAAGTATGGAAACACCTGCCCACTGCTGTACAGCAGACTATCAAACAGAAACAACTACGTTTCTTTGTGATCAATGCATCCAGGGTAGCCAGGGAAACCGGCATGGGTTCGCGTATCAATGGTATTCTTCAGACCTGCTTCTTTGCCATCAGCAACGTGATGCCGGGAGAAAAAGCCATTGAGTCCATCAAAAAAGGTATCCGTAAATCTTATGGCCGTAAAGGTGAAGCGATCGTACAGAAAAACTTCAACGCGGTTGATAAAACACTGGAGAACCTGGCAGAGATCGATTACAGAGCGATGGAAATCATCGAACGTCCCGTACCATCTCTTCCCATTGAGCATGCGCAGGATTTTGTGAGGAATGTAATAGGAAAGATCATTTCAGGTGGCGGTGATGAATTGCCTGTCAGTGCATTCCCTGCTGATGGCACTTATCCTTCAGCCACTACCAAATATGAAAAACGAAGTATTGGCGAAAAGGCTCCCGTGTGGGATCCGCAACTTTGCTCTCAATGCGCCAAATGCTTTTTTGTTTGTCCGCATGCCGCCATCAGGCCTAAGGTTTACAACAGCGAACTATTGAAAGATGCGCCTGATTTCTTCAAGCATACGGCGCCAATTGGTAAGGAATTTTTCCGCGACAGTGAATCCTATACTTTGCAGGTATCCGTGGAAGACTGTACCGGCTGCAATCTCTGTTATGAAGTATGCCCGATAGAAAGCAAAACAGAACCAGGTCACAAGGCCATCAATATGCAGGAGACGATCAGCCTGAAAGAAATGGAGAAGCAGAACTGGGATTTCTTCCTTACCCTGCCCGATATTGACCGTACAAGAGTGAACCGCGCTACCGTAAAAGGTTCCCAGTTGCTCGAGCCTTTGTTCGAATTTTCAGGTGCCTGCAGCGGATGCGGTGAAACACCTTATATCAAGCTGCTCACGCAATTGTTTGGTGACAGGATGCTGGTAGCTAATGCTACAGGATGTTCATCAATTTTTGGAGGCAACCTGCCCACCACACCCTGGTCGCAGAACAGCGAGGGTTGCGGTCCGGCATGGGCTAACTCACTTTTCGAGGACAATGCTGAATTCGGGCTGGGCATCAAACTCGCCAATGATCAGAAAGGGTTGTATGCAAGAACACTTCTCGGCAGGTTGATGAATGAAGCAGGAGAGGACCTGGCATTGAAAATTCTCAATAATGAAGAAACAGTGGAAGCAGAAGTGATCGAACAGAAAAGAAATGTGAATGAGCTGAAGAGAAGGTTGAGAGAAATGGATACGCCGCTGGCTATGCAGTTATTGAATGTTGCGGACTTCCTTCAGAAAAAATCTATGTGGATCATTGGCGGAGACGGCTGGGCTTATGACATTGGTTTCAGCGGGCTGGATCATGTTTTGTCAACAGGAGAGAACATCAATATCCTGGTGCTGGATACGGAAGTGTATTCCAATACAGGCGGACAAAAATCCAAATCCACACCACTGGGTGCCAGTGCCAAGTTTTCAATAAAAGGAAAAACAACCGGTAAAAAAGACCTGGCTATGCAGGCTATCGCGCATGGTACTGCTTATGTGGCGCAGATCGCCATGGGCGCCAATGATGTGCATGCATTGAAAACCATTATTGAAGCGGAAGCCTTCCCTGGTCCTTCCATCATCATTGCCTACAGTCATTGTATTGCGCACGGCTACGAGATGGCATATGGACTGGAACAGCAAAGCATGGCAGTGAAAACAGGCTATTGGCCCTTGTTCCGCTATCATCCTTTGAAAGAAAAAGGACAGCGGTTTGTGCTGGACAGCAAGAATCCTTCTGTAGAACTGGATCAGTTCCTGTATAAAGAAAACCGTTTCGCAACCATTAAGAATACACAGCCGGAAAGAGCGGATGAATTCCTTGCCCTGTCCAACCAGGCATTAAGAAACCGCTGGGACAGGATTGAAGCGCTCAAAGCCTTATAAACTGGTTAATCAAAAGCCAGTTCCAGTTGTGGCCGGGCAGCCTGAATGGGAGGTCCGGCCATTTTTTTAGGATTTGCGCTGATGTGATAGACATTCGTTTCTTCAAAACGGGAAGCAATCACCATTTCAACACCATTGGCATGGCTGTCGAATAAATTTTTTACCAAAACAGGGCAGTTATTGTTTTTGGAAAGATGGGAAAGGAACAGGTGGGTCATGTGGGAAGGCCTGAATTTTTTGAAAAGCTCAAGTGCCTGCGCATTGCTCAGGTGACCATGATCGCCGCGGATCCTTTTTTTAAGATGATAAGGATAGTTTCCTTTTTCCAGCATTTCTTCATCATAATTGGCTTCCAAAAAAGCAGCGTGGCACTGGCTGAAATGTTTCACCACATGACTGCAGGGAATGCCGATATCTGTGAATACACCCACTTTCACTTCCGGGCTGCTAACAATAAAACTGTAAGGATCGCAGGCGTCATGAAATTTTGGAAAAGCTGTGATGGTGAGACCTCCGATCTGCACCGGTTCATAGGCTGTGAAAGATCGTTTATAACCATTGTCAAGGTACAACCTTCCATTGCTTGCCGTAGGAGGCGTAATATAAACAGGTAGATGGAATTTTTTTACGAGGGAATGAATACCCCTGGTATGATCTGAATGTTCGTGAGATACAAAAATTGCTTTAAGGTTCTGCACTTTCAGGCCCAGCCTTTTCATTCGTTTTTCGATTTCGCGGCAGGATATGCCCGCATCCACCAGTACCGCTTCATTTTGATTGCCTATGTAAAAGCAATTTCCATTGCTGCCGGAATTGAGGGAGGATACAAGGAGGGACATGGAGCAAAAATAGAGGTTTAAATGTCAATATTGTACGTCACCTTTAAGCAGCCTGCCATCTGGTTAAAAGCTGTAAATTTGAGAAATGAAAATTGCACTGCAATACGTGAATGACATAAACGGCAACACCCAAGCGGTTCAGTTGCCTTTGTCGGAGTGGGAGAAAGTGCTCAATAAGCTCAAAAAGTACGAGCAAGCACTGAAACTTCGTTCAGACCTCAAAGAAGCTTTTGACCAGGTTGCTGTTATCAAAAAGCAAAAAGGACCTAAACAAACACTTAACGACTTCCTGAATGAGCTTTAGTGTTATTCCCTCCGACAAGTTCAAAAAAGAAGCAAAGAGACTTTCTAAAAAATATCCATCCTTAAAAGAGGAGTTGACAGAGCTGAATGATACTTTATCCAGTGCGCCGGAGACAGGAACGCCGCTGGGTAATGATACTTACAAAATCAGACTTGCCATTAAAAGCAAAGGGAAAGGAAAAAGCGGAGGTGGACGAGTGATCACTTACGTAGTGAAAGACAATAAAGAGATTTATTTGTTGACAATTTATGACAAGTCAGAGTTTGAAAATGTAGATGATAAAACCCTCAAAAATATCATTCAATCATTAAACACTAGTGATTAAGGCGAAGGTACAATATGGGATTTTGTGAAGTGAGGCAAGGCGCTGTTACTTCAGCTATTTGCAAGCATCAGCAACGGTTTCAGCTTGGCGATAATGCCAGGCTAATAATCATGGGGCTCTAATTAATAAATTGAGCAGCGATTACGGATTGACGGAATACAATCCCTCACCTGCACAAAGTCCTGTTCGGAGGCTGTCGGTCTATGGCCATTGGCCAATGGCTATAAGCCAACAGCCTTCCAAATCAGGCATCATTCCTTCCCGCCTGCCACTGATCCAGTTGTTTTTCTTTTTGCTTGCGGATCATTTGCTGCAGTTTATTCACAGCCGCGTCAATGGATTGCTCGAATTCGGGGCTGCTTTCCTTAATGAAATGATCATTGCCCGGAACTTCCAGCCTGATCTCGCAATAGGTGTTCTGCGTTTCACGTTCTGGTCCCAGGAATAAAGTAACGTTTGCTCTTACGATATGATCGTTAGGGTTAAGTTTACCCAGTTTTTCCCTTACATAGTTTTCCAGTTCTTCCCCGGCTTTAAATCCCAGCGATTGAATTATAACATCCATGTTTTCTAGTTTTCCCTAAAGTATCCATTTTCGTACCATTTAAAAAATGCTTTTCTGCTTTGTGTAATTCCTGGGATTCCCGCATCCTGTGGAAAATATTCCAGATATGCAGCTCAAATCCACTGTTCTCTTGCTTTTGATGGTTTTGTCCCTGGCTTCAAAAGCAGCAGACAATCCCCTTGTGACCCCTTCCAGCCTGAAATCAGTAACCGTTTACCGTACAGGTGCTGAATTGATCCATAACAGTACGGTTCAACTGGCGCCGGGCAACCAGGAACTGGTGATCCAGAACATCAGTAATGCCATTGACATCAATAGTGTGCAGGTGAATTGTGCTGCAGCCGTTACCCTGATGGGAATTGAATTCGGAACTGATTATATGGTAGCCCCGGAGGTGAGCAGGCGGATAGAACTGCTGAAAGATTCAGCAGGCAGGGTGCAGTCAGAAATAGATAAGGTGCAGGTTCAAATTACTACAACCACCGACCTGCTTGAAGTGTTGAAAGCGAACCGTAGTATCAAAGGAGAACAAACCGGGTTGAGTGTGGCAGAACTGGTGAAGTTGATGGATTACTATAAAAATAAATCCAACGAACTGCAAATGGATTTGCAGCAGGCCAGGGAAAAACATAAAAAGCTGAATGAAAAACTGATCAGCATCCGCAGCCAGGTAAAAGAAGAAGAAAATAAGAACAACAGGAATGCAGGTCAATTGAGACTGCAGCTATCGGTGGCCAGTGCGGGAAAATATGATTTTGTAATCTCTTACCTTACCCCCAATGCCTGGTGGAGCCCTTATTATGATGTTAGGGTTGACAATATCAATTCACCACTCAAACTGGTTTATAAGGCTAAGGTGGCACAGACAACAGGTATCAACTGGAAAAAAGTAAAACTCTCCCTTTCCACTTCCTATCCCACTCAATGGGGTAATGCTCCTGTTTTAAAATCCTGGTTCCTCAGTTATATCAATCCGGTGCAGGTGATAGAAAGAAGCATGGCAAGAAACAGGATACAAAGTTTTGATGAATCCCTGGCAGGCCGTGCAGCAGGAATTACCCTGGATAATCAGGTAAAAATTAGGGGTACTTTATCCATTAGCGGTAGCAGCCAGCCGCTATATGTAGTCAATGGAGCCATTATGAGTTTCGAAGATTTTTCCAGTATTGATCCTTCTGCCATTAAAAGCACAACAGTGCTCAAAGATGCCGCAGCTACATCCATTTATGGTTCAAGGGCAGCCAATGGAGTAGTAGTGGTTACACTCAAAGATGGACTGGAAGATTATGTTTCCGTTACTGACAACGAGCTGAATGTAAGTTTCGATATTGAATTGCCTTATGATGTGCCTACCAATGGCAAAGAGCAGACGGCTACACTCAAAGAATATGCTGTGCCTGCACTCTATAAATATTATGCTGTTCCTAAAATGGATAAGGATGCTTACCTGCTGGCAGAAGTGGCTGACTGGGAAAAACTCAACCTTTTACCCGGTGATGCCAATATCATTTTCGAAGGCACTTATGTAGGTAAATCATTCATTGATCCTGCATCTACTTTTGATACGCTAAATCTTACACTGGGCCGCGACAGGAGAGTGGTGGTGAAGAAGGAAAAGATGATGGATTACAGTAGTGTGAAATTTATGGGAAGCAACAAACTCCAGAAGTTCACTTATGAACTCACCGTGAAGAATAATAAAAAGGATGCTGTCCGGATGATTCTAAAAGACCAGTACCCACTTTCAACCAATAAGGACATAGAAGTGGAACTGCTGGAAGATGGCGGTGGCAGCAATAACAAGGACATAGGTGTGCTCACCTGGAAGCTGGAGCTGGCACCCGGTGAAGTGAAAAAGATCAGGGTGGCGTATAGTGTGAAGTATCCGAAGGATAAAATGGTGAATTTGTAAGGGCATCAGGCCACTAGCTAATAGCCAATGGCCAATGGCTTTAACTTAGAATTTCTTTCACATCATCCTTAATCTTTTCCGTAAGCCTTAGAAGTGGAAGGTCGTTGGTGTCATTGCCAAAAGGATCTTCCACTTCTTCTGCAATAATCTCAAGTGAAGCGAGAACATAGAAAACAAAAACAACTACTGGCACCACCCAGTAGCCAAGGTTGAAAACATAGCCTACCGGCAGTGTGATGATATAAAAGAAAATAAATTTTTTGATGAAAGAGCTATAACTGTAAGGTATGGGTGTGTTTTTGATCCTTTCACAGGCGCCGCAGATATCAAGGAAGGAAGTGATTTCATTATTCAGGATTAGCATTTGTTCGGCATTGATGGTGCCCTGCTTGTATAACAGGTGGATGCGGTTCATGATCAGGCTGGCCACCTTGTTGGGGCGGTGTTTGGTATGATCAAAATCAGGGATCTCGGGGTGGGGTGCAGAATCCAGCGCCAGCCTGGTTTCTTCCATCAGCAAATGATTCTTCAGTTCTTCCGCGAAGCGCGGAATGATAAAAATGAAAAACTGCCGGTTCTTTTCATCATCAATCGGCAGCATACTGTTCATTTTTATGGAAAGGTTGCGGCTGGTATTAACCAACTGCCCCCATAATTTTCTTCCTTCCCACCAGCGGTCATAAGCAGTGTTGGTACGGAACACCAGCAGCATGGAAATGGCAAAACCCAGCAGGGTATGGAGCAGGGAGAGATTTTTTACATTATTGTTCTGGCTCAATTTCAAATAGTCCATTTCCAGCCAGGCGATGCCCCAGGAAAAAAATCCCATAACAATCATGAGAGGCATTAACTTTCTAACTGTATCGGCCCGGTGGAAGTTGAAGATAAAACGGACCCAGTCTTTGGGATTATAACTGATCATGGAGATAAAAATAAGCCAATGGCTAATGGCTATTGGCTATTAGCCAAAAAAAGCCCCTCCAAAAGGAGAGGCTTAATTATTTAAGGCGACTTAGTCTTGGTTTCTTTTTCATCGGAGAACGGACGCCTTTAGTCTTGCAAAGGATAGGATCATAGTTTTCATCAGGACGGTACGGATTTAAAACGGGCTTTCTAACGGATAATGGATAAGGATTATTAAAAGAACTAAAAATAGAAGTTGACTGATATTGGATCTCGTTTTGGTTGATCTTTAGGATTTGGATAATGTTTTTTTGGACGTTTAGCTTTTCTCTGGATATTGGTTTTGGTTTTCTGGATATTGGAACGATTGATATCGTATCAATCAACTTCTGCAACAAAGGTAACCGCACTAACAGTGCGGGTCAATTGCAATATTGCCCTATTTTAACTTTATGGTATTTACTTAGGTTTTCGTAAAAAGCATACACTACGGATGGAAAGAATACGGGGCAGGCGTTGGTAATTCTACCAAATGTGAAATCCTCTTGTAATATGTGGAGCAGACCTTAAAGCGGAAGCGCAAAAAAAAGCCGCAGGTCTGCGGCTTTCTGATGTATTACAATTAATTAATGAGGATCAGCCAAGCGTTGCTTCGGAGCTGATTTCCGTATTTAATAATTTGGAGATCGGGCAATTTTGCTCGGCATTTTTTACAGCTTCATCAAACTTTTCCTTGCTGATACCGGGCACATTTCCTTTTACAATGAGATGTGATTTGGTGATGGCGCCGCCTTCGAAAGTGATCTCGCATTTTGTTTCCAGGTTGTCAGGCGTAAAACCTGCTTCACCCAGTACAAAACTGAGCTTCATGGTAAAACAACCGGCATGAGCGGCCGCTACTAATTCCTCGGGATTGGTGCCCGGGTCGTTTTCAAAACGCTGCCTGAAATTATAAGATGTGTTGCTGAGAACTCCACTACCTGTTGTAAGATGGCCTTTACCTTCTTTTCCGGAGCCGTTCCATACGGCAGTTGCATTACGTACCATAATTGATGAATGATTTGGTTAAGAATGGCAAATCTAAGGCTATTTAGCTACTAGCAGCTAGAAGCTAGCAGCTAGTAGCTGCCCTCAAGCAGCATACGCATGATCCACAATCTCATTCATCGATATGCCCATATGGCTTTCATCGTACACACATTTGCCATCCCTGATCACCAGGATCTGGGGCGACTCATGTGGAACTTTGAAGAGCTCCGCGATTTTATTGGAGATGGGACGATAGGCAATCAGGTCCACAAAATAAAAATCGATATCCATGGGCTGGGCACCGCGCTGAAGGCGTTGCAGGGCCACGGCACTGATAGAACAACGGGTGCTGTGTTTAAAGATAACCTGGGGCTTGCCCTGGGACTTTGATAAAATTTGTTCCAACTGTGTTTCATCGTTGAGATGAATCCAATGCATACTCACCAAATTTTCGTGAAAAAATCTAAACCTTGTCTTTCTCTGCAGTTGGCTGGATGGAGACTGTGGCGGGACAACCGTATCCTTTGCGGTGATTTCCATATCCCTGGCGCGAGCCGGAACAGGAAGCAAAGATGAAAGCGGTCAGGATCAGCAGGGTACAATAAAATGTTTTGTTTTTCATATAAAACATGTTTGGATTAAAACGGCTTATTTTGCCGGATATTACCCGCAAAGATAAACACGAATTTCTCATTTGCTAATCACCCATGTCCTGTTTTACTTTCAAATATGGCTTACCCACTGGTTACCAGATACCAAGATCATTCCATTTATTTTAAAAACTTTGCTATACCATGAAAATCCATTTTATATCCATCGGCGGAAGTGTAATGCACCAGCTTGCTATCGCTTTAAAAAGAAAAGGTTACCAGGTCACCGGAAGCGACGATGAGATTTTTGAACCTGCCCGTACCAACCTGGAAAAAGAGGGAATTCTCCCCACCAGTATTGGATGGGATCCATCAAACCTCAATTCTTCCCTTGACGCAGTGATACTGGGCATGCATGCCAAACAAGACAACCCGGAACTGGCCAAAGCGCTGGAACTCGGACTGCCGGTATATTCTTTCCCGGAATATATTTACCAGGAAAGCAAGGATAAAACCAGGGTAGTGGTGGGTGGCAGTCATGGAAAAACCACTACCACGGCCATGATCATGCATGTGATGAAGGAAACGGGGAAAAAATTCGACTACCTGGTAGGTGCCCGTCTCCAGGGTTTTGACCAGTCCGTCAATATCACCGATGCACCTATGATCGTTTGCGAGGGAGATGAATATCCCGCCAGTGCTATTGAGCGAAAACCTAAATTTCATTTCCTATACCCGCATATTGCCGTACTCACCGGTATCGCCTGGGATCATATCAATGTATTTCCCACTTTTGATAATTACCTGGAACAATTCAGAATATTTATAGACCGGATCGAAAAAGACGGTCACCTTGTATTTAACGAAACAGATCCAATTTTGAAGGAATTGGTGCACCGCCATGGAAGACCCGACATACAGTATCATCCTTACCAGGTGCCCGGGCATACCATTAAGGAAGGGGAGACTACCGTTAGTATCGAAGGATCATTTGCCTCCCTGAAAGTTTTTGGAGATCATAACCTCCTTAACCTGAATGCAGCCTGGATCGTTTGCCGTCTTTCCGGGATCAATGCTGCCGATTTTACCAGGGCTATCAGTTCATTTACTGGCGCCGCTAAAAGGCTGGAGGTGTTGGCGAAAAATGAAAGAATGGTGTGCTACCGCGATTTTGCCCATGCCCCATCAAAAGTAAAAGCCACTATTGAAGCGGTGAGGCAACAGTTTCCCAAACGACGCATAATCACCGCGCTGGAACTGCATACATTCAGCAGCCTTAACGAGGCATTTATGAAAGAATATAAGGGCGCCCTTGAAGCTGCTGATGAAGCCTGTGTTTTTTACAGCCGTTATGCCCTGGAATTAAAACGGATGCCCCCGCTTGATCCGGCTGCTGTAAAGAGTGGTTTCAACAAAAGGAACCTTGAAGTGATCAATGAACGGCAGGCACTGGAGGAATGGCTTAACCAACGCGATTTCAATGATGCGGTTATGGTTTTTATGAGTTCCGGAAATTATGATGGACTTGACATAGAAGCCTTCGCTAAAAGAATTATTCAACCGGTTACGTAAAATCATTCCTGAACAACACAAAACTTTACCTTTACCGCCTTTAAGAATCCCCTGAAAAATAATGTTACAATTAAAAAAACCGCTGGCCTTTATTGATATCGAAGCTACCGGCTCCAATGTATCGGTTGACCGCATTGTAGAGATCGCGATCATCAAGACATTGCCCGATGGTAACCGCACGGTCAAAAGAAAGATCATCAATCCGCAGATGCCTATACCCGCCGCAATTACCGATATTCATGGCATTACGGATGAAATGGTGAAGGACGCACCGGTGTTTAAGCAGGTGGCGCAGGAGATCAAACAATCCCTTGATGGTTGTGACCTTGCCTGTTATAATGCCTACCGCCTGGATATACCCATGCTCATTGAAGAATTTCTCCGTGCAGAAGTGGAATTTGATATGAAGAACCGCAAGGTGGTGGATGTGCAGAAAATCTTTCACCAGATGGAGCAGCGCACCTTATCAGCCGCATATAAATTCTATTGCCAGAAGAACCTCGATGGGGCTCATGGCGCTGAAGTGGATGCTGCCGCGACCGCTGAAATTCTGTATGCCCAACTGGAACGTTATCCTCAACTGGGAAATAATATTGACAGCATCTTGAAGGTGGTGGGGGATGATTCGATCATTGATTTCGCACGTCGTTTTGTATATGATGATAAAGGAGTTGAAGTATTCAATTTCGGCAAGCACAAGGGACGCCCCGTTTCAGATGTGCTCAAGGCTGAACCGCAGTATTATGACTGGATGATGAAAGGTGAATTCCCCATGAACACCAAGCAGAAACTGACGGAGATCTACACAAAAAACATGTTGAAAAAATTCTAGGCGGGTTGGAGAAACTAGTGATCATACCAACCTATAATGAAAGGGAGAATATTGCCTCCATCCTCCAGGCGGTGTACGACCTGCAGCAGGATTTTCATGTACTCGTTATAGATGATAATTCACCTGATGGTACGGCTGATCTGGTCAGGTCCTTACAGCCTTCGTTCAACAATACCGTATTCCTGGAAGAAAGAAAAGGCAAGCTTGGACTGGGCACAGCATATATCCACGGTTTCAAATGGGCCATCGCCAAAGGGTATGCTTACATTTTTGAAATGGATGCTGATTTCTCCCATAACCCCGCTGACCTTCCCAGGCTTTATTATGCTTGCAAAGAAGAAGGTGCTGATCTTGCCATCGGGTCAAGGTATGTGAAGGGTGGTGGCATTAAGAACTGGCCCCGCAACCGCATTTTATTATCCAAGGGTGGTTCGCTGTATACCAGGATGATCCTGTGGATGCCTGTTGCCGACCAAACGGCTGGTTTTATGTGTTATAAAAAAGAAGTTCTGGAAACCATCAACCTTGATGAGATCCATTTTGTTGGTTATGCCTTCCAGATTGAAATGAAATTCGCAGCCTGGAAACTGGGATTCAAATTGAAGGAAGTACCGATCCATTTTGAGGACCGGCAGTTTGGTGAATCCAAAATGAACCGCGGTATTGTAAAGGAAGGAATTCTTGGTGTTCTGCAATTGCGCTGGTACAGCTTCTTCACCAATTACAGGAGAAGAGTGAAGAAGATGGATACGGTTGCGGAGGAGTAACAGAAACAGTGCGGAGAAACAGAGCGAAGAGCGCACTCCGCTCTGTTTCTGTTTCTCTTTCTTACCCTCATCCTGCAAATCTTGAAAATCCTGTAAATCCTGATCATGAAAAGAGCGCTTATCCAGCTCAACGCGGCCGTTTTTCTCTGGGGATTTACCGGCGTTCTCGGGCGGGCCATCAGTCTTGATTCCACCATGCTGGTATGGTGGCGCCTGCTCATCACCATGATTTCGTTATGGGTCTTATACATCATCCAGGGGAAACCCAAAAGGATGCCCTGGCCGGCCATTATTAAAATTTCTTTGATCGGTACCATACTTGCGCTTCACTGGGTTTGTTTTTATGCAAGTATCAAGCTGGCGAATGTTACCATAGCGCTAACCTGCCTGTCAACAACAGCATTGCTGGCAGCCCTTCTCGAACCATTGGTATTGAGAAAAAAATTTGACCCGGCAGAGATCTTTCTTGGCCTGTTTGCCATTGCAGGTATCCTGGTCATTTATAATACCCACCTTGAATTTTCCACGGGCATCATTGTAGGATTATTATCCGCCCTGCTCACTGTACTGGTTTCCGTTCTCAATAAAAAGATTGTTGACCAGTACCGGCCCGACCAGATCACGCTCTACCAGTTAAGCGGTGGATTTCTTGGCCTAACTTTTTTATTGCCGGCCTTCCTTTATTTTTTTCCTGGTGGATGGTCTGTTCCCACCACCATGGACTGGATCTGGCTGCTGGTGCTGAGCTGGGTCTGCACCATCCTGACCTTTTTTCTTTATATCCGGGCACTTAAAAAAGTTTCAGCATTTACGGTCAACCTGGCCCTGAC
>JAEYUA010000110.1 GCA_023433755.1 Bacteroidota bacterium | reverse complement strand
GGTGCAGCTCCGTTGGTACAATATCCAGGATAGATCTTTTACCATCGGTTGCTTTTCCTCCCGCTACTTCCATGATGAAGGAAAAAGGATTGCACTCATATAGCAGACGGAGTTTGCCCTTGGGCTTGTCTATGGTACCAGGATACATGAAAATGCCACCTTTAATGAGGTTGCGGTGCACATCAGCCACCATACTGCCGATATAACGCTGGGTATAAGGCCCGCCATTGTCTTTATTCTTGTGCTGGCATAATGTGATGTACTCACGCACTTCATCTGTGTACTGGAAAAAATTGCCATGGTTTACGGAATAGATCTTACCGGTATCCGGGCATTTAATATCCGGGTGGCTCAGGCAAAATTCACCAATGGAAGGATCCAGCGTAAACCCGTTCACCCCACGGCGTGTGGCATATACCAGCATGGTTGATGAACCATAAACCACGTACCCTGCGGCTACCTGGTTACGGCCTTTTTGCAAGAAATCTTCCATGATCACCGGAGTTCCCCTGTCCGACACTCTCCTGTAAATACTGAAGATGGTACCAATGGAAACATTCACATCAATATTGCCGCTGCCGTCCAGCGGATCAAACATGCAGATGTACTTTGATTTTTTACTCACCTCGTCATCAAAGGCTACAAATTCATCCAGTTCTTCACTGGCGATGCCCGCGCAACTGATCCCGTGCTGCAATACACCCATGAACTGGTTGTTGGCAAACACATCCAGTTTTTTTACATCCTCACCCTGCACATTCACGGAACCCGCATCGCCTAAAATATCCACCAGGCCTGCTTTATTCACCTCCACGTTCACTCTTTTGGCGGCAAGGCCGATATCTCTTAAAAGACTACTCAGTTCACCTGTAGCCTGGGGAAAATTTCTTAACTGCTGTATGGTAAATTCATCAAGGGTTGAAATGTGCCGGTTAATAGCTGTCATGCAATCGTATTTAGAATGGCAAATGTAAGGGTTATAGCTGTGAGCTTATAGCTGCGGACTGCGAGCCGATGGCCTATGGCTGTTGGCCAACGGCCATTGGCTTATTACAAATCGCCAAGCCAATCTCTTGCCGCTGCGCGTACAGCATCAGTGGCTTCTTTACCGGCGCGGAAGGCGAGTTTCTATTCCGGCCGTTTTTTTTATAAGCAGGATTTACCAATTTCTTCTTTCCCCTCTCTTTCAATTCGGCTATATTATCAACAGGAAAGAAGGCGCCAGGAAAAATTATCTTCCAACAACTTTCTCATAATAAACCGGCTTTCCGAATTTTGTATATCCCACTACCACTATCCTGAACCCCTGGCTCACATCATTGTTGAAGAAAGAGAACCGGAGCCTGCCCTGTTCATCGGGCTGGAGGCTGGGTGACCAGAACAGTTCTGTTCTTGTATCAGACTGTAAGGAAGAGGAAACCTCATCGCGGTAGTCGGGACTAAAAAATGCAGGAACTGGTTTATAGCCGGGCAGTATGGCCAGCGGTACTGCTTTCCGGCTGCTGCCACCGGAAAACGTTGCCTTCTTAGTATAGATGGCAATAGCACCACTGCCGCCGCCCCCGCTGTTGCCACCCAAAAAATAACCCTTAATCACTTTAACCATGGCAATGTCACTTATGGGTAAGGTATAAATTGCTGAAACATCAACTGGAACTTCATCTAAGAAAATGGCAGGTTGACCATCTCTCATGATCGGTATTCTCTGGCCGGGGATATATGTTTGTGGTACAATTGTATTGGATGTGGTTGGGTTATGCCCATCTTCTGAAATCAAAAATGAAAGACCTGCTACTCTTCCATCCAGCCAATCAAATATGTGTGAGTAACTGGTGGCAAGTTGCTCTTCATTTACAAAATCAAATAAAACTTCATTTTCAGTTTGGAAAAGAGCAGAGCTTAAATTATCATTCAGTTTTTGTTTTTGAGATTTGGCCCTTGTCTCAATGCGCACCTCTTCCATCTGTTTATATTTCTGGCTGAGAGTTTCCAGGTTCCTGAGATGTTGCAGGGCGTTCCTTGCCATGGCTGGCAATTTTCCTTTACGCTCTCCAAGAGTATAGATGGTTGCCGGGAAATTACCTTTCAATGGGAAATGCTGGTTCACCAGTATAAAATCAAGTTTGATATCTGTGGAAAAAACTCTTGATTTAGTAAGATGAAAGACCTGAACCGAATCAAAGAAGTCAACATTGCTAACGAGAAAAGCGCCGGTTGGATCTGTTTTTACCTCCGCCGCCTGTGAAGTAGAATTTCTGAACCTAAATAATAGCACCAGCATTTCATTGACCAGTGGCTTTTTCCCTTTGCTTGCAGCCCCTAAAAAGGTAAGATATTGTTCCGGTTGATATTTCAACACCGGCCGTTTGCCCTGCATTAACGATAACCACTCAAACCGTTTCAAATTTTCTGTCATCAGCAGGGCATCAAGTGCGGCATACCTGTTTGGATCATCACTGCTGAAATACCACCCGGGTGCATATACTTCCCGGGAAAGATCAGCCAGCCACAGATCGCTGAGAAAATTGCTTTTAGCGGGTGCAGAGATCGCAGCATCAGTTACCGACACCGCATAGCTAATATACTGGGATGTGTCCACCTCTATCTCCCATGGATTGAAAGCCCGTTTCGCCGAACCTCCTGGAGCATGATTGATGCGGGGCGCTTCAAGGGAATCGGTCCGGATCATCAGCAACCTTTCCGCTACCGGGTTTTCATTGCCGTCAAATACGGTGAGGTGCATGATCCCGTTCAACAAAGTGCCAGCCTGTATGGATGTCCTGATCAATGGATCTGACTTTCCTATCACAGCGCTATACACCAGTGTTCCATCCATTTGTCCGAGTAGCTTATAACCCCTGCCCCCACCAGGAATCCCTTCGAAAACCATATTCACCTCTACCCTGTTTTTGATTTGTGCTGCCTTCAGTACAACACCTTTTAAAACCGGTTGAAGAATTATTTTTTGTTCATTGCCCTCATCATCCTCTATATGCAATTCATACATCTTCCCGGCTAAGGGCGTGAAACAGAAAGCAGCCACTTGCGGATTCAGTGATTGAAAATTCAAAAGTTTTTCACTGGCATCTTTTTCCTTTAGCCATCCGCGGAACTGTGTGGGAAGCCGGCCTTCTGCATGCAGTCGCACGGCAACCTGGTTCACATGTGCGGCCAGCAGGGTGCCCGACTCCGGGTGTACCGAAGCATTCCATTTCACCGGCTTCAACTGGAGGGCCAATGGTGAGGAGGGATTGAATAACTGGAAATCGATGAGGTATTCCGGTGAGTCATCAAAATTCAACATCCACTTAGTATAGGCCCTGATAAAATAATTTCCTTCATCATATTTTTTCGACAGGCTGAAGCTTCCTTCGCCCATGGATTGCACCAGCGGCACTGATGTGGAATCCAGCAATTCTTTTTTTTCGTTGTACAGCTCTACATAAAGATTGGTGGAGATGAGTGAAGGTGAAGCGCCGGAAAAAATGATGGCCTTAAAGTACATGATCTCCCCTGCTACATAAGCATCTTTGTTGAGGGCGAGACTGAGTTTTTCCCGGGGATAATTCTTTTCAAGATCAGCCAGGGCAGCTTCAGCTTTCTGGGCATGAATTATTGCAGCATTAAAAAACAAGTAGAAGAATATGCAAATGCGGATCATGAATAAATCTAGTGCTTAAATGTTCACATTCAAAACAAAATCAATACAAGCGGATGGGAAGTTCATGCTGTCGGCTTCCATCTTTCATACTGGTTTCAAATAATACCAGGTGCAGGGTGGAATTAGGCCTTTCCTTTTCAGCTTTAACCTCGAAACTGAATTTACCCCAGGCTGGTGCGCCGGCATCTGTAGTAGCAAAGCCCTCACCCAGTTCCTTATGTCCATCCTCGATCACCCATCCGAAGCTTGCCTCGAAAATCTGTCCCTCTCCCGTGATGCGGAACCGGTTCCCTTCCAGCCGGGTTGCTTTTACATTCCTGAACCGCACATTATTATATGTTTTGGTACTGTCAGGCTCCAGTGTTGGTACAGGCTTTTCAGTGGTAACAGGAGATGCTGATTGCGAATCAGTTTTATTTTCAACTTCACTGCTGTCAGTAGTACCCGTATCGCTTTTTGCAGAATCATTACAGGCCAGCAGGCCGCATAATAAAAACAGGCAGATATATTTCATATCATAAATATATTATTTAGTTCCCTGCCTTACTTCAACAGGAATCCAGCTTTTCTCCATCATCAAAACATTCGAACCCGGCTGGCAGGGAGACCTTCTCCACCGCAAGATCCGTCCCTTATCTTTGCCGGCTATGAAAGTGTTCAAATTCGGGGGGGCATCGGTCAGTACGGCTGAGCGGATCAGGAAGGTGGGTGAAATATTGAAGCAATACAAAGAGCAACCCTTGCTTATCGTGATCTCTGCCATGGGCAAGACCACCAATGCACTGGAAAAAGTGGTGGAGGCTTTCTTCAAAGGTGACCAGGTTACAGCTTTGAGCCTTTTTGAACAGGTTAAAAAAGATCATCTCAACATTCAATCAGAACTTGGATCCGGCGATGCTTCAACGCTGATTGATTTTTTTACAGAGGTGGAATGGCTGCTGCACGACCGTCCCGTTAAATCATTCGACTATTATTATGACCAGGTAGTTTGTGTGGGTGAATTATTATCAACCGCCATTGTAAGCCAATACCTCAATGCCAATGGCGTCAGCAACCAATGGGTGGATGTTCGTGACATTCTGCGTACCGATGATAATTTCCGTGATGCCAGGATTGATTTCTCCTATACTTATCAAAAAGTGCAGGAAGATATTCTGCCGCTGTTCAACAAAACTTCCATTGTGCTGACCCAGGGTTTTATTGGAGCCACCGATGAAAATGAAAGTACCACCCTCGGCCGGGAAGGCTCAGATTATACCGCCGCGGTATTTGCAAACCTGCTTGATGCCGAAAGCCAGGTGATCTGGAAAGACGTGCAGGGCGTAATGAACGCTGATCCCAAACAATACAAAGAAACCCAATGGATCAGGGAACTCAATTACCAGGAAGTGATCGAGATGGCTTATTACGGTGCGCAGGTTATTCATCCCAAAACCATCAAACCGCTTCAGAACAAAGGCATACCATTGCTGGTGAAATCATTCCTGGATCCGGGTGCGGAAGGCACCGTCATTCACAACAAAGCAGTGAGCCAGCTTCCTCCCATCATTGTTTATAAAGAGAACCAGGTGCTGGTTCAATTACAGTCAAAGGATTTTTCTTTTGTAAGTGAAGGCCTCACCTCGGTGATGTACAGGATCTTTGAACAGATCAAGTTCAAACCCAATCTTACGCAGAATGCCGCCATCAGTTTGTTATGCGTGGTGGATGACCATCCGGAAAAGGTTGAAAATCTTGCTTTGCAAGCCTCAGAACATTTTGAAGTAACCGTGAAAAAAGGACTCACCCTGCTAACGGTAAGACATTACGATGATGAGATATTGAAAAAGCTTTGCGGGGAAAGAAAGACCGTGCTCCGACAGCAGACAAGGGAGACGGTGCAGGTGGTTTTGGAATAGCGAAGGCCAATGGCTATTGGCCATTAGCCATTGGCTTTCTCTCACCCAACCACAAAAGTCTGCCTGATCTTCTTTGCCACCGGTTTCTCATTGAGAATGGCTGGTTGCCAGGTGGGCATTTGTTCCAATACGGAAATGACCTCGTCATCAAATTCCGCTTCCACACCCTGGATCACTTTGAAATTGGTAGGAACGCCATCTGTGTCCACAATAAATTCAATGACCATATTGGCCTTGGTTTTTCCCTCCGGCAAGGAACTGACAAGTGCTTTGCCCATCTTTTCAAGGTATTTCAAAAAAGAATCTCCGCCTCCGGGGAAAGTGGGCCACTGGTGTACGGCTTCAGCAATATCGGGGATGTTCCTTACCCTGTGAACTACCGGTGCTTTTTTGGGTTTCTCTTCAGGCACACTGGCAAGGGATTTTTTATGCAGTCCGTCAAAAATATATTCACCGGATTTATTGGTCATGATCACAGGCAGTTTTTTGGTCTGCTCAAAATGATCATACACATCCTTCAGGTTGTCGGCAAACCTTTTTAGTGAAGCATCATTCTTGGCAAGGCCGTTAAAGTATTCAACGCTTTTTTTATTGCTGTACCGGATCGGGTAAATATGTACGGGAATGTAATCCTGTCCTGCATTCTTTGCATAGGCCGCAAGAATATAGAGTTCGTCAATGTATTCATCAGTCAGCGGAATGCAGCCTACCGTTACACAACTGCCATGAATATAGATATCACCGCCGGGCTTTAACGAATCGCTTAGGATCTTGTCACTCTGGTTGGGATAATTCAATCCCAGCGATAAATAATAATTACTCTGTGGATTGAACTCGTTGATATAATAAAAACCTTCGGGCACCTGGTAATCGCCTTCCAGTCTTTTTGGACCCAGTGTTCCGGCAAGGGCACAGACCTTATAAGTTTTGAAAAGCTTGAATGCTTCTTTTGTATTGTTGCGTACCCATACTTCCAGTTGCGAATCAAATTTGAAAGAACGGATGTAGAGGTATTTGGCAGGCCACTGGAGCCCTTTGGCCTGGAATTGTTTCTGAAGTGTATCTCCTTTTTTGCGGAGTGCATCACCCGGCCTGGGCAGGGCTTTCTGGAAATCAACAAATGAAGCATAAGGGCCCTGCGCTGCTGCAGAGACCGTTACCAGCATCATAAAAAAGGCTAGAGAAAGGTTTTTCATTGAATGACCAGTTTATAAGATTGCAAATTCCGGATTAATATGCTAACGAAACGAGAAAAAAGCCGCCCCTATAAGTTTCCCCTCGCCTCCTGTTCTCTTTCTATGGCTTCGAATAGCGCCTTGAAATTTCCCTTGCCAAAACTTTTGGCTCCTTTGCGTTGTATAATCTCGAAAAACAGGGTTGGCCTGTCCTGCACCGGTTTGGAAAACAATTGCAGGAGGTAACCTTCATTATCCCTGTCAACTAAAATACCCAATTCCTTCAAGGGTTCCAAGTCTTCATCAATATGTCCCACCCTGTCAAGCAGATCATCGTAGTAAGTACCTGGAACTTTCAGAAATTCCACGCCCCTGCTCATGAGGTCTTTTACTGTTGTTACAATATCCTGAGTGGCCAGGGCAACGTGCTGCACGCCTTCACCATCATAAAATTCGAGGTATTCTTCCACCTGCGATTTCTTTTTACCTTCTGCCGGTTCATTGATGGGGAATTTCACATAACCGTTACCATTGCTCATCACCTTGCTCATGAGTGCCGAATACTCGGTAGAGATATCTTCATCATCAAATGAAAGAATATTCCTGAAGCCCATCACTTCCTCGTAAAACTTCACCCAGGGATTCATCTGGTTCCATCCGACATTACCCACGCAATGGTCCACGTACATCAGGCCTGTATCTGTGGGTGCAAAATGCGGGTTCTTCCAGGCCCTGAAGCCGGGCATAAAAGTTCCTTTATAATTTTTTCTTTCTACAAATAAATGCACTGTGTCTCCATAAGTATGAATGCCACTCAGCACCACTTCTCCATTTTCATCTTTCAGGCGTTCCGGATTTTTATAGGAACGTGCGCCTCTTTTGGTGGTTTGCTCCCAGGCATCAGTGGCATCATCTACCATCAGCGCCAGCACTTTTACTCCATCACCATGCTTATAGATATGGTCAGCAATTTCATTATTGGCGCGGATGGGAGTGGTCAGCATAAAAGTGAGTTTATGCTGGCGCACTACATAACTGCATTTGTCCTTTACCCCCGTTTCCGGGCCTGCATAGGCCAGGGCCTGGAAACCAAAGGCACTCATATAATAATGGGCGGCCTGCTTGGCATTACCCACATAAAATTCAACATAATCAGTTCCCTGCAGCGGAAGAAAATCAGTTTGGATGTCAGCAGCAGGTTTTTCGGAAGTAGCAATCGGCATAATAAAATTCGTTTTAGAGAAGTGTTATAACCAGAACGTTGCCTGGCCGATGTTCATTTTTCAACGACACAAATTTAACAAGACTTGCTTAACAAATAAGCTTTTGAGAATAGCGGGCTGCACATTAATTTTAATAGAGAAAATTAATCATGGAAACAGAGAAAATCATCCACCAGACCTGTCCTTCACAAGTCAGGAATCTTCTTCCTTTTATTATATGCATACTATTGGCGGGTGGTATCGTCACCGCTGCCTTGCTGGCCGGAAATAATCTTATCCTCATAGCCCTGGTGATACCTGTTATCTATGGCTTCTGGAAATGGCTTGAAATAAAAACCACCAAACTCACTATCACCGATGAAAGAATCATTGTATCGGAAGGCATACTGAATAAGACTACCAATGAAACTGAATTGTACAGGGTGAGGGATACCACTATCAAAGAGCCATTCTTTTACCGCCTTTTCGGATTGGGTACCATCGTTGTATTTACCACCGATGAAGCCTCGGCAACCCACAATTTTATTGGCTATAAAAAGCCTCACTGGGTCAAGGACCAGATCAGGAATTATTCAGAGATCTGCCGGCAGAAAAAACGCTGGGGCACCGATAATATCCTGTTGCATGACCATAATATATAAACTTGTTCCCGGTTCCAGGTTGATTTTTACTTTAGCCTTTCCAATATCTTCGCCAAATGCTTAAGGTTGGAATTCTCGGCGGCGGCCAGTTAGGAAGAATGTTATTACAGGAAGCTGCCAACTATGAAGTGGAGACTCATATCCTGGAAAATGATGATTCTTGTCCCGCAGCACATCTCTGCCGCTTTTTTGTAAAGGGAGATATCCGCGACTACGATACTGTTTACAATTTTGGAAAGAACCTGGATGCGATTACCATCGAGATCGAACATGTGAACATAGATGCACTGGAGAAACTGGAGTCCGAAGGTGTAAAGGTCTTTCCGAAGCCTTCTGTGCTCCGCATCATTAAAAACAAAGTGCTCCAAAAACAATATTACGCGGAGCAGCAGGTACCAACGGCGCCCTTCGCTATCATTCATACCAAAAACGAGATCGCGCAGCAACAGGACCTGCTGCCCGCTGTTCAAAAACTCGCGGAGGGCGGCTATGACGGCCGCGGCGTGCAGGTGATCGAAAACCTGGATGCAGCAAAAGATGGTTTTGACGAACACAGCGTGCTGGAAAAAAAGATCAGCATTAAAAAAGAGATCGCTGTTATCATAGCCATTGACCAGAAAGGAAAGACTGCATTCTATCCCCCGGTGGAAATGGTTTTCAACAAAGACCTCAACATGCTGGACTACCAGTTATGTCCGGCTGACATTCCTGAAAAAGTTTTATGGAAGCTTGAAGCCATAGCGCTAACGGTGGTCAAAAATTTTAATTCAGCAGGACTTTTCGCCGTTGAACTTTTTGTAGACTTCGATGATGAAGTGTATGTGAATGAAACCGCGCCACGTGTACATAACAGCGGTCATCATACCATTGAAGCGCATTACAGTTCGCAGTTTGATATGCTCTGGCGCATCATGCTTGATCTGCCACTTGGTAATACCCGGGCCATCATGCCTTCGGTGATGGTGAATATCATCGGGGAAGAAGGACATTCAGGCACACCTGTGTATGATGGGTTGAAGGAAGTGCTTGCCATTGATAATGCCTTTGTGCATATTTACGGCAAGCGCCAGACCAAGCCAGGCCGTAAGATGGGACATATCACCATCATGAGCCAGGAAAAACAGGACCTTTTGCATAAGGCCAACAAGATCCGCCAGGCATTTCATGTTACCAGTCAATCCTGATTTCTACCGCTCATCCGGCTCTATGGTTAAAAAATGTTAATAAGCCGTCCCCTTCTATTTTTAGAGACCGATTTCCTTCAGAAGGGGCTAATTTTGACGCTCTTAACTCAATTATACAGCCAAGTGAAATTTACATACGCTCCTATTTTCCTAATACCTGTTTTTTCAATAGTACTTTTCAGTTCGTGCAACAGTGACCGGAAGAAAGAAGCCGCTATTAAACAGCGGCAGGCTGCACAACAAAGGCCTCCTGCCAGGGTGGATGGATTCCTGGTGCAAACTACAACCGTAGCGGAATCGATTGAAGTACCGGGTACCATCGTAGCCGGTGAATCCACTGAAATCCATCCCGAAGTTTCCGGCCGTGTTACGCAGCTCAATGTAAGAGAAGGCGCTTATGTTCAAAAAGGTGCTGTACTTGCCAAACTTTACGATGGTGATCTGCAGGCGCAGAAAAGAAAGATTGAAGTGCAACTACAGATTGCGAAAACTACGGAAGAGCGTTATGAAGCCCTGCAGAAGATCGGCGGTATCAGCAAACAGGATTATGATGTTACCCGGCTCAATGTAAGCAACCTGCGTGCTGACCTGGATATTGTAAACACCGAGATTGGCAGAACCGTGATCCGTGCGCCATTCAGTGGCAAGCTTGGATTGAAAGAGATCAGCACAGGCGCTTATGTTACTCCGGCCAGCATTGTAACCACCATTCAAAAGACCAATGAATTAAGGATTGATTTCAACATTCCTGAGAAATACATTTCGCAGGTCAAAAAAGGGCAGATCGTCAACTTTACTGTTGAAGGACAGCAGGGTGGCTATACTGCAACAGTGATGGCCACAGAATCAGGCATCTCCCAGGACAACCGTGCCCTCACTGTAAGGGCCAGCGTTAGAGGCGGTGAAGACGGCCTGGTACCTGGCGCCTTCGCCAAAGTGAAACTGATGTTCTCACCCGACAACAATGCTATCATGGTGCCAACACAGGCCATCATACCACAGGCACGTGGAAAAAAAGTGTACGTGGTAAATGGAGGCAAAGCAGATTTCGTGGAAGTGGAGACCGGTGTAAGGGATTCTTCCATGATCCAGGTTACAAGTGGACTAACCCCGGGAGATACGGTAATCATTACCGGGTTACTGGGACTCAGGCCGGATGCAAAAGTGGTAGTGAATAAGGTTACAACAAACAAGAAAAGCTAGGGGACGTATGAATATTTCCGAGATCAGTTTAAGGAGACCGGTACTTGCCATTGTACTGAACATTCTCATTATCGTTTTTGGTATCATCGGATTCAACTTCCTCGGCGTGAGGGACTATCCTGCAATTGATCCTCCTAATATTAATGTGCGCACCAATTATGGAGGCGCCAACCCCGAGATCATCGAAACACAGATCACAGAACCTCTCGAAAAAGCCATCAATGGTATTGCCGGTATCAAGAACATCACTTCATCGAGCAGTTCGGGTTCCAGCAATATCAATGTGGAATTCGAACTGAGCGTAGACCTGGAGGCTGCTGCCAATGATGTGAGAGATAAAGTATCCCAGGCCTCCCGTTCCCTGCCGAACGACCTGGAAGCTCCTCCCGTTGTATCAAAAGCTGATGCCAGTTCCGATGCCATTCTTTCCATGACGGTGCAGAGTGATACACGCAACCAGTTGCAGATTTCCGAATGGGCCAATAACGTGCTGGTAGAAAGGATCCAGACTATTCCCGGTGTGAGCGCCATCCAGATATGGGGTGAAAAAAGGTATGCGATGCGCATCTGGTTTGACCCTCAAAAGCTTACTGCGTATTCCCTCACTCCCAACGATGTGCAGATCGCATTGAACCGCGAGAATGTGGAACTGCCTTCAGGTAAAATTTCAGGCAATGCCACGGAACTGATCGTAAGAACATTCGGAAGACTGAATACGGAAGAGGAATTCAATAACATCATCATCAAGAATGTGAACGGTTCTGATATCAGCATCAAGGATATCGGTTATGCAGAACTGGGACTGGAAAACGAAGAATCACAATTAAGGGAAAGTGGTATTCCCATGATCGCCCTGGCCATCATCCCGCAGCCAGGCACCAATTACGTAGCCATATCCAATGAATTTTATAAAAGGTACGAGCAGCTTAAAAAAGAGATGCCTGCTGATGTGAAGATGGATATTGCGATGGACCAGACCAAGTTCATTAAACGGTCCATTGCCGAGGTGGAAGAAACTTTGATCATCGCCATTGTGCTGGTGATCCTTATCATTTACCTGTTCTTCCGCGACTGGCTGATTGCTATCCGTCCTTTAATTGATATCCCCGTTTCACTGATCGGCGCCTTCTTCATCATGTATGTTTCCGGTTTCACCATCAATGTGCTTTCCCTCCTGGCCATTGTGCTGGCAACCGGTCTTGTGGTGGATGACGGTATTGTTGTAACAGAGAACATCTATAAAAAAATGGAAGCCGGCATGGATAAATGGCGGGCCGCACGCGAGGGATCAAAAGAAATCTACTTCGCGGTTATTGCCACATCCATTACGCTTGCAGTGGTATTCCTGCCAATCATTTTTTTACAGGGATTTGTAGGAAGACTGTTCCGCGAATTCGGTATTGTGGTAGCGGGAGCGGTGCTCATATCGGCATTTGTTTCCCTTACGCTTACGCCGGTGCTGAACGTTTTGCTCAGTAAAAAAGATGTACATAAACATTCCTGGTTTTATAATAAAACGGAACCCTTCTTCCGCGGCATGGAGAATGGTTATACCAAAATGCTGACGGCATTTATGAAGATCAGGTGGATGGCCTTTGTGATCATTGCGCTTTGTTTTGGAGCGATCGTGATCATCTTCAGCGGGCTGCCATCAGAACTGGCACCCATGGAAGACCGCAGCCAGTTCCGATTGCAGGTGAGCGCGCCAGAAGGAACGGCCTATGATTACATGGACCGTTATATTGATAAACTGAGCACTTTCATGCTGGACTCCGTGCCGGAAAGAAAGACGGTACTTTCTTTAACTGCCCCAGGTTTCGCGGGTGGAGCCACTAATTCCGGTTTTGTGAATGTGATGTTGGTGGATCCGCCGGAAAGGATAAGATCCCAGAAGCAGATCGTGGAAATGGTGAATCGCAATCTTCCCAAATTCAATGAAGGCCGGGCCTTCGCCATTGAACAGCAGACTATCTCGGTGAGCCGCCGTGGAGGTCAGCCTGTACAGTTTGTTTTGCAGAATAATAATTTTAATAAGCTCACAGAATTCCTTCCACGTTTTCTTGAAGAAGCGCAGAAACATCCTGCCCTGCAGGGAGTGGATGCAGATCTTAAATTCAATAAACCGGAATTACGCATCAATGTAGACAGGCTCAAGGCCAGTGAACTGGGCGTAAGCGTGGAAGATGTATCGCAGACCCTGCAACTGGCACTGAGCAACAGGAGGCTGGGATATTTTACCAAGGAAGGAAAACAATACCAGGTAATGGGACAGGTAAGGCGTGGTGACCGTGATGATCCCACTGATCTGAAAGGATTGTATGTAAGAAATGCGGCTGGGGAAATGATCAGTCTTGACAACCTGGTGAGCTTTGAAGAAGCTACTACCCCTTCCACCATTTATCATTTCAACAGGTATAAATCCGCAACTATTTCTTCAGGACTTGCCCCAGGCAAAACCGTTGGTGATGGTATTGAAGCAATGCAGGAGATCGCGGATAAACTGCTGGATGAAACTTTTGCAACACAACTTTCAGGAACATCAAGAGATTATGCTGAAAGCGGGAGCAATACCAATTTCGCATTGCTCCTGGCGCTCGGCCTCATCTTCCTGATCCTGGCCGCGCAATTTGAGTCTTTCATTGATCCGCTCATCATCATGTTCACCGTGCCGCTCGCCTTTGCGGGCGCCATGCTTTCTCTTTGGATTTTTGGGCAGACCTGGAATATCTTTTCACAGATAGGGGTGATCATGCTGATAGGCCTTGTAACCAAGAATGGTATCCTGATCGTGGAATTTGCCAACCAGAACAGGCTCAAAGGCATGGCCAAGATGGATGCTGCCATTTATTCGGCCAGCCAGCGTTTGCGTCCCATCCTGATGACCAGCCTTGCAATGGCACTGGGTGCGCTGCCGATCGCCTTATCACTTGGGGCTGCCTCTACCAGCCGTATTCCACTGGGTATTGTAATTGTAGGCGGTATTATATTTTCACTGGTGCTGACCCTTTTTGTTATACCTGCTATGTATTCCTACCTTTCTTCCAAAAAGAAAAAGAACCCGCTTGAACTGATTGACGAGGAAGACAGGATTGCAGCAAGAAAAGCCGTACACACATAAGGGCATGAAAAAAAGATTTTAGGTACATGAGATTGAAGCATATTTTTTTAGTGTTGTGTTCTGCCGCAGTTATGCAGGCAAAAGCACAAACAAGACCCCTGAACCTGAATGAGGCCATTGCCTTATCTCTTCAGAACAATTACGACATCCAGCTTACCCGGAATGATTCACTCCTGGCCGCCCTCGATTATGCCTATGCGAATTATTCACTCCTGCCCAGGCTTACTGCCAATGGAGGTCTTCTGTTCAACAACAACAACCAGAGGCAGGTACTGGCTGATGGCACAGAAAGAAAGAGTAATAACATACGATCTAATAATGCCAATGCATCGCTTAACCTTGACTGGACACTATTTGATGGCTTCAGGATGTTCATTGCAAGAAACCGTTTGAACGAACTGGTGGAACTTGGTGAGTTGCAGATCAAAAACCAGGTGATCATTACCGTTGCTGAAGTGATGAGGGTATATTATGATGTGGTGCGTCAGGAGCAACAGTTGAGAGCTGTACAGGAACAGATTGATCTCAGCCGCGAAAGATTACAGCTCGCCCAATACCGGTTTGATGTAGGTGTAGGCGCCAAACCTGATGTGCTGCAGGCCCAGATAGACCTGAATGCCCAGCAAAGTTTATTGCTCACACAACAGGTACAGATCAATAATCTTAAGGAACAACTGAACAGGCTTTTGGTATTACCGTCAGGCAATGATTTTTCTATTGCAGATACGAGCATCAGTTTCAATGCTGATCTTACCCTTGATTCTGTAAGCAGTGGACTTGCCAACATTAATCCTGAGCTGCAGATCGCTCAAAAAAACCTGGAGATAGCTGAACTGGATCTCCGGTTGAGAAGAGCGGAAAGATTCCCGGTACTTGAATTTAATTCCGCTTATAATTTCAGCCGCACCGATAATAAAACGGTGATCAATCCCTTCCAGCCTTTATTTAACCAGAACAGGGGTTTTAATTATGGCTTCACTGCCACTATTCCCATATTCAATGGTTTTAATAATAAAAGGCTGATCAGGGCCGCGGAGCTGAATATACAAAGCCAGGAACTGGTTTATGACCGCAATCTTGCCCTGATCAATACCAGCATCGCGAATGCCTACCGTGATTATGACCTGTATAAAAGAACGCTGGCGCTGGAAGAAGAAAATATCAAACTGGTAAGAGAAAACATCTTCATTGCCCGCGAAAGATACCGCCTTGGCATCAGCACTTTTATTGAAATGCGCGAAGCACAGTTGCGGCTGGCCGAAGCCGTGAACCGCCTGATCCAGGCAAGATATAATGTGAAGGTGGCAGAGATTGAACTGATGCGGCTGCGTGGTGACCTGATCAGGTAAGCATGCAGGGTTTCTTTGTTACACTTATCTTAGCCGGGTGAATTATGAATATTATTATTCATGGTCGATGCAATCAATAAAAATTCAGCATGAAGACTGGAACAGACAATCTCTCATCAGCCACTAATGATTCGAACAGGGCACTTGTTTCCATCATAATGGGCAGCGACAGCGATCTGAATATCATGCAGGCTGCTGCAGACATCCTTAAATTCTTTGACATCCCGTTTGAGCTGACGGTGGTATCAGCACACCGAACACCGGAAAGAATGTTCAGCTATGCCACGTCTGCGGCGGATAGAGGCTTCAAGGTGATCATCGCGGGTGCAGGCGGAGCAGCTCACCTCCCGGGCATGGTTGCTTCCCTTACTACCCTGCCGGTGATTGGCGTGCCTGTGAAATCAAGCAATTCAATTGACGGATGGGATTCAGTTCTCTCCATTCTACAGATGCCTGCCGGGGTACCGGTTGCCACAGTTGCGCTCAACGGGGCCAGGAACGCGGGTATACTGGCTGCGGAAATCATTGGAGCATTTGATGAAAGTACTGGTCAGAAAATTGCTGCATACAAGAAACAACTGAACCATGAAGTACAGGAA
>JAEYUA010000309.1 GCA_023433755.1 Bacteroidota bacterium | reverse complement strand
AGTTTGTTTCATAAAAGAAAATTTAAAGTGTGTAATAGATTTTTATCTCATCATGCAACTGATGGTTGCAATAGGTGTGAACGTTTGCATTTTCCACCGGGCATCAAATACGCAGCGCATGCCGTAGTTGATCACAACGCTACGGCTGATGCGCCAGTCACCGCCGATGCTCAGTGTATTGGGATGCACTACATCCCATTTAACTGAATTGCCCACTACTTCAAAACCACCCGGAGATGTGAAGGCTTCACTAAGTGCTTCAAGAGGTGTTTTCAAACCTTTTTTCTCATAGAGAAATTCAATGAAGAAGGTGTAGATAGAACCGCCATAACGCAGGTTCATGCCCATGCTGTATAGCGTATTTTCAGCCACGGCTTTTTGAGAAAATTCTTCGAGGGTGGTTTTATCCCTGATGAGAAAATCGAGTTCTTCTTCGTACCAACTGCTGCGGATCAATCCTGAAAGCAGGAATTTTTTTCCAATGCCCACACTTCCGTTAAGCCATCCCGAAAAACCCGTATTCCTGTTGAGTCTTAAAGTTTTCAGGGAGCCGGCACTGTCTGTTTTGTACGAATACACGCGGCCGACGGCAAGATCAAGTGAAGATGCATTCCAGTATTCATTCACATAGATCTTTGCACGTTCATTGATTTCTGCATTGCGCCTGGAGTGTATGGTCATAAGTTGCTCCTGTGTGGATTGTATCTGGTTGCGCAGTTCTGGTTTGGCCAGAATATCTGTGGTGGTATCGAGTGTGTGTTTCAATTCCTGCAACTGTGAATCGAGGTTGAATTGTTCCTGCGCGAATCTTTCCCCGATATCTGTAAAAAGTTCGCGGGCCATGAGAGGATCTCTTTGTTTGAGCAGGTTGAACTTAACAGCGCCGCCGATGCGCCGGTCATTATTTTCATCAAGCACGGATCCAATGGACAAATCAGTAGATGCCAGCCTGCGCATGAAGCCGGGCGCCTGCTGGTATTTGCTCAGGTCACGACGGTTGTAAAACATTTCCCAGATGGGTTGCGACTGGATAGCCAGGTTAGGATTGAGTTTCCAGGATTTGAAGGACCAGTCAACTTTAAAATCCTTGATGTCTGATGTGCGGTTGATCTGTGATGAAGTCACACCCATCAGGTCAAACACCGGAGCTGCTGGTATGCTGAATTCTTTGGGTGATAAGCGCCCGGCTTTCTCTTCTGTTTCCTGTGCTTTTACAAGGGCAGTTAATGCAAGGAAAAACAAGGTGATAATAAGGCATCGCATGTGGAGTGGTTTTATGTGTGATTGACCAGACGAATCTCCACTCTTTGTATGCGTGGTTCAATACCTCATTGGGGGATTTTTGGGGGATGTCGGTAGTCTGAAGTCTGAAGTCTGAAGTCTGAAGTCGGTAGTCAGTTAGACCGACTACTGACTACCGACTACCGACTTTTGACTTTTATCGAAGTGAATTTAACCGCAAAGGCCGCAGAGGGAGCGCAAAGAATGCGCAAAGTTTATGCAGGCAGCTTTCGAAGTAATGAAGCTCAAATTGGAAGCAGTAATGCAATGTTGTTTGCGAACTACAGGCTTCCGACTACTGACTACTGACTTCCGACTTAAAAAACGACTCTCAGCATTTAGTTCACCGACTTTGAACTTTGAACTACGAACTTTGAACTAATCCCTGCTGCTGCGCTTTCAAAATGGCTTCTGCTCTTGAAGCGACGTGAAGTTTTTTGTAGATTCTTTTTACATGGGTTCTTACCGTTTCATAACTGATGAAAGACCTGTCACCAATTGTGCGGTAGTTATGACCCTGTGACATCAGTTGAAGAATTTCTTTTTCTCTTTCACTCAACTGATAGTCCGTATTGTCGGGTGTAACGAGGATCACATTTTTGCGGAGGAAGAACTGCATCACTTTTTTCGCGATGGAAGGCGACATGGGAGCGCCTCCATTGAATACTTCATGAACTGCTTCCAACTGCCGCACCGGGGGTTCATTTTTGAGAATATAGCCCGATGCTCCCGCGCATAGGGCTTTGAAGATTTTATCGCTGTCATTAAATACAGTCTGGATCAGCACTTTTATACCAGGAAAATGCTCCTGGATCACAGCCGTTGCTTCTATTCCTGTCATACCCGGCATTTCAATGTCCATCATCACCACATCAGGCAGGCAGGATTTTATTTTCTGATCAATATGGTTGGCATCCGGGTAGGCGCCACAGCAACTATAACCGGGGCTACCGTTCAGTATAGCCTGCATGCCTTCCCGCACCAGGGTATTATCTTCAAATATGGCTACGCGTATGTTCATGTTGAAATGAAATTAAAGAAACCCCGGAGCGTTTCCATTACCTCAGTGGGGTATTTTATAATCAAGCTTCACCCGGGTGCCTTTCCTCGTTCCCGAACCAATAGAGTAGGCCGCGCCGATAGTATGAGCCCTGTCCTGCATATTGTTCAATCCATTGCCTTTCCTGATGGCAGCCGAATCAAAACCCAATCCATTATCCTCGATCAGCAATTGCAGGTCCTTGCCTGTATGTTTCACTTTAAGATAAAGTTCGGAACCCTGGCTGTATTTGATGGCATTGTTAATGGCCTCCTTACAAATGAGGTAAATATTTTTCCGGGCCTGGGTGTCAAGAGGCAGGGCCTGCAGTTCATCATGTGTGTCGATCCTGAAAGCCATTCCCCTTGCTCTTGCCATATCGTTGGCAAATTCTTCAATACGTTCAACCAATTGGTCGAGCGTATCAAATTTTGGATTTACCAGCCAGATGATATCATTGAGCTTAGTGATCATTTCAGAGGATGCCTGGTTGATCTTTTCAATACTGTTTTGCAGGGCAGTTACATTATGATGTTCCACCTGCCGGCTCATGAAATGGGTTTGTACAATGATGCCGCTGAGTGTTCCACCCAGGTCATCGTGCAATTCACGGGCAATGCGGTGTCTTTCTTCTTCTTTGGCCTGCATGGAAAGCTGCACCTTCAGCAACTCCTGTTGTTTTGCTTCTGCCTGTCGCTTCTGCCTGTTGATCTTTACCAGCAGGAATACGATGATTGCTGATAAAATGATCAGTGAACTCAATACCCAGATCCATGTGTTCTTGGACTGGAGTTGCATCTGCTGACTCTTGATCTCATTGTCCTTTTGCAGGATCAGCCTTTCTTTCTTTTCACCCTGGTATTGCTTTTCAAGGGTGGCCAGGCTGCTTTGTACTTCAATATTATTGAGAGAATCTTTTAATTGAATATGCTTCTGGTAAGCATCAAGCGCAAGCGTGCTGTTGCCATTCCTTCGTGCGGCTTCAAACAGGAATTTATAAAGTTCCATTAACTCATTCTGATAACCATTTTCTTTCGCCAGGTTAATGGCTTCATTGAGAAAATTAATGGCCTCCTCATATTTTCCCTGGAAGATCTGGCTGCTGCCCAGTCCTTTTTTAGCATGAACGATACCATACACATGCTCCAGGTCTATGGAAATCTGAAGAGCTTTGGCCATAAACTCATCTGCTTTTTTATAATCTTTCGATGTAATGGCAACGAATCCCAGGTTGCTGGCAACTGTTAATTCAAGATCTTTCTGGCTGAATTTCCTGGCGATAGGATAGGCCAGGTTGAAATAGTATGCTGCAGAATCATAACGGGCAGACCTTTTATGGGCTACGCCGATATTGGTAAGAGCATAACCCCTTCCCAATTCATCATTTGTAGCTGTTGCCATTTTCAGCGCCAGCCGGTTGTATAATAATGACTGGTCATAGCGTTTCAAAAGGTCGAATGCTCCTGAAAGATTTGCATAAACCTGGCCGAGTATCCTGATTTCATTTACAGCTTCAAGGTGGCGGCTGGCATTGATCAGGTACCAGGCTGCGCTATCTGCAATTCCCTGGTAAAGAAAAGTGTTTCCAATATTGCTGAGGTGTATCCCCTGGTAACGCTGGTCATTTTCCCTGGTGGCCCTGTCAAAACCATAGCGGCATAAAGCCACATTCTCAGCATATTTTCCCCTGGTATTGTATAGTCCTGAGAGAAAGGATATGTATTTGTGAATTCCTTTTTTAAAGTTGATCCTGTAAGCCAGTTCTTTTCCCTGGTTATAATAGAACAGGGTAGAATCATAATTGTGATAAAAAAATACTTCACCCAGGTCAAGCAGGGCCAGCGCCCTGGAAGTATCGTGCGTTGCCTGTAACACTTTCTTTTTAGCAGCGCTCAGGTCAGCTTCATTTTGCGCAAGAGAAATTTTTTGGAGCAATAAAATGACAGCAAGTAGAAGCAGGTTTTTGCGTGTGTGTCGCATGATATGATTTCTACCATTAAAATACCCGCTCACCAAATTTTGGCCTATCCCCTAATGTGGGGAGGCTTATTGCCCGGTCCGCATCAGCACCGCTGCGTATAAGGCTGCGGTCTCGGTTCGAAGCCTTGTATGGCCCAGGGATACCGGGATAAACTTTTTTGAAAGAGCGGACTCTATTTCATCCTGGGTAAAATCACCTTCCGGTCCAATTAGTATGAGGCGGCTGGAATGGGGTGAAACCAGTTCGGTAGATAGCAGGGTTTTTTGTTCCGGTACACAGTGTGCAATCATTTTAAGATCGAACATTAGGCTGATGCATTCATCAAATGGTATGGGTTCATGTAAAACCGGTAAAAAGCTTTGCTGGGATTGCAGCATCGCGCTAACTAAAATCTGTTGCAACCGCTCCTGCCGGAATTTTTCTTTTTCCGTGCGGGTGCAGATGAGTGGATAGATCTCCGTGATACCAATCTCCGTTGCTTTTTCCAGGAACCATTCAAAACGGGAAGGATTTTTTATTAGGGAAATTCCAATGGCTGTTTTGATACCAGAAGGTTTTTCTGACGTAAGATTTAAAATACGTACCCTGGTTTTTTTCCTGTGGTCATCAAAGATCTCTGCTTCTGCTTTTTGTCCCCTGCCATCAGTGAGTAAAACCTTATCCCCTTTATGCATCCGCAACACCATGATCATGTGTTTGGATGTATCCTCATCCAGGCTGAGTTCACCTTCACTTAATTCTTTCACATAAAAAAAAGGCAGGGTCATATTGCGAAGAAAATGAAATATTCACAGACGAGTCACAGTTGAAGGCTCTTCGCATGAATATTCTCTTGCGGGACTCGTCGATTACATTTCTTTACCGCAGAAAACCCGCCTACGCTAAAGCTCCAGCCTGCGCTGAAGCTTCGGCTGGCAAGTCAGCGACACGCGGACGCGGGCAAGGGAGGTTACGCAGAGGAAGGCTACCGACTACTGACTACCGACTTCCGACTATCAAAAAGGATCTTCATCATCCGGCAGATCATTCATCCTGCTACCGGTCTGGATAAACATTCTTGCTCCGCCATTGCCATCATTCCCTGCCACCGGTTTAAAATTGGAAGGAAGGCCAGCTCCAAAATCATTGCCACCGGTATCTTCTATAAATTTCTGGATATTGAGCAGGGCTCTCAGCTTGATGGTTTCAAGAGAACCATTCCTGTGCTTGGCGATCCTGATATGCGTTTCGCCACGGTTGCTGTCACCCATTTCATCCTGGGTGATATCATAATATTCTGGACGGTAAAGGAACATTACCATATCCGCATCCTGTTCAATGGCACCCGATTCACGAAGGTCACTCAATTGCGGCATCTTGTTTCCATCCTTACGCTTTTCAACTTCACGGCTTAACTGTGAAAGTGCGATGATCGGCACCTGCAATTCTTTAGCGAGCCCTTTCAATGATCTTGAAATGTTAGAGATCTCCTGTTCCCTGTTGGAGTTCCGGTTCTCACCGGTGCCGCTCATGAGCTGCAGGTAATCGATAATGATCATGCCGATATTGTTGGCATTTTTCAAACGGCGGCATTTGGCACGCAATTCAA
>JAEYUA010000301.1 GCA_023433755.1 Bacteroidota bacterium | reverse complement strand
GTTCCCAAAACCACCATTGCCAATGCAAGCCGGTCAACTAACCGTTCCACCGTATCACTTATAAGAGGTGGATCAGGCAGTTCTACCCCACCCCAAACCACCGTATCGTCACCTGTAAAGGATGGCGATTATTCCTGTGTTACAAGAAGTGTAAATGCCAAAATAGACTACCAGGCATTGCCGGTGTATAACCAGACAGAATTCATCTTCCCCGGCGCCTTACTCGATGCCACGCGGATCATCAACAACCAGATGGGATTTTATATTCCCCCGGCTTCTTACCAGCGTCAACCCTACCGCATATCGGCCAATCTGTTTACATTATCAGGACCAGCTCAAAATCCAACTGAAATGATTGGTGATGAACCCGGAGAAGATTATTCACAGGCTTCATTCAGAAATGCGCAGAGCAGGATCATCAACCGCAATGCCAATGCAAATCCCCCGGCGAACCTGGTGCTGGAATACATTGAGGCCACTACCCAGGAAGAACTCGCGGTAAAACTTGGATATAATTTGTCAGCAAGCGTACCGGCCGAGTTGATGACGATTCTCACAGGTGTACCTGTTGGAGCCAATGCCAATGTGAGCGCCAGCGCTTCGGCAAGCAGCTTCGGAAGCAAATCAAGACTGCTCCTTAAAGTGCATTATTCTTTCTACTCTATCGACGCCTCTCCTACCAATGAAGATTTTACAAAATTTCTCAGTCCTGCTGCCGGTAGTGATATCCCCAACAATGTTGTGTATGTGTCCAGCGTGCTGTATGGATCCATTGGCTTTGTATATTTTGAATCGGACAAATCCATTACCGAACTGACCGCCGCCGTGAGTGAGGCCGTTGGTGTTACAGGTCCGGCAGACCAGGGATCAGTATCCGTAAATGTCAGCGCTGAGGCCCGCGCCAAATTCAGTTCAACAGTTAGCAAAATGGTTGCAGTAGGCCGTGGTCTTGGCATTCCTGCCAACTCTTCCACCCAGCTTACCAGTCTTGACCAGCTCATCTCTTTGATTGGAAGCCTCCGCAACTGGGGTCCCAATAACCAGGGTGTTCCCATTGCCTATTCCATGAATTTTTTAAAAGATGGTGTACAGGCCATTGTTTCCTATTCAACACAATTCCAGAGCAAGGTTTGCACACAACCCGAACTTACCGACCTGAAGTTTGATGTGGAGCTGGAACTGGAAAGAATGGACGTGAGTAATGTGAGGGATCTTGACGGAACAGAAGACCTCTATGGCAGCATAGATTTCAGGAACCTGAAGGCAGGGTCCAAAACCTTCAACACTTCTACAGCACTCTTCAGCAAAACAGAAGCAAATGCCAATACCAATAATTTCAGGAACGGCAGCGCCCCGATCGACAAGAGGATCGCGCTGATCAAAAATTTAAGTTTTGAAGAACTAAGAAATCTTGAGATCACTGTTGGAGGCAGGCTGCTGGATGATGAAGGTGTTTTTGGGTCAAGAGTTTTCAAATGCGTGGAGTGTACGCCTGTATCAGCGGAATATGGCCAGCGTGTTTTGAAATTTATTGAAATAACCACTACCCAAAGTTCCATCAACAGTTTGCAAAACAATAACCAGTTCCAGATGCTTCGTTTTGCGGGTGATCATTTCTTCGAACTGAATTTCCATGAAAGCGGAAAGGCTGAAGACGGGAAAGTGAAATTCCTTTTTAAGGTATGGGTGAAACCCCACCTCTGAAATATTTCCATATCGCGGGTGGCAGCAACCGTACCTGCTGACCGCCCTTTTATTCAATCTTAAATTTTTAAAATGAAAAAATATTTTTTGCAGTTTCTTGTATGCCTTTTATCTGTGACCTCCCTGGTGCAGGCACAGACTTTCCCGGCAAAAGAAAATAATGCCTTCCCGAATGTTTTTGTTCCGGGTGCCACCGGCAGAAACGATGGCAACGCCTACCTCCTCGGATATCTGTCAAGGATCGTTTATGCGCAATACCTTAACGCAGATAATAACTACCGGTTAAGTCTCACCGATACCAGCCGATTCAGGGAAAAATTTATTGAAAGGACCAGTCATTTCTTTTATAAGCCTTTACTGACAAAAACAACCGTATCCCGCGAACTGTCAACTAACATTATTACCACCATCAACCGCAATGTTACAGGCAATATTGAACCGGTATCACCACAATACCGTTGGGTGTGGAGGAGTGATGGACGGGGAAAAAATCCGGAAGCCATGGTAATTTCCATGCCGGAATATGTAATCGTGGTATTCCGGGGAACAGACCGTGTGGAAGGCGCAGATCCTTTTCATTATGATTGGGGTGAATGGATCTATACAGATTTTAATGTGCTCAATATAAAAGCGCCTTGTAATAATTGTCCGGGGAAAGTGCATACAGGATTCAGGGAGGCACTTGAATATGCCGACTTCAAAAAAGACCTGGTCAACACCATCAAATCATTCAGGGGTGATAAGAAAAAAATATGGGTGACAGGTCATAGCCTCGGCGGTGGCATGGCCCAGCTTTTTGCCTATTACCTGCATAAAGAGAATTTAACACCGCAGGGTGTGTACGTTTATAATTCACCGCACCCCGGTGATAAGGATTTTGCAAAGGAACTGGACCGCATCTTCCCCAACCAGCGGCTCCAGCGTTTTGAATTCCTTAGCGATCCAATTGCTTTCGGTCCACCCCAAACCATGAATTGGCTGCCCGGCATTGACTGGGGAAGAGCAGGTACCAGGAATGTTTTTTCCAAGGAAAGAGCAGGTGGTTATACATTCAACAAACCCGAACAATCAGGCGTGCAGGATCTCGCTTTACTCACGGCTCCGCTGGGTGCCGTAAGTTTCGGAGGCATGTGCTTTCATCATCCCACCTGGGTGGTAAGAGGATTATACAACCTTTTACCTGCAGCCATCCAGGCCAAGGTGCCCAATCCGCCGGCACAGATCGTTGATGCCGATGAAGGATGTAACGCGGCTGATATCAACAATGGTTTGAACGGTAGCCTCATTGACCAGGGTACCGACGAAGTACCTGCAGGAACTTACAAGATCAAAAATGTACATAGCAACCGGTTCCTGAGAGCAGGCACAGATTGTTTTTTCAATTGCTGTGATCTCAAACAAAGTACTTCTTCCTCAGGAGATGCTGCCTTATTCATTTTAGCTAAAGTTCCTAACGCCATATTTGACAGCTATACCATCAAGTCAAAATTGAATAACAAAGTAATTGACGCCGACATGCCCAATACCGGTAATAATGGTTGCAAGGTGCAGCTCTGTGACCGGCTGCCAACGGGTTTACGTACCAACCAGGAATGGAGACTTGAAAAACTGAACAATGGCAATTACCTCATCAAGTGCGTGGCAGGAAATAAACCGCTGCGTGTGGCGCCGGGCTGCGCCAGCCAGGATGGTTGCCGCTTTGAATTATCCAGCGCCTCGGATTGCAGTAGTTGCAAGGAATGGGTTTTGATCAAACAATAAATTCTTCCGGACGGTTGAATCAGGAAGTTAACAATCAATGCTCCTTCGCGGGCATTGATTGTTTCAGGAAAGTTTTTTCGAAATATTTGAAGCGATCATGGGTCCTTCATAAATAAACCCGGTCCATACTTCAACAAGTGAAGCACCCTGGCTGAAACGCTCACGGGCATCATTAGCCGTAAATATCCCGCCACTGGCAATGATGGGAATACCATTCATTCTTGCATGCAGGTATTGTAAAACTTCCAGGCTCCTTGCCTTTACAGGTAGTCCGCTCAATCCACCCTGCCCGGCCCTGTTGATTTCTTCAGCAGAAGTAATCAATCCTTCCCTGCTGATGGTTGTATTGGTGGCAACAAGACCATCAAGATCGATTTCCTTTGCAAGCGAAATCACATCATCCAGTTGTGACCAGCTTAAATCCGGGGCGATCTTCAATAAAACAGGTCTTTGAACTGCATAGGCCTGGTTGAGTTGCTGTAAATGAGTGAGGATCTTATTCAATGCATCTTTTTCCTGGAGTTCCCTCAGGCCGGGCGTATTGGGAGAGCTGACATTCACCACGAAAAAATCCACATAAGGGTGAAGCGCTTTGAAACAGATCTCGTAATCCTTCCAGGCATCTTCATTGGGCGTAACCTTGTTTTTGCCAATATTGCCACCGATTAAAAACCCAGGTTTGCAAATATTGGAAGTCCTCCATGATTTCAGCCTTCCTACCACGGCTTCAACGCCATCGTTATTAAAACCCATCCGGTTGATGAGTGCTTTGTCTGCAGGCAAACGGAATAACCGGGGTTTGTCATTTCCCGCTTGTGCTAATGGAGTCACCGTTCCGATCTCCACAAAACCAAAACCCAGGGTTTGCAGTTCGCGGAGGTATTTCGCGTTCTTGTCGAAGCCGGCTCCCAGGCCCACAACATTCCTGAACTCCAGCCCGAATAATTTTTTTGATGCAGCTCTTTCATCTGTAAACTTTTTTTCAAGCAGGCGCCTGGTAAACCCAAGAGAACAGGCCAGTTTAAACAGGTTCATGGAAAAATAATGCGCGGTCTCCGGAGGCAGCAGGAATAAAATTCGGCGTAAAAAATTGTACATCGGTTTGCGAAGATAAGACCTGACCCTCTCGCAACCCTCTCGCAGCTCGAAGCTCACCCCTCGCAGCTTCCCTAATAGTTGTTCATGCAACCAATTAAATTTGTACATTTATTCTTCAAAATTCATTCTATGCAGGAAGCATATATCGTTGCCGGTTACCGCACGGCTGTAGGCAAAGCCAAAAGAGGTGGATTCCGTTTTTACCGTCCCGATGACATGGCCATTGATTTAATCAAAGGACTGTTGGCTTCGGTGCCGCAACTGGACAAACAAATGGTGGATGATGTGATCGTAGGGAATGCTGTTCCGGAGGCTGAGCAGGGTTTGCAGGTAGGCAGGATCATTGCCGCACGTGCGATAGGTTATGATACGCCGGGCATGACCGTGAACCGCTATTGCGCTTCAGGACTGGAAACGATTGCCATTGCCACGGCCAAGATCAGGATGGGCATGGCGGATTGTATCATTGCAGGCGGAACTGAAAGTATGAGCATGGTGCCTACTGCAGGATGGAAAACTGTTCCTGCCTATTCCATTGCCAAGGATGAACCGGATTATTATTTAAGTATGGGGCTGACTGCAGAAGCCGTTGCAAAAGATTATAAGGTAAGCCGTGCCGACCAGGATGAATTTTCTTACAACTCCCATAAAAAAGCATTGAACGCGATTGAGAAAGGATATTTTAAGGAGGGAATACTGCCCATGAGTGTAGAGGAAGTTTACCTTGATGAAAAAAGCAAAAGGAAAACAAGGACTTATACGGTAGATACGGATGAAGGTCCGCGTGCGGATACTTCATTGGAAGTTTTATCAAAACTCAAACCTGCATTTGCAGCAGGTGGTGTGGTAACGGCAGGTAATTCTTCACAGACCAGCGATGGTGCCGCCTTTGTCATAGTAATGAGTGAAAAGCTCGTAAAACAATTGGGCATACAACCCATAGGCCGTCTTGTTGCCTGCGCCTCTGCAGGTGTTGATCCAAGGATCATGGGTATTGGACCTGTGGCTGCCATTCCAAAAGTGCTGAAACAATCGGGAATGAATCTTTCCGATATCGATACCATAGAACTCAATGAGGCCTTTGCATCACAGGCCATCGCGGTGATCCGCGAAGCCGGACTGGATCCTGAAAAAGTAAATCCCAACGGAGGCGCCATTGCTCTGGGACACCCTCTTGGTTGTACAGGTGCCAAACTTACCATACAAGCGCTCCATGATCTCAAAAGAAATAATAAAAAATACGGAATGGTGACTGCCTGTGTAGGTGGCGGCCAGGGAATCGCCGGGATCATTGAGAGAATCAGCTAGTAGGGTAAAAAGTTAAGCAGGTAATTTTTTTGATAGTACATAGCAGACACGAAGGCTATAATGTTGTTGCACTCCTTTTGTGGCACGGCAGACAAGCTAAGATCTTAAAGATTAAGACTACTTACTGTGATCGCTGTGTTACCAATTTCATTCTTTCATAAATGGTGGGTCGCCGTGCCCGCTGTGGTTTCTTTTTAAAATCAGCACATACTGCGGAGAAAATTCATATAGTTCATTCTTCATAGCATGGCGGACACAGTTAGTGTTCAGAAATTAATAAAGCCTGTTATCCCTGTGTGTTATCAACTTCTTTCTCTCATGGTCGTGGGTCGCTGTGTTCTTTTTACGTAAAAACTGCGAACTGCAGAGCCAGCGATTGCAAAAAAATGTTTACCCTTGCCTGTACTCAAACAGCTTGCCGTGAACAAATCCAGGATCGTGTTATATGCCGATGATGATTCAGATGATAAGAGCTGGATCCGTGATGCCTGCAAGGCAGTGAACTGCAACCTGAAAATAGAATTTGTTGAAAATGGCAAACAGGTATTACAATATATCGAGCTGCTGCCCGCGGAAAAGCTGCCCTCGCTCATTGTGGTTGATTTGAACATGCCGGAGATGGATGGAAAACAAACATTAAAATCGCTTAAAGCACATCCGCAGTACTCTCACATTCCTGTAGCAATTGTGACCACCTCTTCCAGTCCTATTGACCAGGATGTATGCAGGCGTCTGGGCGCTTCGGTTTTTCTGACCAAGCCGGATACCTATAACCAGTGGCAGGAAGTGATCCGTGAACTGGAGAAATTGATGGCTAATTAACACTGGCCTCCGGTTGTTTCAACACCTGGATCTTGCGCTCCCCGATCTGCTGGCGCCACATGGCATAATACAAACCTTTTTCATTCAGCAGTTTTTCGTGTGTGCCGGTTTCAATCACCACTCCTCTTTCCAGTACATAGATCCTGTCAGCATGCATGATGGTTGAAAGCCTGTGTGCAATGAGAATGGTGATCTGGTCACCTTTCAGAGATATATCGCGGATCGTATCTGTAATTTCTTCTTCGGTAATGGAATCAAGAGCAGATGTAGCTTCATCAAACAATAAAAGTTTTGGCTGACGTAATAAAGCTCGTGCGATTGAAATTCTTTGTTTCTCACCACCGGATAATTTCAATCCTCCTTCACCGATCATGGTCTCAAGACCTTTGTCTGCCCTTTGTAATAATCCCTGGCAGGAAGCCTTGTTCAACGCTTCCATCACTTCGGCCTCGGAAGCTGTAGGATTTACAAACATGAGATTTTCCCTTATTGTACCACTGAACAAATTTGTATCCTGCGTTACGAATCCTATTTGATTGCGCAGGTCATCAAACCTCAATTTTGTTTCATCAAGGTTGTTGTACAAGATCTTTCCTTCCTTGGGACGGTACAATCCAACAAGCAGTTTCATGAGGGTGGATTTACCACTGCCGCTTGGACCCACAAAAGCAATGGTCTCACCTGCCTGCACATCAAAACTGATATTATTGATGGCGGGTTGGGCAGCGGTCTGGTGCTGGAACACCACCTGCTGGAAAGAAAGCGTGCGGATCTCACCGAGATGTTTGGGATCTGCCGGTTCTTTTTCCGGCTGTTTCTTCATCAGGTTATCGAAATTATTGAGAGAAGCTTCTGCCTCACGGTAGGATAAAAGAATGTTGCCGATCTCCTGCAGGGGACCAAATACAAAAAAAGAAAAGATCTGCATGGTTACGAGCTGTCCCGCATCCATGAATCTTCCGAAGATCAGCCACATGAGTATAAAAAGAATGACCTGTCTTAATGTGTTCACAAACGTTCCCTGGATAAAGCTGATGCTGCGGATGCGTTTCACTTTGGTGAGTTCCAGTCCAAGAATTTTATAAGTATTCCTGTTCAGCCTTTCTACTTCCTGTCTTGTTAATCCAAGACTTTTCACCAGTTCAATATTGCGCAGCGATTCGGTTGTAGAACCGGCAAGTG
>JAEYUA010000286.1 GCA_023433755.1 Bacteroidota bacterium | reverse complement strand
AAGGAAGACAGGGTATCTTATAACGCGAAAGAGCCCCGAAATTATAAGACGTAATTCCTACAGCAAAAGCGAATATCAAAGAAAAGATCAGGCAGAATAACAGATTAGGATCCCTGCCAATCCATTTGAAACTTTTAAAAATACCATTCCTGATAAATACACTCAGGGTAAAATACAAAAAGATCAAAGCCTCAATCGTTGAAAGAAAAACAATCACCTTTCCTGCCTCCCATGGAAAGGGCCTGAACAATGTTACGACCACCGCAGCCGGAAATTTCAGCAGCATGCTCTGGATAGATCCGTCAAACTCCCCAAGGTCATAACTCGAACCTCCCTCCCTGTCAGATACCGCACCTATATAAGTCCTTGTAGTTTCCGCTGTTTTTGAGATATTCTCGAGGGAATATTTATTGAGCTCATTGGAAAACTGTTGAGAAAAAACCAGGAATGCCACAGCCACAAGGATCACTACTGCGATTCGTGCAATAAATCTTATAGCTGATGACCGGATCCTGTGTGAATAGGTAAGCATGATCCATAAAACTATGGCAGGAAGGAAAGACAACAGGATGTAAAGCTTGGTAATGGCAATGATGTAAAAACTGAATGCCAAAAGCAAAAAATTCTTGATGGAAAAATCCCTGTTGATAAAGATCCTGAATGCGCTGTACACCATCCATCCCAGTCCGAACATACATACGGTATCCTTAAAAACGGCCGAGCCCCATACAAAAGTGGAAGGAATAAAAAGAAAAGCAATGGCCAGTTGTTTCTGGTGAGTGGGATACATGTTCGCAAAAGTTTTGAACATGGCCCAGATTCCTGTATAGGCAAGGTAGGCAAAGAGCAGTGCTATGGGAATGTAAGTGGTGCCATTAAGAAGGCCCAGTATAGCCCCGATTACAGCAACGATATAAGAAGACTGGTCCTCGTACCAGAACATTTGCGAAGTATACTTGTATAATTCAGGATTCTGGTCAACCGGTGCCCTGTTTAATAATTGCCACCAGTTGGATACCGAATCATTCAATGCCGAATTAATGATCTGGCTGTGGGCAAAATAGTTGAAGGTGTCACCGAAGCCGTAATAGAACTGGTAAATGAGTGCAATAAATATGGCTCCGCCAAATTTTACCCAGAGCCCCGGGAGGTAATAAGCATGCAGGGGGTGGCCCTTGGGGTATTTTTTATCCCGGTGGCGCTTGGCAATAAGCCCCAGTACCAGTAGATAGATCGGCGCAAGAATCAGGTCCCATGTAGTTAAATACTGCACCGGGCGAAATTACTCAGAATCCTCATGCAATACCTAAAATAGAATGGCTGCAACAGTTTAGAACACGATCAGTTTTTTAATGATCCTTGTATCCCCAACCTGCAGGTGAACAAAATAAAGGCCCTTCTGCAATCTCATCGAACTATTCCGCAAATTGTAACTGTGCCGTCCCGCTGCCTGCATTTGCCCTGCAACAGGATTAAAGATCCTTTGGCCATGCATGTCAAATAAATTCAGTTCAACCCTGGCGGCCTGGCTGAGATGGTAGGTCACTGTAAAATCTCCCTGTGTCGGGTTAGGAAAGGTTTGCACACTTACTCCCTGGAATTCTTCATTCATTACCGCAGTGATTGATGCTGTATCACTGCATCCGCCCGCACTGCCTGTAACCTTGTACGCTCCACCCTCGGTGATTTCAATGCTGGAGGATGTGGACCCGCTGATGAGGTTATCATTCAAATACCATTGGTAGCTAAGGTTAGACGGGGTAACAGATAATACGTTGCCCACCTGAGAAATAGTTATCACGGGAGGGTCAGATGCTGCTACCTGGATATAATTGGTAGTATCCTGGCAACCTCCTGGTGAAGTAAGCACCACGTAATAGGTGCCACTGGTTTTTACCCATGTGAAATTTGATTGTGCATTATTATTCCATACTGCCTGGTTTGTTGCTGCTGTATTCAAATCAAGCCTTACACTGTCGCCGGTACAGAAATTCACCGGACCGGCAGCACTGATACTGCCTGCAGGTAAAGCAAGGGTTTGGGTGGTAACAGATGCCGGATCAGACTTACAACCTGAACTACTTACCGCCTGGGCACTGAAGCTTCCACTATTCTGCACAATAATCGATGCGGTGGTGGCTCCCGAATTCCATAAATACGTGAGATTATTTCCAGGGCTGGATGCGGTAAGGGTTATGGTTTTTCCCTCACAAAATGATAAGGCTCCGGAAGAGATGATTTGTGGAATGGCCGGTGCAACGATGGTATTCAGACTGATACTATTGGTCACTGAGCTGCAGCCTGCTTGGTTGGTCAGCGTTGCTGAATATGTGCCAGCATTGAATACTTTGATGCTGGAACCTGTCTGTCCCGTATTCCATAAAACAGCATGCTCCGTATTCACAGTCAGAACCACACTGTCCCCTTCACAAAAATCAGGATTGCCTGTCAATGTTATGGAACCGGCGGGTAGGGGTGATTCTATCACCACAATAGAATCATATAAAGAAGGACAATCATTAGGACCTGTTGCCCTTACATAAAATGTTCCGGGGTATGAAGCCGTGAAAAATGAATCCTGCCCAGGCCCGTTCCATTGGAAGGTAGCAGGATGTTCTATGGACGAGGCATGAAGGACCACCTGGCCGCCCGCACAAAAAACAGCAGTATCCCCGTTCATGATTTGCGGCGTCTGCGTCCTTGGTTTCATTACAGTGGTAAAAGGAAGTGATGTGCCTACACAACCATTATCTGCTGTCATCCTAACAGTGAGTGTAACTACCGTATCAACAGTGAGTGAATGATTAAAACTGCTAACCCCGTTGCTCCAGGTCCTCCATCCATTTGAAGGCAGGGGTGAAATGGCTTCCAGTGTCACGGAATTTCCTTCACAAAAAGGATGCACGTTATCTGGTGTGGAACTGACAACAATTTCTGGCCTGTACAAATTACTGTCTACAAACACTGAAACCGTATCGTAAACAACCGAGTTATTCATATCAGTGACCTTAACCCTGTATTGCCTTGTTTCCGTTACATTATGAGCGGTTGGATTGGGTATAGTGGGATCCGTCAATCCCAGCGTAGGTATCCATTGATACGTAAAGGGTCCTGTTCCTCCCGAAGTGATCGAAGTATTTCCAATGCTGGCAGTATCACCCTTATAAATAGTTTTATCAGGGCCTGCATTCACAGAAAGAGGAATACTGCCTGGCCCCAGTTTCAATAAGAGCATATCTGTACCGCCTGCATTTTGAAGTACACTTCCACCAAACCTGAACTGGCTGGTATCTGCCAGCTTTGACCAGTTACCAACAACATACATAGCATTTTCTCCGCGGTCGAAAGCCATACCCATAGCCTTATCAGTTACATGATTTGGATAAGTGGAATAAAGCTGTGTGATACCTGTACCTGATTTCACAACTACATAAATGTCCTGGTTGGTATAACTGGTCAATACCTGGCCGCCAAAATTCAATGAAGTATCTCCTTGCGTTACTCCCCCACTTGGGATTGTTGGGCCCAGGGTTCCCGCAAAATATTCCCTGCCATTGTTACCATAATCCGGATTTACGGGGTATTTCCAGCTATAACTGAAGGTGCTGGTTGTTCTGCCGGCAAACCCGGAGCCCAGGATAAGATTCGGTTCGCTGGGACTTACAGTATTGATATACTGACCTGAATAGAGATAATCATTAAGGGTCTTTGCTTTATATCCTTCCATAAAATCCCTGGCGAAGGATCCGGGTATATTCGCACTGATGATTGTATTACCTGTGCTGTCTAAAATTTCTCTTCGTGGATTTCCGGGCTTATGACAAATATGAATGTTGTCATTCCCATCTACGGAAATTGCCGTGAACGCCCTGTAATCGAACCAGCCGGAAGCGATTCTTTTCAAAAATTTGAAATCCCCGGTAGGAGTGAATTTTGCGATGAAACAATCAAAGGTTCCGGAAGAGGGACCCGTGACCGTAGAGGATCCTATAGTGATGGAACTGCTGCTGTAAACGCCACCCAGGTAAACAAAACTCCTTGAATCAATTGAAAGTTTTGGCCTGTCTTCATTACCGCTTCCACCTACACTTTTTGCCCAGCTTATATTTCCATTGGCATCCAGGCAGGCTAGAAAAATATCATTTTGTCCAAGTGATGTTAACAGGTTACTGCCCAACTGTATGGAATTATTGAATAACCCGGCGATAAAAATGGATCCATTAGGCGCTACTTCTATTGAGGAAATGACAAAATTGTCTCCATAATTTTTTGCCCAGGTCACACTTCCCTGCCTGTCGTATTTAATTACAACTGCGCCCGGTGTAATAGGAACACCCCCTACTGATGTAACACCCGGCGCAAAAGATGCTGCCACGTAAATACCTCCCTGGTGATCTACACAAATGGCCTGTCCGCCATCACCCAGACTTCCGCCTTCAGATCTTGCCCATGATTCAGTTAAAGTCTGACCATATATGACACTGCTGATGGATGCCAGCAGGAGTGCAATTAAATACTTCAAGAATAAATAAGATATGTTGGAAAGGTACAGAAATTAAGCCTCCAGGTCAATGATCTGCCATTGAAAGAGATGAGAGGGATTGGCATTTTTCCTGCAATTTTGTTCATATGCCAAGAGTGCTCCGGATACTGAACCGCCTTGCTGTAGGCGGCCCTGTTTTAAATGCTACCCTGCTCACCCGCTACATGGCACCGGAATTTGATACCATGCTGGTGGTGGGTGAGAAGGAATCACACGAAAAAAGCGCAGCCTACCTGGCTGATAACCTGGGCATCCAATATGTTACGGTCAAGGGGATGGGAAGAGCCATCAGCCCGGCACCGGACTACCTTGCTTACCGTGAACTGAAAAAGCTGATCAGGTCATATAAACCTGATATCGTTCATACCCACGCGGCTAAACCTGGAGTGCTTGGAAGGCTGGCAGCATCGGCCTGCAAAGTGCCGGTGATCGTTCATACTTTTCACGGTCATGTATTTCATTCCTATTTCAATTCGACCCGTACAAAATTTTTTATCAATACCGAACGCTACCTGGCAAAAAAATCTTCTGCCATCGTTGCCATTAGCGATACCCAGCGGGATGAACTGGTGAGGCAATACAAAATTGCTTCTTTCGAAAAATTCAGGGTAGTACCACTGGGTTTCGACCTGGATCGGTTCCGAACCGGGCAACAGGAAAAACGTGAACAGTTCCGCAAGGAATTCAACCTGCAGGAGGAGATCGCAATCGGTATAATCGGCAGGCTGGTACCAGTGAAGAATCATTACCTCTTCATGAAAGGAATAGCCCACGTGTTACAGAACAGTACAAAAAAGATCAGGGCTTTCATTATCGGCGATGGAGAAACGAGGGCCGACCTGGAACAGGTTGCCGGGCAGGTAGGAATTTCTTTTACCACTGAAAAGGACGGGCATCATGATCAGCCTTTGGTTTTTACCTCCTGGCGCAGTGATGTGGATGTGATAAATGCCGGCCTGGATATTGTTTGTCTCACTTCATTTAATGAAGGTACTCCTGTAAGCCTCATCGAAGCACAGGCCTCCAGCAAACCTGTTGTTTCCACCAGGGTAGGCGGCATCGGCGATATCATGCTTGAAGGAAAAACCGGCCTGCTTTCTGATATTGCAGACACGGAACTTTTTTGTAATAACCTGTTGTCTCTCGTGGAAGACGACAGCCTTAGATCCGAACTGGGAAACAATAGCCGGGAGTTTGTTGCTGAAAAATTCAGTTACCAGAGGTTGGTCAAAGACATGTCCGCTTTGTACAACGACCTGCTGAATAAAACCTGATCACCCCCCGGTCTTCATCATTTTAATCTGTTTCCTGTATCGACCGCAAACCACTTCAGCGATATAAACACCGGCAGGATAATTTTGTCCCAGTGAAATTTCTATCTGTTGTGTATGAAGTTTCATTGTTTCAAGTAACCGCCCCTGCATGTCAAATATTCTTATTACCAGCGGGTCATCATAGACATGATGAATGCTGAGGGTGAAATAATTGGGTGAAGGATTCGGTTTCACTCTAGCTGAAAAATACATTAATGAATCCTGCGAAGCAGGTGTATTGCAAGAGCCAAGTAAATATCCATTGTTTAATAAATTCTCTACTTCCTGCACCGGTACACATGAAGTGGTTTGTGTAACAGGTTCATCTTTGCAAACCAGCACTTTGCTGTTTTCGCACCGCACATCAATAACTTTAACGATCACCTGGGCCGTAGCCTGGCAACCTAGAGCATCTTTTACAGTTACAGTATAAGCCTGGGTGCCTGCTGTAGACGGGGCAACAGTGATACGATCCTGTGTTGATCCATTGGTCCAGCTATATTGATAAGGCGCTTGTCCGCCTGTTACTTGTACCTGTAATGTTAAAGAAGAAGGTCCATATCCAATATAAATGGTGTTAGGCTGTGAACCGGCTGGGGTGGCGAAAACATCCGCTATTTCTGCATTCAGAGGCTGGTTGATTGTAATCGTGGTTTGTTTAGTAGACTCATTACCATTCACATCAGTCACTTTCCAGTTGATGTAGTTGATGCCGGGGTTAAAATTGCCGCTGGCATTATTACCGGAACCTGAACGGTTTGTGGCACCGGTTACTGTATAATTCACTGAAGCAATACCACAATTATCGCTAGATACCAGTGAAGGAAGCATATAAATATTATTCTGCTTGGCACAGAATGTCTGGTCCTGGTATGTACCTATAATTGGTAGCTGGTTATCTATCACAATTACTTTTTGCTCTGCTATGGATGTATTACCTGCCAGATCTTCTGCAACCCACATGATAGTGGTTTCACCTACATTGAACGCAGAACCTGGCGGCATGCCGTCACTTCTTTGTTTGGTAACGGTAACATTGCAATGATCAGTAACAGGTGGCATGTTTACTACTACTGAACTGTAACATTTTCCAGCATCAGTGAAAAACTGCCTGTTGGTAACTGCGCCAAAACCGGGACTTGTAGTATCTATTGCAGTGAGTGTAACAGTGCAGGTTTTGATATTGCCCGCTTCATCTTTTGCCGTCAGCACTACCTGGTGGAAGCTGTTTGGCAAAGTAGGAATACTGGTTCCGGCAACAGGAGTCTGTGTAAGCGTGACCGCGCTGCAGTTATCGGTTGCATTAGTGCTGGAAGTGAGATCCGGGATCACCATTTTGCATCCGGATCCCAACTGGATATTCCTGGATGGAGGACAGTTGAAAGAAGGCTTTGTACTGTCTTTTACTTTCAGGTAAACAGTATAAATTTTGCTGTTGCCAATGATATCAGTTGCAGTTAGGTTAACCGGGATGAGTTGATTATGCTGAGCTGATAATACGGTGCCGGTAGCTATAGATTGCACCAATGTATTCCCTGTACAGTTATCTTTTGGAATAAAAAATGGCAAAAGATTGGGGACAGAGATCTTACAGGTATTGCTTAAGTACCTGGTTATGGTATCTGTAAAATTATAGGCCGGCGCCGTTGTATCCCTTATCATCAGGGTTACGGATTGAGTTCTGCTGCCGGATGCATTTGTTCCTGTGATTCTGACTTCCATAAGATCATTATTGGAAACCGGAATGACAGTGCCAGGCAAGGGGAACTGGCTGAAAACCATATTAGGCTCTGCAGATATAACACTGGATACAAGATCTGGAACCGGAAAATTGCAATGGCTGGTATAAACTTCTTTGATAAGTGGTGCATTGAAAGCGGGACCTTCTTTCACCTTATCAAAAAGCCAGACATCCTGGTGCATGTTCCCGCAGGCAATAACCATACGGTCATTCTTGCGGTCAATGGTCAGTCCTGTTGCATGCCGCTCCGGTAGCGGTAAACTGCCGGCCTCATGCCAGTTGCCCTCAGCATCCATGTACCAGAGATCTTTGAGGTTGAGCCATCCGGCGCCATTAAGTGATTCCCTGTCACCGGCAAAGACCCATAACTTCCCATCCCATTCCACCATATCAGAATATTGCCTGGATTCAAAAGGAACATTAGCTTCTCTTGTCCAGGTAATACAATCATCACTTACCCAAACCTGGTTGGAGTAAACTCTCAGGTCTGCGGTGTTATGATATTTGCCACCGGAGAATGCAACGAATTTTTTTCTTGCCTTGAAGTATTTGAAATTGTTGTAAAGAATCCCGCCGAGATGTGGGGCATTGGTATTGATTGCAGTCCAGTTTACACCACCGTCGGTGCTTCTCCAGATCGTATCATTCATCCCTCCATTTACATTGTAATCAAATTGACCGCCACCTACAAACAAACTGTCACCTTTAATGGCTAATCCCTGCAGGATCAGGTTTCCTGACCAGGGCGCGGATGCTGTTCTTAGTTCCCAGTCACGGCCATTTACTGTACGCCATACCTCTTTTCTGTCAGATTCGGTAGCCGCTGC
>JAEYUA010000265.1 GCA_023433755.1 Bacteroidota bacterium | reverse complement strand
GTACAAGGTGATCTGGCGGCCTACCAATAGCGTGGCCTCGGAACTTTCACAATTGTCGGTGGCTCCCAAACAGGGGACCGGTATCCTGGTATTGCAGTTTGAAAGCACCAACCCGCAACTGGCTGCTGACGTGGTGAACCAGGTGATGGCCGAATACCAGCAGGCAACAGTAGAAGATAAAAATCAGTCCACACAAAACCGCCTGGCCTATATTGATAAGGTAAAAGAACTGAATGAACGCCAGATCGACAGCATCATTGGAGTGCAGATTGCCTACGTAAAAAGGGAAGGTGTGATAGATCCCGCGGTACAATCATCCATGAATTTTGCACAGATTGAAAAGATCCGCGAAGAAACCAAGCTCCAGCAGATGAAGCTGGGTAATGTGTACCAGATCGAATCCTATATCAGGAATAAAAGAGGTGAAGTGCCGGTGCCTTCTTCACTGGGACTGGAAGACATGACGCTTAACGAAAGTGTCACCGCTTATAATAAAGCACAACTGGAATTGAATGCATTGCTGGAGTCTGCACCACCCGGTAATGCTAAAGTAAAACAGCAGCAGGCCATTGTAGACCAGTTACAGAATAATATCCTTGAAAGCCTGCGCAATGTGAAAGCCTCGTATAATGCCGCTATTGGAAGTCTACAGGGCATCAGTGGTGCGGCGCAGGCCCAATTGAGAAGCATGCCTGAAAAAAACCAGGCGCTTGCCGATATCCAGCGTCAGTTGGAAAGTAAGCTCGTTGTTTATAATACTTTACTCGAAAAAAGAGAAGAAGCAGCCATGGCTCTTGCTTCCACTATCTCTGATATTAAGGTACTCACCGAAGCCTCACCCAATAATTCACCAATCAAACCCAATAGGCGCAATACACAGTTGCTGGCGATTTTTGTTGGTATTCTTCTTCCCGCCTTATTCATTTTTGTGATTGAACTGCTCAACGACAAGGTTACCACACGTCACGATATTGAAAAGATCACGGGCGCTACCATAATTGGTGAAGTAGGACATTCCTATGGCAGGCAGAATCTTGTTGTTACCGGAAATAACAGGAGTGTTGTAGCGGAACAGTTCCGCATTATCCGAAGTAATCTCCAGTACGTTTTAAATCATATACCCAATCCGGTAATACTGGTTACATCTTCTTTTAGTGGTGAAGGAAAATCATTCATAAGTACCAACATTGGAGCGGTAATGGCTGTTGCCGGAAAAAGGACTATCATTCTTGAGTTTGATATCCGTAAGCCTAAGATCCTTTCCCACCTGAATCTTCCAAAGAAACCAGGTCTTACCAACTACCTGCTAGGAAAAGCAAAACTGGAAGATCTTCCTATACCTATAGAAGGAAGTGAGAACCTGTTTGTACTGGCCTGCGGTCCCGTTCCTCCCAACCCTGCGGAGATACTGCTCGATCCCAAGCTGGATGAACTCTTTACTTTTCTCCGTGAAAATTTTGACGCGGTGATTATGGATACTGCCCCCGTGGGAATGGTTAGTGATGCCATGACGCTGAGCAAGTATGCCAATGCCACCATGTATATCGTTCGCCAGGGACATACCTTCAAAAAGCAAGTGGGCCTGATCGATGAATTTTATACCCAGGGTAAACTGCCTAAACTTTCCATTATCCTGAACGATGTTAAGATCAGGTCGGGTTATGGATACTATGGCTATGGCCGCTATGGTTACGGTTACGGTTATGGTTCAGGGTATTTTGATGATGAGCCGGAAGCACCTGGTTTCATGAACCGCTGGTTCGGCTGGCTTGATACTAAAAAATGGAAAAAGAATAAATCAAAAAGAACAAAAGTCTGATGCGCATACTCGTTACCGGTGGAGCCGGTTTTATTGGATCCAATCTTGTGGAACATCTTTTGGAAAAGCCCGGTGTTGACCTGGTCAGGGTTATGGATAACCTGGCCACGGGTAGCCAGGCTAATATTGAAAGTTTCAAGAATCATCCCCGCTTTGAATTCCTGGAAGGAGATATCAGGGATTTTAGCACCTGTTCAATTGCAACAAAGGGAATCGATCTCATTTCACACCAGGCAGCTCTTGGTTCTGTGCCCAGGTCCATCAATGATCCCATTACATCCAATGATGTGAATATTACAGGTACGCTCAATATTTTTAATGCTGCCAAAGAACAGGGGGTTAAAAGGGTGGTATATGCCGCAAGCTCTTCTACTTATGGCGATCACCCCGGGCTTCCGAAAGTAGAAGACCAGATAGGCAACCCGCTTTCTCCATATGCGGTTACCAAATATGTGAATGAACTGTACGCGAAGGTTTTTTCAAATGTATATGGACTCAATACCATAGGGCTCAGGTATTTTAATGTATTTGGTCCCCGGCAAAATCCCAAAGGCCCTTATGCCGCAGTGATACCGTTATTTATCAAAGCGGTTCTTGATAATGAACCACCCGTTATTAATGGTGATGGCGAGAATAGCCGCGATTTCACTTTTGTGGCCAACGCCGTGCTGGCTAATGACCGTGCTTTATTTACCGGCAATGCAGAGGCGTTGAACCATGTTTATAATATTGCCTATGGCGAGCGCACTTCGCTCAACGAGATTTTTGAAATGATCAAAGAGATTGCCGGCAGCGACCTGGCGCCAAAATATGGCCCGGACAGGGCAGGAGATGTGAAACACAGCCTGGCGGATATCTCAAAAGCGCGTAAACTGCTTGACTACCAGCCTGCTTTTTCGGTGAGGGATGGCATGAAGATCGCTTTTGAATGGTATCGCAAACAGCACCATTTTTCCTATTCCAACTGATCAAATTACAATACCTAAATCATGAATGCTTTTGAACAGACCATCATCATTACGGGTGGTGCAGGATTTATCGGTTCTCATGTAGTGAGAAGAATGGTGACGCAATATCCTGCTTACAGGATCGTGAACCTCGATGCGCTCACTTATGCGGGCAACCTTGAAAACTTGAAGGATATTGAAGACAGCCCCAATTATATTTTTGAAAAGGCCAATATCCTTGACGTTGAAAAGCTGGATGAACTTTTTGATACTTACCGCCCGGATGGTGTGATGCACCTTGCTGCCGAATCTCATGTGGACCGTTCCATTTTATCGCCGCTTGATTTCGTTTATACCAACGTGGTAGGGACGGTGAACCTGCTCAATGCTGCTAAAAAACACTGGAACGGCAATTATGAAGGAAAACGTTTTTATCATATTTCAACTGATGAAGTATATGGAGCTTTAGGGGATACAGGCTTCTTCACCGAAGAAACTTCTTACGATCCGCATTCACCTTATTCGGCTTCCAAAGCTTCATCTGATCATTTTGTCAGGGCTTATTATGATACCTATGGAATTCCAGTGGTGATCACTAACTGTTCAAATAATTACGGACCTTATCATTTCCCTGAGAAGCTGATCCCTTTGATGATTAATAATATCATTCACAAAAAACCTTTGCCGGTTTATGGTGATGGTTTGTATACCCGTGACTGGCTATTTGTAAAGGATCATGCGATTGCAATAGATCTGGTTTATCATAAAGGAAAGACCGGGGATACATACAATATCGGCGGGTTCAATGAATGGCGGAATATAGACCTGGTGAAATTGCTGTGCGGCCTGATGGATGAAAAATTGGGAAGAACAAAAGGTGACAGTGAACAACTGATTACCTATGTAAAGGACCGTCCGGGACATGACCGCCGCTATGCAATCGATGCATCAAAGATCAACAAGGAACTGGGATGGAAACCATCTGTAACTTTTGAAGAAGGGCTGGCTCAAACTGTTGACTGGTACCTTGAGAATTCAGAATGGTTAAAGCATGTTACTTCGGGTGATTATGCTAAGTATTACGATACGCAGTACCACAAGGTTTAAGCTTGATGGATAGTCAGCATGAAAATCAGATAGGTACTATCATATTGGACTGAGCTTTCCAGGTACACAGGGAACTTGGTCCTGGCTTATTGGAAAGCGCGTATGTCGCTTGTTTATCCTATGAATTGATGAAAAAGCAGCTCAATTTTGAAACGCAATATCCAATGCCTGTAGTTTACAAAGAAGTGAAACTTGAGTGTGGTTACAGGATGGATCTGTTAGTTGAAAGGAAAGTAATTGTTGAAATAAAAGCTGTAGAAGCTTTGAATGATGTACATACAGCCCAAGTATTAACTTATCTGAAATTGTCAGGTTGTAAGCTTGGGTACCTTATTAATTTTAATGTGACCCAGCTTAAGAATGGGATCAAACGTCTGGTACTTGGCAATTTATAAGTACGGTTTAGCAACTGGCGAGTAAAGTCTATTCTTTGATCTTTGAAACACTATGACTGAGTTCGCTGTGTTTCAAAAATAAACCACGGCGAACACGGCGCCCGACCATTCATGAAAGACTTAGGTTATAACACAGCGAGCACAGAAAGATTCTTTGACATTAGGACCACTAACTGTGTCCGCCGTGTAAAAAACAAGAACTTAAGTGAATTTTGAACTCTGTGTCCTCTGTGTTTCAAAAATAACCACGTCGAACACGGCGCTCGATGATCCATGTGAGAATTTAATTGAAACACAGCGAGCACAGAAAGATTCTTTGATATCAGAACCATTAACTGTGTCCGCCGTGTAAATAACAAGAACTCAAATGAATTTTGAACTCTGTGTCCGCTGTGTTTAAAAAACACGGCGAACACGGCGGCCGCGAGTCGGGAGAGATCATAGCTGATAGCACAGCGAACACGGAGGGTTTTCAATCTTTTAGAAGCTAACTGTGTCCACCGTGTTACGCAAAACGAGATAAATGAATTTTTGCCTCCGTGTCCGCTGTGTTTAAAAAAACCACGGCGAACAAACGGCAGCTACGATTCAAGGGGAATAGTGCTTTTAACAACCAAAACATTGATTGCAACATGAAAGGAATCATTCTGGCAGGAGGAAGCGGTACCCGCCTTTACCCAATCACCAAGGCCATATCCAAGCAGCTCATGCCTATTTATGATAAGCCCATGATCTACTACCCGCTATCCATATTGATGATGGCAGGTATCAGTGAAGTGCTGATCATCACCACGCCGGAAGACAATGCCCAGTTCAAAAGACTGCTGGGTGATGGATCCAGCCTCGGATGCCGTTTTGAATATGCCATCCAGGAAATTCCAAACGGGCTGGCACAGGCTTTTGTGATCGGTGAAAAATTTATTGGTGATGATAAGGTGGCACTCGTGCTGGGAGATAATATTTTTTATGGCTCACGGCTGGGTCGCCAGTTGCAGGAATTGAATGAAGTAAGCGGTGGTTATGTTTTTGCTTACGAGGTGTCGGATCCCGAACGTTATGGTGTGGTTGAATTTGATGAAAAACATAAAGCCGTTTCAATAGAAGAAAAACCCGCATCTCCTAAATCAAATTACGCGGTGCCCGGTCTCTATTTCTACGACAACGAAGTGGTGAGCATCGCTAAAAACCTCAAACCTTCCGCAAGAGGTGAATACGAGATCACGGACGTGAATAAAGTTTACCTCGAGAGAGGAACATTAAATGTTTCCATCCTCGACAGGGGTACAGCCTGGCTGGATACCGGAACTTTCGATTCATTGCATGACGCGAGTGAATTTGTAAGGGTGATCGAAAAAAGGCAGGGAACCAAGATCGGTTGCATTGAGGAAGTTGCCTACCGCATGGGTTATATTGATGAAAGCCGGATGAAAGAGCTTGCCGAAACCCTCATCAAAAGCGGTTATGGAAAATACCTGCACGAAGTATTAAAGAAAGGAAGAGATTAATGGATAAAGATTCAAAATATTATGCGCATCCTTCAGCTATTATTGATGAAGGTTGCGAGATCGCTGAAGGAGTTAAGATCTGGCATTTCAGCCATATCATGCCCGGATGCAGGATCGGTGAGAACTGCAACATCGGCCAGAATGTGGTGGTATCACCCAAAGTAGTGCTGGGCAAAAATGTAAGGGTGCAGAATAATGTATCCATTTATGAAGGAGTGATCTGCGAGGATGATGTATTCCTGGGACCCTCAATGGTGTTTACCAATGTAATCAATCCGCGTAGCGCCGTGAGCAGGAAACACGAATACCTGCCTACCCATGTAAGAAGAGGCGCTTCCATTGGAGCGAATGCAACTATAGTTTGCGGTAATGAAATTGGGGAGTATGCATTCATTGGTGCAGGTGCCGTAGTAACAAAGCCGGTTCCCGCTTATGCCCTGGTGGTTGGTAACCCGGCCCGTCACATCGGGTGGATGAGTGAGTTCGGTCACCGCCTGAACTTCGGAGCAGACAACCAGGCCACCTGTGAGGAAAGCGGGGAAAAGTATATCTTAGTTAACAATACCGTTCGAAAAATCAAATAATCTGATGAAAGACTTTGCCATGATTGGCGCCGCGGGTTTTATTGCACCCCGCCACTTAAAAGCTATCAAGGAAACCGGTAACCAACTGGTGGCAGCCCTGGATAAGTTTGATTCTGTTGGCATCATGGACAGCTATTTTCCAAATGCCAGCTTCTTTGTTGAATTCGAACGTTTCGACCGCCATATTGAAAAGCTTCACCGCGGCGGACACCCCATCGATTATCTATCCATTTGCTCCCCCAATTACCTACACGATTCCCATATACGGTTTGGATTGAGACAGGGAGCCGCCGTGATCTGCGAAAAACCCCTGGTTCTGAATCCATGGAATGTGGAAGCGCTGGACCAGATCCAGAAAGAAACGGGCAAGGAGGTTTATAATATTCTCCAGCTAAGACTGCATAAGGATATCATTGCCCTGAAAGAAAAAGTGAAGAACGCTGATCCTTCTAAAATTTTTGATTTCGACCTGGCCTACATCACTTCGCGCGGTAATTGGTACTACACCAGTTGGAAAGGAGATGTAAACAAATCCGGTGGTATCGCAACCAATATCGGCATTCATTTTTTTGATATGCTGATCTGGATTTTCGGACCAGTAAAAGAAAATATAGTACATCTGCATACTCATGACCGCGCAGCAGGCTTCCTGCAACTTGAAAGAGCAAGGGTCAGGTGGTTCCTCAGTATCAATGAAGATACTTTACCGGAACAGGTGAAAGCAAAAGGACAGCGCACCTACCGCTCCATCACTATGGAGGGTAATGAAATTGAATTCAGCGATGGATTTACAGACCTGCATACTATGAGTTACCAGGCTATACTTGATGGGAAAGGTTTCAATTTACGTGAAGCACTTCCTTCCATTGAACTGGCCCATGAAATAAGAACTAAAGCGCCCGTTGGACTGAAAGGTGATTACCATCCTTTCGCCAGCGGCAGCATATCTCCTCATCCTTTTTCAATTTAAATATGGAATTAAAGAACAGTAAAGTTTTAGTGATTGGCGGCGCAGGCTTCATTGGAAGTTTTGTGGTGCGAGAATTACTGAAGCACGATGTAAAAGAAGTAGTGATCTATGATAATTTCGCCAGGGGCAAGATGGAAAACATCGAAGACTGCCTGGAAGATCCACGTTGCCGCCTCAATGAAAATGGTGGTGATATCCGCGAAACCGACCTGCTTGATGACGCTATGAAAGGTGTGGATTATGTTTTCCACCTGGCCGCCATGTGGCTGCTTCATTGCAAGGATTTTCCCCGCACCGCTTTTCATGTAAATATCGAAGGAACCTTCAATGTGCTGGAAGCCTGCGTAAAGAACAATGTAAAGAAACTGATCTATTCTTCATCAGCTTCGGTATATGGTGATGCAGTGCAGGTACCCATGACCGAAGATCATCCTTATAACAATAAAAATTTTTACGGTTCAACCAAGATCGCAGGTGAAGCCATGTGTACCGCGTTCAACGACAGGTATAACCTCCCGGTAATCGCGCTTCGGTACATGAATGTTTATGGTCCCGGCCAGGACCAGACAGCCGCTTATACCGGCGTGGTTCCAATCATGCTAAATAAGATCGATGCCAACGAACCTCCTGTTATCAATGGTGATGGCAGCCAGGCTTATGACTTCATCTATGTAGAGGATGTGGCTAGATGCAATATCGCTGCACTCACCAGTGATACATCCTATGGCTTCTATAATGTAGGTACCGGTGTGCAGACTTCCATCCGCGAATTATGCGATACCATCCTGGCATTGAAAAAATCTGATCTGAAGGTTACCTATAAACCTTACAGTGCTGATGATGCCCGTGCCCTGGTAAAGAACAGGATAGGGTCTCCCGACAAGGCGAGAAACGACCTGGGCTTCGAACATAAATATGACCTTGAAACCGGCCTGCAACGTTTGATCGACTGGAGAGACAGCGGAGGCTATAAATAATTCAACATGACAACTACAACAATCGAAAAAAGAAATATTCCCATCGCGATCCCTTCAATGGGTGAAGAAGAATGGATGGCAGTTAAAGAGCCAATTGAAAAAGGATGGCTTACGCAAGGACCCAAAGTAAAAGAGTTTGAAACACTGTTTGCAGGTATGCATGATGTGAAGCATGCACTTGCCGTATCCAACTGTACCACGGCGCTCCACCTGGCCCTGCTGGCCTGTGGTGTGGGTGAAGGAGATGAGGTGATTGTGCCTGCCTTTACCTGGGTGGCTACAGCCAATGCAGTTTTATACTGTAATGCTGTTCCCGTTTTTATTGATGTGGATACAACCACATTCAATCTTGATGTAAAGCAGATCAGGGATAAGATCACTTCCAAAACAAAAGCGATCATCCCTGTTCACCTGTTTGGACTTTGCGCGGATATAGATTACATCAAAGAAAATTTTCCTCAACTTAAAATAGTTGAAGACGGCGCCTGTGCAGCCGGTGCTGCCCTTCATGGCAAACCCGCGGGAAGCCTGGGTGATGTGGGATGTTTCTCCTTCCACCCGCGTAAATCAGTGACCTGTGGTGAAGGTGGCATGCTTACAACCAATGATGATAAGATCGCGGCGCATCTTGATATGCTTCGCAATCATGGTGGTTCCATATCCGAGGAGCAAAGACACCATGGATCCAAACCCTACCTGCTGGCAGCTTATGATATCGTTGGGTATAATTACCGCATGACCGACCTGCAGGGTGCTGTGGGTTTGGTACAACTCAAAAAACTGGAAGGTTTTATCGCCGAAAGAAATGAATGGGCGCAGTATTACACCGAACAGTTGAAAGATATTCCCTGGTTAAGAACTCCTGTAGTTCCGGAAGGTTATAAGCACGGATGGCAGAGTTATGTCACATTTGTTGATGAAACAAAGGCTCCCATGAAAAGGAATGATATGATGGAAGTGCTTCAGCAAAAAGGCATCGCTACGAGGCCGGGCACCCATGCCGTTCATATGCTGGGAGCCTATGCCGGAAGGTATGGTTTGAAGCCTGAAGATTTCCCAGGCGCATATGCGGCCGACCAGTATTCAATGGCCATCCCTTTGCATAATAAAATGGTGAAAGAAGATTTCGATTATATTATTGCGGCTTTAAAATCATTATAAGCGTGTGTGGAATAGCTGGCATATTTAACCTGAGCGGAAAGCCCGTTGCCAATAACGATATCAAGCACATGACGCGTGCACTTCAGCACCGTGGTCCTGATGGCGAAGATATTTTTGTGCATGAGAATATCGGGCTGGGTCACCGCCGGCTGGCCATCCTTGACACCTCTCCCAAAGGTTGCCAACCCATGCCTTCCAAGAACGCTGAATGGATCGTTGTCTTTAATGGCTGCATTTATAATTTCAGGGAACTGAAACTTGAATTGCAGGCAAGGGGACATGAATTCATTTCATCCGGTGATACCGAGGTGGTATGTGAAGGTCTTGCCGCTTACGGTCCTTCTTTTTTTGAAAAGCTCGATGGTATGTTTGCCATCGGTGCCTGGAATACCAAAACCAGTTCGCTCTGGCTGAGCCGCGACAGGTTTGGGGTTAAACCTTTATACTATTACCTGAAGAACGGCACTTTATTATTTGCATCAGAAATTAAAGCCTTCATGACGCAGCAGAGTTTCAGCATGAACGTAAACACTGATGCGCTCAACGAATATTTTACTTTCCAGAACCTTTTCACTTACCGCACTTTATTTGACGGGGTGTACATGCTGCCACAAGCCAACACGGTTTGTATCAACGCGGCAACTTCTGTTGTGCAGCATCATTCATGGTGGGATTATGATTTTTCCAAACCGGATGAGTCTATCTCTTTTGAAGATGCAAGAACGGAAACACAGCGTCTCTTCGGAAATGCAGTGGCCCGGCAGATGGTCGCGGATGTTCCGGTAGGGAGTTATCTCTCCGGTGGGATGGACAGCGGTTCTATTGCTGTAATGGCATCGAAGCATATTGACAGGCTTTATACTTTTACCTGCGGTTTTGATATGAGCCAGGTAACAGGTGTTGAAGCCAACTATGATGAAAGAAGAGATGCGGAACTCACTGCCAATTTCATCAAATCAGAACACTACGAACAGGTGATGAACGCCGGTGACCTGAGCTGGTCTTTACCAAGACTGGTCTGGCACCTGGAAGACCTGAGGGTAGGGATGTCTTATCCCAACTACTATATCTCCAGGCTGGCTTCAAAGTTTGTAAAGGTTTGCCTGCAAGGTACCGGTGGTGATGAATTGTTTGGTGGTTATCCCTGGAGGTACTACCGGATTTTTAAATCGCTGAGCCAGAAAGATTTTTTCAACCAGTATTTTGATTTCTGGCAAAGAATGGTTCCGGAGCAGCAAAAATCGCAGTTGTTTACTACTGATACCTGGAGTAAGATGAACCCCGGTGAACCCAGGGAGATTTTTGAAAAAGTTTTTTTATTCAACGAAAAACTAAACTACGATACTCCTGAACAGCATATCAATAATTCACTTTATTTCGAAATCAAGACCTTTCTTCCCGGACTTTTGCTGGTAGGTGATAAACTCTCCATGGCACATGGACTGGAAGAACGTTTTCCCTTTCTAGATAATGAGCTGGTAAACTTCGCCCAGAAAATTCCTGTAAAACATAAGCTCGGTAACCTGGAGATGATGAAGAAGGTAGATGAGAATGATTACAGGGATAAGAAGAAAGTCTATACTGAATATGATGATGGAAAGAATGTGCTGAGAAAGGCCATGGAAACCATTCTTCCGGAAAAGATTGTCAACCGTAAGAAGCAGGGTTTCTCTGCACCGGATGAAAGCTGGTACAGGGGAGAGAATGCTGCTTACATGAAAGACCTCCTTCTCAATAAAAGGGCAGTCAGTTCCGAATTCATCAATCCTAAATATGTGGAACACATTATTGATGAACATATCAATAAAAAGATCAACCACCGCCTCCTGCTATGGAGCATGATGAATTTTGAATGGTGGTGCAGGATCTTCTTAAATGGAGAGAAAGTTCAATGAAGATAATTTTCCTGGGGGCTTCCAAATTCAGTGAGGCGATCCTCAATCATTTGCTGGATAATGGGATCAGGGTTGATCACCTGTTTACCATTCCAAGGGAATTTTCTATTTCTTATTCGGAAAAGAAAGTGACGAATTATAATTATTCAGACCTGGAGGCGACTGCTGTAAAAAACGGGATTCCATTTTCACTTGTTGAATCTAAAGAAGGAAGCCGTATCACTGATTATGAAGAGATCATCAGGTCCATTAATCCTGATGTGATCCTTGTAATGGGATGGTATTACATGGTCCCTAAAAAGATCCGTAACCTGGCAAAGCTCGGGGCCTGGGGCATTCATGCATCCATGCTGCCAGACTATGCAGGGGGAGCTCCTTTGGTTTGGGCCATCATTGAAGGGCAGAAATATACAGGTGTGAGTTTGTTCAGGCTTGAAGATGGTGTGGATGATGGTGACATCATTGCGCAGGAAGCTATTGAGATCGGTGATGATGATACCATCAAAGAAGTGTACGACAAGGTAATCGGGGTTTCCAAAAATATCCTGCTTGACCGCTTGAACGGTAATGTTCCAGTTACTTTCACTCCACAGGATAAATCCCTCATAAAGGTTTATCCGCAAAGAAAGCCTGAAGACGGGGAGATCGACCTCACCTGGCCTTCCAGGAAAATGTATGATTTTATCAGGGCACAGGCCCCTCCATACCCGGGTGCTTTCATCAAAACAACTGACGGAAAAAAAATAATCATCGAAAAAGCAAGACTTGCAGAATAATATGAGCTTACAAAAATTGCAGGATGTTTTCACAGAAACGATCGAGCTTAACGGCAACCGCATCTTTGTGAAAGAAATCGCAGGCGTAGCGGAAAACCAGGCACAGACAGAAGGAATATTCAGTGATAAATGGACCCTGGTAGAAGAAAAGATGAATGAGGCGGATCATGCCGGGAACAATGAGAAGTTTTATGAGTTCCAGTTCGAATGGTTCTTAAGCCTTTATGGATTTGAATCCGAACAGGACCTGCAGAAATATCTTTCCGGGAAAAAATATATCATCGACACCGGTTGCGGCCTGGGTTATAAAGCCGCATGGCTTGCCAGGCTGGCTCCTGGAAGCACAGTGATTGGCATCGATATCTCAGACGCGCTCGATTTGGCTGCGAAAAATCACGCAGACCTCCCCAATCTTTTCTTTCTGAAAGGAGATATAGCCAATACAGGTCTTAAAAACAACAGTATTGATTTCGTGATCTGCGACCAGGTGATCATGCATACGGAAGTGCCTGAAAAAACCTTCGCGCATTTATCCGCCGTAACCTCTAATGGGGGTGAATTTGCCTGTTATGTTTATTCTAAAAAAGCACTGCCCCGTGAACTGGTGGACGACTATTTCAGGAAGGCCACCCATTCCATAAGCAATGAGGATATGTGGAAGTTCTCCGAACAGCTCACTGAACTTGGTAAAAGACTCAGCGAACTCAAAGTGGAGTTTGAATCCCCTGATATCCCTTTGCTTGGAATCAAGGGTGGTAAATATGATATACAGCGATTCATTTACTGGAATTTCCTGAAATGCTTCTGGAGAGAAGACTGGGGATTTGAATTGAGTAAAAGCACCAATTATGACTGGTATGCTCCCAGCAACGCGCAACGCTTTTCGAAACAGGAATTTTTGGATATGATAGCCGCCAACCAGCTTGAGATCAGCTTCTTTCATGAAGAAGAAGCCTGTTACTCCGGCAGGTTCCTAAAGAAAATAATATGAAAACCTCTACAGTGCAGAAAGACAGCTCCGGGGTGGAGCGCGTTAATGGAAAGCAGATTTGTACCCGCTGCATCTATGATGAATCAGTGCCTTCTATCAGCTTTGATGAGAAGGGCGTTTGTAACTATTGTCATATGGTGGATACGCTGGCGCAGGAATATAAAACCGGTACTGCTGAAGGCGAACAAACCATCAGTAATATAATCAAGGAAATAAAGAAAGACGGGAAAGGGAAAAAATATGATTGCGTGATCGGGCTGAGTGGAGGTACCGATTCTTCCTACATGGTTTACTGGGCCGTGCAAAATGGTCTGAGGCCACTGGCGGTTCATTATGATAATACCTGGAATACTTCTATTGCTACTGAAAATATCAGGAAGGTGTTGTCGAAGCTCAATGTTGATCTATTCACTCTGGTTGTGAACAACAAGGAAGCGGATGATATATTCAGATCGTTTTTCCTGGCTGATGTTCCCGAGATCGAAGCATCTACCGACCTGGCTCTTGCTGAAACGATGTACAGGGCAGCCAGCAAGTACAAAGTGAAATATGTGCTGGAAGGACACTCATTCCTTGCAGAAGGCATTTCCCCTCTGGGAAAAAACTATTTTGATGGAAAATACATCAAATCGATCCACCAGAAATTTGGTAAACTGCCAATGAAGACCTACCCGTTGATGAGTTTTTCCCAATTCATCAAGTGGACCACTATCAAAAGGATCCAGAAGATCCGTCCTTTGTGGTACATCAAATACAGCAAGGAAGATGCTCGTGCCTTTCTTGAAAAAGAATTTGGATGGGAATATTATGGTGGCCATCACCTGGAGAACAGGATGACTGCTTTTTTCCACAGTTATTATTGCCCCGCTAAATTTCACGTGGACTATAGAAATAACAGCCTTTCAGCTTCTGTGAGAGCTGGAAAAATGGGACGTGAGGAAGCGATCGATGAATACTATAACAAGCCTCCCTACCTCGAGCCGGAACTGCTTGGCTACTTTAAGAAAAGGCTTGGATTTTCAGACCAGGAATTTGATCAGGTCATGAACCGGCCTCCCAAATACTGGACGGAGTATCCAACCTATAAAAAAAGGTTTGAAATGCTCAGGCCCTTGTTTTACATCCTGATGAAGTCACACCTGGTGCCAAGAAGCTTTTACATGAAATATTGTTTCCCAATAAAATAATATGATCACGATCGTTGATTACGGAATGGGTAACCTGGGTTCTATCCAGAACATGTTCAAACGTATCAAGGTTGAATCCGAGATCACGGGTGAAGTGGACCAGATCGCGAAAGCGAAAAAATTACTTCTTCCCGGCGTGGGTGCTTTTGATGCTGCCATGCAAAAAATAGCTGATAGCGGCATACAGGAAGTTTTAAATCATAAGGCCACTTCTGAAAAAATTCCTGTAATGGGTATCTGCCTGGGTATGCAGTTGCTGACCAGGTCAAGTGAAGAAGGAAAACTTCCGGGATTGGGATGGGTGCAGGCCGACACGTGCCGGTTCAGGCCTGAAGATCCTGCATTGAAAGTGCCACACATGGGCTGGAACCTGGTTCATAAACAAAATGAGAGCCCGCTCATAAGCGATCTTCCTCCGGAGCCCAGGTTCTATTTTGTGCATTCTTTTTTTGTGCGTTGCGATCAGCCTTCTGATGTGCTCACCACTACACATTACGGCATCGACTTTCATTCCATCATCCAGCATGATAATATTTTCGGCGCACAGTTCCATCCCGAAAAAAGCCACAAATTCGGAATGAAGATCCTCGAGAATTTTTCAAAGATCTGATATGCTCAAAACAAGGGTCATTCCCTGCCTCCAGTTGATTGGTGACAGTCTTGTCAAAACTGTCAAATTCAAAAATCCTGATTACATAGGTGATCCTGTGAATACGGTCAGGATATTTAATGAGCTGGAAGTTGACGAACTCTGTTTCCTCGATATAAGGGCTTCAGCAGAAGACAGGGAGCCGCCATTAGAAATCCTGCAACAGATCTCCAATGAATGTTTCATGCCACTTTCTTATGGAGGCGGCCTGAAAGATTTTGAAACAGCCGTCAGGATCATGTCCATTGGTTTTGAAAAACTGGTGGTCAACACCCAGGCTTATCACCAGCTTGACCTGGTTTCCAGGTTATCTGCTCATTTTGGAGCGCAGGCTGTTGTGGGTTCCATTGATGTGAAAAAAAATCTCTGGGGTAAATACCAGGTATTCATAAAAGACGGTACACAAAAGATCGAAGAGGATGTAGTGGAGTGGGCCAAAAAACTGGAATCCGCCGGTGCAGGTGAGATCATCATTACCTCTATGGACCGTGAAGGAACCTGGAGCGGTTTTGATATTGAGCTGACTAAAAAAATAGCAGATGCGGTGTCTGTGCCCGTGATTGCAAACGGTGGCGCAGGTTCAATAGACCATATTGCAGAAGTGATCAAAAAAGGGAAAGCGTCGGCAGTATGCCTGGGCAGCATGGTTGTTTACCAGCAAAAGGGTATGGGTGTGCTGGTAAATTTCCCGGACAAGAACAGGCTTGACCTGGCAATAAACAGTTGAATATGAAAGTGGCCCTCTATGGGAACATGTGCAATAATTTTTATACCCTGGCGAAAGCGTTAAGAAATTCGCTGGGTATCGAAGCTCATTTATACCTCCACGACCAGGTGGATTTTCAGCATAAGCCTGAAAGTGATGATCCTGAACTGGCCGGCAATTACCCGGACTGGATCCATGTTTCACCCAAATGGAATACGCTTCCCTACCTGAAAAAGAGGGACCGTTCTTTTATCCGGGAATTGAATAAATATGATGTTGTTTTCCTTTCAGACCTGGGACCTGTTATGGCCCCTGAAATAAAGGGGTATACCATTTTTTATTCAACCGGCTCTGATCTTACAACCGTGCCTTTCCCTAAAAAATTTGCTTTCAAATTCAAAACTTTCAAGGACAGGATCGTATGGGAATATATCGGGTATATGCAGAGGAAGGGCATCAGGAGTTGCACTAAAATATTTACTCAGCCATTTTATCCCTTCGCGAATGCTTTGAAAGAAATCGGTGTTGCAAAAGAAAGGATCGCTAATTGCTATTTCCCCATACTAATGGACCTCGACGTGGTGAAAGCTACAGAAGATCCATGGAGCAGGATCGACGACTACAATAAAAAACAACTGGAGCCTTTCAATTTTATCATCTTCCATCCTTCACGACTTGTGATCAGGAAGAACAGGGCATTGGTGGATTCCGGCCACTGGAAAGGCAACGACGCGCTTTTTAAAGGGCTGGCGATCTTCAAGAAGAAGTACAATGTGGAAGATGTCTGCATCGCCATGCCCGACAGGATTTATTCCGTAGAGATTCCTGTTGCCAAAGAGATCATCCGTTCATTGGGCCTTGATTCAAATATTGTATGGCTGAAGCCACCCACCCCGGAAGGTTTTCCTCGTCAGCAACTCATGGATTATTATACTATTTCTGATATCAATACGGATGAATTTGCCACAGGATGGTTCGGGTCAATCGTTGTGGAAGGCATGGCCTGCGGCAAACCTACTTTCTGTTATGTGGATGAAACCGTGATGAAACAGTTATATCCATGGCATCCTGTGATTTCTGTACTGGAGCCGGAGGACATTGCTGAACAGATCGCCAGGTTTTATTTTGACAGGGAACTTGGGAAGCAGGTGGGCGCCAAATCACGCGAGTGGGTAGTGGAATATCATTCAATCACCAAGGGCTCGGAGATCTATATCAATAATCTTAAAAAAGAACTGGCTGCGGTATTCCAGGAAGTATCATGACAGGCTGGATCAAAAACCTTTTCAAGGATTCCCTGGTTTACGGAATCGGGTTCGGCATATCAAGATTCCTGCAGATCATTGTGCTTCCCATCATCGCTCATGCACTTACCGTGAGCGAATTTGGCTATTATTCCAACTATGTAATTTTCTATACCATCGCGGCTGGCGTTTTCGTGCTGGGTCTCGACAGCTCTGTAGCAAGATTTATATTTGATTCAGAGGAAAAAAAACATCACCGCAAGGTTTTTTCGATCGCTTTTTTTTGTGTGCTGATCGTGAGCTTGGTGGTGGTGGGTGTCGCTTCCCTTTTTCCCTCTCTTCTCCTGGCCATCATCAGTGTGCCGGATGTGTATGGTGATTCGCTGCCTTATGTACTGATGACCATACCCGTTCTTGCACTGAATAATTTTTTCCTGAGCTGGTTCAAATGGAAAAGGCAGAAGTTTTATTTTCTTGCCAATACCATCGGCACCGTCCTGTTTTTACTTGGTCCTTTGCTTATAGCAGATGAGATCCGATTCCGGTTTATTTTCCAGGTCATTTTTTTCAGCCAGCTTTCCGTAGCTATCATTTCCGCAGTACTGGCAAGTGGTTACATCAGGCTGTTATTTGACAGGCCGCTGTTCATATCCATGCTGAAGTATGGATTTCCCTGGATGCTGGTTTTTTTCCTGGGTCTTTCACGGTCTTATCTCGACCGCTTTTTCCTGACACACTACCTCAATGATGATAACCTGTACGGAGTGTATAATTTTTCAGTGCGCTTGTCAACCCTGCTTTCCCTGGTGATCACAGCATTCGACATGTCTTTTGGTCCCCTGGCCTTCAGCATCTGGAATAAAGAAGGGGCCGCGCAATTTTTTGCCAGGCTCCAGAGCACCTATATTTTTTTCATTGGCACGGTCGCCTGCATGATCGTGATTGTATCTCCCTTGCTGGTGAACATCCTGGGCGGACAAAAATATGAAGGGGCAGAAAGGATCCTTCCCTATCTCCTGTTTTCAGCGATTCCTTTAAGCCTGATCAATTTCAGCAGCCTGGGAATCATTTATGCCAAAAAATCATTTCTGAGTACCGTTACGCTGATCATCGGTTTTTCTGCAGTACTGGTGCTGAATGCTGTTCTTACACCCAGGTTCCTGCAATTTGGTGCAGTTAACGCATCACTGATCGGTCACCTGCTCATTGTAATAGCGGGATATTATTTTTCGCGCAGGTTTTATAAGATCGGTTTCCACTTCGGGAAAGATGCCCTGCTCTTTATTTTCCTTTTTGCTCTTTCTGTTTTCCTTGTAGAACTGAACTGGAGCAGTAATATGTGGATAGACATGATCCTGAAAACACTTGCTCTTGTGTTCATAGCCGTCACCCTGCTGATGTCTTTCTTCAAGGCTGAGTATAAACGTTCCCTTAGTTTCCTAAAAAATATCCGATATGCTGGTTTCCGTAGTAATGCCCGTGTATAATGCCGCTCCTTATCTCAGGGAAGCCATCCAGTCCCTGTTGAACCAGACCCATACTAACTGGGAACTGATAGCAGTAGATGATGGTTCCACTGACAACAGTTGGGAAATACTTCAAACTTATACAGACCCGCGCATCCGGATTTTTCAAAGGGAGAATGGTGGTCAGTGCGCGGCTACCAATACAGGGCTGGATCATATCTCAGGTGATTATATCCAGTTTTTCGACGCCGACGACCTGATGGATAAAGATAAGATCAGGATCCAGGTCAAAGCTTTGCAGGAAGCAGGAAATAATAGTGTGGCGGTTTGTAAATGGGCTTTCTTCAACAACAGCATTGATGACGCGAAGTTCACCGAAGAAGCTATTTATTTCAGCGGTACCCAGGTAGAATGGTTGCACAACCTCTGGGCTTTTGAAACCATGATGCCCAATCATGGTTACCTGATACCAAGGCATATCATGGAAAAAGCAGGAAGGTATTATGATGAAAAACTTTTCCTGAATATAGATTTTGAATATTTCACCCGCATGGTGATCCATGCTGATACCGTTATTTATTGCCCTGATGCCATTTGTTATTACCGTAAAGGTGTGGCATCGGCAAAAACCTATAAGCCCCAGCTTAGTAAAAGATTGTCGGCGCTTGAATCAAGATGCAAGGCCATCGGCTACATGCTTGAAAAGGACAACAGCGAAAAATCAAGATATGCCTGTAAAATGGCTCTGACCATACTCACTTATTCTTACCCTGAAATCCTTCCATATTCTCAAAAAGCCCTGAAGCAGTTCAACCTGGGTGGTTTTGGAAATTTCGGTGGTAGCAAATTCAAAACCCTGTCCGGTCTCTTTGGTTATGCCAATGCTGTGCGGATTAAAAAACTGATGAAGATCTGATGGATACTCCATTGGTTTCTGTAATCATGCCGGTGTACAATGCAGAGAAATACCTGCAGCAATCCATCGGGTCTTTGCTGGCGCAGTCATATACCAATTGGGAACTGCTGGTAACTGATGATGGCAGCGCTGATGCAAGTGCTTCAGTGGTCCGTTCTTTTAATGATCCCAGGATAAAATTATTTTCTCAGTCTAACAAAGGCGTAAGCGCTGCACGTAACCTGGCGCTTTCCCATGTGAAAGGAAAGTACCTGACCTTTCTTGATGCCGATGATATGTTGCCCTTGAACAGTATTGGCTGTCGTGTGTCTTTTGCTGAAGCCAACCCTTTGATAGATATGATCGGGGGCAGTGTGGAATTTTTTAATGAAGAAGGTGTGCAGCGAACCTGGGAAGCGGGTTTTAAAGGCAATCCTTTTCATGCATTTTCAAGAATAGATGAAAGCGCCTTCTGTAACCCATCTCTTTTTTTGCGCAGGAAGGAAGGAGTAGATTACCGTTTCAGGGAAGGGGTGACACATGTGGAAGACCTCTTATTCTTTACTTATGTAGCCGGCCAGCAGCCGCAGGTATATGGTTACATTAAAGACCTGGTTTACAGTTACCGGGTCTCAGGCAATTCCGCGATGAGCAATCTCCGCGGATTGGAAAAAGGTTACTGGACGTTTTACAGTTTTGTGAAGCAGCATCCGGGCGCATTAAAGGCTAACATCCGTTACCTCAAATGGAGGATCATCCGGATCATGGGCTTGTCTTACCTTGCAGCCGGCAAAGTTTCTGATGCATTGAAAGTAGTACCCAAAATATTCAGCAAGTGAGCAAAGGCAATATCCTGGTCGTAACACAATGGGGATTCGAAGAAGGGCTGATCCAGTCCTATACACTTCCTTACCTGAAAATTATTCATAAGGTCAACCCCGGCAGAAAGATCTACCTGATCACCCAGGAGAAATTAGGGCTTGATGCAGACAGGGCTAAACTTGAAAAGATCGGAAAAGAACTGTTAGCCTTCAACATAACCCTGCTTCCGGAAACCTACCGTCGTGCAGGTTTATCAAAATATTTCTACTCAGGCTTCAACCTGGTCAAACATATCGCTTATGTATTTTCAAAGGGCATCAAATACATTCATACATTCTGTACGCCTGCGGGCGGCTATGGCTACCTGCTTTCAAAAATGACGGGCCGGAAACTGGTGGTTGACAGTTATGAACCCCACGCCGAATACATGCTTGAATGTGGTGTTTGGAATAAAGACCAGTTTGCCTTTAGGGTCCTGGATAACCTGGAAAAGAAACAGGCCTTGCACGCTGATCATCTCATTGCCACTACGGCCACCATGGTGGCCCACACTGAAAAACGTTTCGGTATCTCCCTTCCCGACTATGATGTGAAACCGGCTTGCGTGGACCTGGAAAAGTTTTCCTATGATGCTGCCAAAGCGGCGTCCGTCCGAAAAGAGCTGGGCTTCGAAGGGAAGACGGTATGCGTTTATGCAGGAAAGTTTGGGGATTTTTATTTAAAGGAAGAAGTATTTGAACTCTTCCAGTCAGCTTTCAAATTCTGGGGTGAAAGATTTCATGTGTTGTTACTTTCGGATATCCCTCCGGCTGAACTGGATCAGTATTGCAGGCAGTTCAATTTACCCCGTGAATCTTTCACGCTGATCAAATCACCTCACCATATGGTGCCGGTGTATTTATCTGCAGCAGACTTCGGACTTTCACCCTATCGCCCCACACCATCCAAACTGTATTGCACCCCTATCAAGAATGGTGAATACTGGGCGGTCGGGCTGCCGGTGCTGATCACGAAGGACATTTCCATAGATTCGGATCTCATTGAAAAGAAAGATATTGGTTATGTATTACAATCGCTTGACCGCGATGAATATGACAGGGCCGTGAGAAAGATGGATGAACTGCTGAAATCAGACAGGGAAACATTGAGAAAGACCATCCGCAGGGTAGCGGAGCAACAGCGTTCTTATACGATCGCTGAAACTATCTACGAAAAAATTTACCGCTGATGTCAGGATTGTATTTTTTAGGTATAAAAAAAAGCGCCATCAAAAAGTGGCCGATTGTAAAAAACTATTTTGAGAAAAGAGATCGCAAGGTCTACCAGTCATTACTGGGTGAGATCAGCAGGGACTACAGGATCGAAGTGGTTTCAGGCAAGGAAAGCAGCTTTCTCTACCAGTTTAAAGGAAAGGAATTCAGGATTTATTTCAGGCATTTTCCTTCAAGTGATATCAGTGTCTTCAACCAGGTTTTCACCCTGGGCTGTTACCGGCCAATCATGGAGAAGCTGCTCGAAACATTTGATAAGGATATGCCGCTTCGTATTATTGATGCGGGTGGAAATGTGGGCTATGCAGATCTTTTTTTCAAGGCTTATTTCCCAAACGCAGAGATCGTAACCATTGAACCGGAAGAGGGTAATAGCCAGCAACTTGAAAAAAACATGACTGCCAATGGTTATCATCTTAAGGAACTAATAAAAGGTGGTCTCTGGCACCGTACGGCTAACCTTGAAGTAGTAAGAGATTTTCGCGACAACAGGGAAGCAGCATTCACAGTGCGTGAATCTGCTGCAGCTACAGACATCAAGGGTTATGGTTTCCGGGAGATCCTGGAAAAACAGGGTTGGGAAGAAGCTGATTTTGTAAAGATAGATATCGAGGGCAGTGAGCGTTTTCTATTCGACACCAATGAAAAAGCGGATGCCATCCTTACACGCACAAAATTTTTGGCCATAGAGATCCATGATGAGTTCAACATCCGGGAACAGATCTATGCACACCTGGAAAGGAATGGTTTCAGCTATTTTGAATATGATGACCTTACCCTTGCCGTAAACGAAAAAAAACAGCAACGCTGATGTGTGGTATTAACGGAGCGATAGCATTCAATGGGGCGGGAAGGAAATTTGTTTCCAATATCAGGCCTTCAACGGATACACTGAAAAAAAGAGGTCCTGATGGCAACGCAGTTTACCAGGATGAGGACCTCGCCTTAGGCCATTGCCGTCTTTCCATTATCGATACTTCCGCTGTATCCAACCAGCCGATGTATGGTGATGGCGGACGATACGTGATCATTTTCAACGGTGAGATACTGAACTACCAGGAACTGAAGGCAAATCACCTCCAGGGTGAATCTTTCCAGACAGGTTCCGATACGGAGGTTTTTCTTAAACTCTTTATAAAAAAACGTGAGGAAGCATTCATACTCTTGCGTGGTTTTTTTGCTGCTGCCATTTACGATCACCATACCAAAGAACTTTTTATAGTACGTGACCGTTTCGGGAAAAAACCTTTGCTTTATTACCAGTCGCAGGATGCGCTGGTTTTTGCCTCGGAAATGAAATCGCTTTTTGCTTTCGGTATACCCCGTGAGATTGACTGGAAGGTATTGCCCGTGTATTTGCAGTTGAATTATGTGCCACAACCTTACAGTATGGTGAAGGGTGTTAAAAAGCTTAATGCCGGCGCCTACCTGAGAGTAAAGAATAATACGATAGAAGAACACCGGTATTATTCATTGACCACGCAGCCAGGCGAATATCAAAAGCTGGATTACGGAAGTGCTCAGAAAAAGCTGGTGGAACTGATGGATGAATCCGTGCGGCTGCGCATGATCGCTGATGTTCCGCTGGGTGCATTCCTGAGCGGAGGCATTGATTCATCTGTTGTGGTGGCGCTGGCTGCTCAACATACAAAACAGCTCAATACATTTTCGATTGGCTATAAGGATCACCCCTTTTTCGATGAAACAAAATATGCCAGCCTGGTAGCCAAAAAATGGAATACCAACCATACGGTTTTTTCACTGGGCAACCAGGATTTCCTGGAACATGTGCATGATGTATTGGAATACATGGATGAACCCTTTGCCGATTCTTCAGCAATCCCTGAATTTATTCTCAGTTATCATACAAGAAAACATGTAACTGTTGCCCTTTCAGGTGATGGCGGTGATGAAGTTTTCGCGGGTTATAACAAACACGACGCGGAATGGAAAATGCGGAATCCAGACTGGAAGGGAAAGGCCGTTACCACCCTGGCACCTTTATGGAAATTGCTGCCACAGAGCAGGTCAAATAAGTTCACCAACCTGTTCAGGCAATTGAACCGTTACAGCAAGGCCGCGCATCTCTCTTACGGTGACCGGTACTGGCAACTGGCTTCACTCCAGACCAAAGAAGAAGCAGGAATTTTAATCAATAGCCAACTGCAATCCAAACTGGATCCTGGATTTTCAGACTTGGTCAAAAAAGAGTTCAGCAAGAATATTGGAGATGATTTCAACGAGGTACTTCTGGCAGACATGAACCTGGTTTTGTTGAGTGATATGCTCACAAAGGTTGATCTTATGAGCATGGCTAACAGTCTCGAAATCCGTTCACCCTTCCTCGACCAGGAAGTGGTATCCTTTGCTTTTGGTTTGCCGGTTGATTATAAACTGAAGCACGGGCTTAAAAAGAGGATCGTACAGGATGCATTCAGAAAAATGCTGCCTGCTGAATTATACAACCGTCCAAAAAGAGGTTTTGAGATTCCTTTGCTCGACTGGCTCAGGAATGATCTCTGGTCAATGATTGATAATGACCTGTTGAATGATGATTTTGTGGAAGCGCAACAAATCTTTGATCCGGCAGCGGTAAAGCAATTAAAAAACAAGCTGCGTTCATCAGCACCTGGTGACAGCCACGCAACCATCTGGGCCCTTGTGGTATTCCAGTTCTGGTGGAAAAAATATTTCGCATAACCATGGCAGATAAAAAGATTCTCGTTATTTGTCCCTATCCTGAAGATGTAGCTCCAAGCCAGCGGTTGAAATTTGAACAATATTACCCGCATTTCAGGGCAGCGGGTTACCAGGTGGATGTGAGCCCTTTTATCAGCAAGGGCTTTTTTTCTGTCATTTACAAAAAAGGTTTTCTTCTTAAAAAGATCGGTTATACCATTTCAGGTTACCTGAGAAGAGTAGGGGATCTATTCAGATTGCACCGATATGATGTGATATATCTCCATCTCTGGGCGACCCCTTTTGGGCCTCCTTTTTTTGAATGGATGATCAGGAAGTTGAGCAGGAAGATTGTATATGATATTGATGACCTGGTGTATTTAAAAAATGTTGACAGTAAAGCCCACCCTCTGGTTACCCTGGTCAAAGGCCGGAAGAAACCAATTTACATGATGAAGGTGGCTGACCATGTAATCACCTGCACACCCTATCTCGATGAATTTGTAAAAAAATTCAATCAACATACAACGGATATTTCTTCCACTGTAGATACCGATGAACGTTACATACCCCTGCCGCAGGTGTCCAAATCCAGGCTTACACTTGGCTGGAGCGGAAGCCTCAGCACTTCAAAATATTTTTACCTGCTTGAAAATGTTTTGAACCGGTTGAAGAAAAAATTCGCATTCGATATTCTTGTGATAGGTGATGCCGGTGTTAGAATGGAGGGACTTGATATAGAGGCAATAGACTGGAGAGAAGAAACAGAGATCGGGAACCTCAAAAAAATTGATATTGGTTTATATCCTCTGCCTGAGGAAGAATGGGTACTTGGAAAAAGCGGGCTGAAGGCCATTCAATACATGGCGCTGGGCATTCCAACAGTTGCAACAGCCATAGGTGCCAATTTCAGGGTAGTGGATCATGGCGTTTCCGGTTTCCTGGTAAAAACTGAAGATGAGTGGGTGGATGCTCTTTCAAAATTACTTGAAGATGAAAATCTGAGGCATGCCATGGGCAGGGAGGCCAGGAAAAAAGTTGACCGTGAATTTTCAATCAGGGAAAACAAGCTTAAGTACCTACAGGTACTTCAACGGCTCTCTTCCCGGGCATAATTCTTTTGGGCCTTGGTGCTTTTTTATAATATAGAATGATCAGGAAGGCTGCATAGAAAGGAAGACAGGGTATCTTATAA
>JAEYUA010000195.1 GCA_023433755.1 Bacteroidota bacterium | reverse complement strand
TTGGTTATAATGAAACCAGTCCCGTGCTGAAGGATATCAGTTTTGAAGTGAACAGGGGAGAAACGCTTGCCATTGTAGGACATACCGGAAGTGGTAAATCAACCATCATCAGCCTGCTCAACAGGCTTTATGAAATTGATAAGGGAAAGATTTTGCTGGATGGGATTCCCGTTGAAGAATGGGATACCGATGCATTGCGCAGGAACATTGGTGTGGTGCTACAGGATGTTTTCCTGTTTTCAGGATCTGTAATGGACAATATCACTTTGAGAAATAACAGTATACCTGCGGAGAAAGTGTATGAAGCAGCAAAGCTGATCGGCATGCATGATTTCATTATGCAGTTGCCAGGGGGTTATGATTATAATGTGATGGAGCGCGGCGCCACGCTGTCGGTAGGCCAGCGGCAACTGCTTTCATTTATCAGGGCTCTGCTGTACGATCCTGCTGTATTGATACTGGATGAAGCCACTTCCTCTGTGGATACAGAGAGTGAACAAATGATCGAGCACGCCATCAATACGTTGATCCGTGGACGTACTTCCATTGTGATCGCACACCGCCTGTCAACCATACAACGGGCCGACCAGATCCTGGTGCTTGACCATGGTGAGATCAGGGAAAAAGGTAATCACAGGGAGCTGTTGAGGGCCGGCGGGTTCTACAGCAAACTCTATCAAATGCAGTTTGAAAAAAAGTTCATAGCAATAGAATAACTATCTTTCCCGTTCTTAAGTTGAATAATTTTTCCTGTCAAAACCCTTGTGCAGTTATGAGACGTTTTTTTCTTCCCGGCTTAACGCTGTTATTCCTTACCGTATTGATGTATTCCTGCCAGAAAGAGCTCAGTTTTGAAGTGGGCCAACTGGCGCAGGGCACGCTCCAGGGTGCCGGTGGAGAATGTTTACCCAAATCAGTGAATGGAACTTACAGGTCAGGGCAGGCGCTGGGCGATACCAATTATATTGATGTGTCGGTGCAGGTGACCACACCGGGTGCCTATACCATTACCACAGATACACTCAATGGATATTATTTCAAGGCCACCGGAAGTTTTGCTGATACCGGTGTTGTTTCCGTACGGCTTAAAGGAGCCGGCACACCCAGCAATGCGGGCATCAATGATTTTTCCATCCGGTTCAGCGGTACGCTTTGTTTTGTGCCGGTAACCGTAGTTCCGGGAACCACACAGGGAGGTTCGGCATTCAGTCTTGAGGGAGCCGGTGGGGCCTGCACTTCTTCCAATGTAGCGGGTACCTATACCCAGGGAACGGCGCTGACCAATGCCAACCAGGTGGTCCTTTCGGTAAACGTAACTACAATCGGTACGTGGTCGCTAAGTTCCAATACGGTAGCAGGGATTACCTTTTCAGGATCCGGGAATTTCACCAGCACAGGTGTGCAGAATATCACGCTTAACGGGGCCGGAACACCCACGGCAAGCGGACCGCAAACATTTTCGGTTTCAGCCACAGGCGGCGCCTGCACTTTCGTGGTAACAGTGGTGCCTAATGCTACACCTCCGGCCACTTTTACTCTCAGCGGTGGTCCGGGTGCCTGTATCAATTCAAGTGTGAACGGAACGTATACCCAGGGTACGGCCCTGGGAGCTACCAATACCATTACGGTTGAGGTGAATGTAACCGTTGCAGGTTCCTATACCATCTCCACTAATACGGTTAGCGGGATGAGTTTTACCGCAAGCGGAAATTTTGCTTCTACCGGTGTGCAGAATGTAACTCTTAACGGTTCCGGAACACCCACAGCATCCGGTGCTCAAACGCTGACGGTTACCGCGGGCACGTCCACCTGTACGGTTTCAATAACGGTTGGTACAGGTGGCACGCCTTCAGGCAATTGCCTCCCACTGACACCTTCCACTTACTGGACCTATAACGATGGATTCAGCACCGTGCCAACCGATACCATCAAACGTATTGTAAATGGCACTGCTACACATGGTGGAAATAATTACGTGGTAGTGGTAGAGAACGATAACTCCGGCACACCGGCCTGGGAATATCACTTCAGGAAAGCAGGTAATGATTATTTTGAATATGCCAGGGCGCACGACTATGCCCTGATGACCTTTGACGCACCTGTACCGGAAGGAGATATTCTCTTCCTTAAGGAAAACGCAACTACGGGAATGACCTGGCTCTCCAATGAATTTACCGGGGAAGAAAACGGTACGGCAACCAAATTGCGCTACGCATTTGAATGTGTTGATGAGAACGGAACTGCTACGATCAATGGTAAAAATTTCAGCAACGTAGTGAAGATCAAGTTCAAGTCCCAGACCAGCGTGGGTGGTGGTGCCTTCCAGGATGAGGGTCTTGTTTGGGACGCCTGGTATGCCAGGGGCATCGGGCTCATTCATATGAAAGCCACCTACCTCACCAATACAGTGGAGTGGAATATCAGGTTCTGGCAAGTGAATTGAGGAGCTGCAAACTGCATGCTGCAAGCTGCAAGCCTCAAGCTGCAAGACTTTAGATCAAACCCGGCTGAATGTAGCCGGGTTTGCTTTTTAAGAATACGGCTCGCTTCCTCCATAATTAATAACAATACAGAATCTGAAGGTCTTGCAGCTTGTAGCTTGCAGCTTGCAGCTTCAGCTAGCAGCTTGTAGCTCAAAAAAACCCTGTGCTTTTTTGTTGCCATTTTCTCCCCGCCCACCCTTATCTTTGCGGCAAATTTGAGGTGAGGTTATGCTAAAAGAACGTTTCAAATGCTTATTGGTGGCGGTTTTCAGCGTTTTTGCCCTGGGTATTGCTCCCCTGGCAATGGCCCAGCATGATGTTAAGGAAAACACCAATAATGATGACCATTACGAGGCCGGGGACGAAGCCGGCGGGGATCACTCGGGTAAGTTCGATGCCAACGAGGTGATCTTTGGTCACGTTATGGATGCCCACCAGTACCATTTCTTCACCCTGGGTGATTTCCATGCCACCCTTTCCCTTCCTGTAATTTTATATGAACCAGGCCGTGGATGGTCTATGTTCAGCTCTTCCAAATTCCATCATGGAGAAGATGCGTATAAGGGATACCGCCTGGTAACTGCTCATTATAAAGAGCAATTGAAGAAAGAAGGAATGGACGAGGCGCAGATTAGCATAATGAGTGATGAGAGCATCATCGCGGTGGATGAAAGAACCGGGCGCCCACTGGAAGGTGTTAAAGTGTATGATTTCTCTCTCACCCGTAACGTGGTCCAGATGTTCCTGGCGCTGGCGGTACTGGTTTTCCTGATGCTTTCCATCGCTAAAAAATACAAGAAGGGAATTGGTGTAACCTCTGCTCCGAAAGGCGCGCAGAACCTGATGGAACCAGTCATCACTTTCATCAGGGATGAAGTGGCCAAACCTAACCTGGGTCGCAAATACAATAAATACCTGCCCTACTTACTGACAGTATTCCTGTTCATTCTTATCAATAATATTTTCGGGTTGATACCCGGTGCGGCAAACGTGACTGGTAATATCGCTTTCACCCTGGTACTGGGTGTGATCTCCTTTATCGTGATTCTTTTCAGCGCCAACAAACATTACTGGAGCCATATCTTCTGGCCTCCCGTTCCTGGTTTTGTAAAGTTCATCATGATACCTGTGGAAATTCTTTCGATTTTCACCAAGCCGTTCGCGTTGATCATTCGTCTGTTTGCCAATATGCTCGCAGGCCACATCATCATCATTTGTCTCATTTCACTCATTTTCATTTTTGCGAACATCAGCACAGGCATTGGCTGGGGATTTTCCCCGGTATCCATTGCTTTTGCAACATTTATATACCTGATTGAAGTACTGGTGGCATTCATCCAGGCCTTCATTTTCACAAACCTGACAGCGGTATTTATTGGACAGGCCATCGAAGATCATCACCAGCATGAAGGTGATGCGCATCATGGCAATCCGCCGACGGAACCGGTAATAATATAGCTGTAAGCTGCAAGCTGCAAGAAGGAACACACTGTTCTATGGGTCTTGAAGCTTGCCGCTTGAAGCTTGAAGCTCAAATGATCAGCTTTTTTTCACTTATATAAAAGAACAAACATGGACTTATTAATGACACTGTTGAGCGAAGTACCCTGGGCGAATGCCGGTGGTGCTATTGGCGCTGGTTTAGCTGCCATTGGTGCTGGTATCGGTATCGGCCAGATCGGTAAAGGTGCGGTAGAAGCTATCGCCCGCCAACCGGAAGCTACTAACGACATTCGCGCCAACATGATCCTGACCGCTGCCTTCGTTGAGGGTGTTGCCCTCTTCGCGGTAATCGCAGGTATCCTGGCGATGTTCGTTTAAAAAAAATGAACTGCACCTTAGCACAGGGCGAAGGGTGCAGTTTATTAAAAAATTAAAAAGTCAAAAGTAAAAGTTCAAAATGCGGCATACCGGTTTTTTGAATTTTGAGTTTAAAATTTTGAATTATATATGAGACTTCTTACTCCCGAATTTGGTTTGCTGATCTGGACATTGCTGGCCTTCCTGCTGGTATTTTTCATCCTGGCAAAATTTGCCTGGCCTGCCATCCTTAAAGGATTAAAGGAAAGGGAAGAAGGGATTGCGGAATCACTGCAGTCAGCGGAAAGGGTAAAGGCTGAAATGGCCCAGCTCAAAAATGAGAATGAAGCACTGATGGCGAAAGCCCGTGAAGAAAGAGCTGCCATGCTGAACGAAGCCCGCGAGACCAAGAACCGGATCATCGGTGAAGCAAAAGAACAGGCAAAAGCAGAGGCCAATAAAATCATTGTTGAAGCGCAACAGCAGATCAATGCACAGAAAATGGCAGCGATCACTGATGTGAAGAACCAGGTAGGTAAACTGGTGATAGAAGTAACTGAGAAAGTGCTGAGAAGGGAACTGAGTTCACCTGCTGCCCAGGAAGAACACATCAAAGGCCTTGTAGACGAAGTAAAACTTAATTAATTCAAGAAGTGACTAGGTGATATTTCACCAGTTCACGTCATCAATTAGAATATGTTACAACCACGTGTCGCAACCCGGTACGCCAAATCAATCCTGGACCTTGCCATTGAAAAAGGCGAGCTGGAAAAAGTGTATGCGGATATGCTTTACCTGCAGGATGTTTTGAAAGGAAGCCGTGATTTTACCAATCTTTTGAAAAGTCCTGTTGTGAAGGCCGATGCCAAAACCAGGGCTGTGAATGCGGTTACTGCCGGTAAAATCAGTCCTATTACCTCAGGGTTCCTGGACCTGATGATTTCGAAAGCACGTGAAGCTGTTCTCCCTGAAGTGATCACGGCTTTTGTACGCCAGTATAAAGCCTATAAAAATATTCATACTGTAAAACTTACAACTGCCACACCCGTAAGTGACCAGGTGAAAACGGCCATCGTAAACCAGGTGAAGAAATCAGGCAACATCGATAATATCGAGCTGGAAAGCATTGTTGATCCGGGCATCATCGGGGGTTTTGTATTACAGGCAGGAGATAAACTGGTAGATGCCAGTATTTCTTATGATCTGAAAGAGATCTCGAAACAGTTCAGGAATAATGATTTTATTTATAAGGTGAGATAGCCAATGGCCAATAGCCATTAGCCCATAGCTAAAGCAACAACAACAATTATAAACAGACAGATATGCCAGAAATAAAGCCAGATGAAATAAGTGCCATCCTCCGCCAGCAACTGAGCGGCTTCAATGCAGGTGCTGACCTGGAAGAAGTAGGTACGGTTCTACAGATCGGTGATGGTATTGCCCGTGTTTACGGACTGGGTAATGTACGCGCCGGTGAACTCGTTGAATTTGAAAACGGTGTTCAGGGTATCGCCCTGAACCTGGAAGAAGATAATGTGGGTGCTGTACTGATGGGTGACACCGGAACTTTGAATGAAGGTTCCAAAGTGCGCCGCACCGGCCAGATCGCCTCAATCAAAGTAGGTGAAGGCATGGTAGGCCGCGTGGTGAATACCCTCGGCGAACCAATAGATGGTAAAGGTCCTATTACAGGCGAACGTTATGAAATGCCGCTTGAGCGTAAAGCCCCTGGTGTAATTTTCCGTGAACCGGTTAAAGAACCTTTACAGACTGGTATCAAGGCCATTGATGCCATGATCCCGATCGGCCGCGGACAACGTGAGCTCGTGATCGGTGACCGCCAGACCGGTAAATCCGCCATCTGCGTGGATACCATCATCAACCAAAAAGAATTTTACGCTGCCGGCAAACCTGTTTATTGTATTTATGTAGCTATCGGCCAGAAAGCATCTACTATCGCGGGGGTTATGAAAACCCTGCAGGATGCGGGTGCCATGGAATATACCATCATCGTTGCGGCTTCCGCTTCTGATCCTGCTCCTTTGCAGTTCTATGCTCCATTTGCAGGTGCTGCCATCGGTGAGTTCTTCCGTGATACCGGGAGGCCAGCCCTGATCATTTATGATGATCTTTCCAAACAGGCCGTAGCTTACCGCGAAGTTTCCCTGCTGCTGCGCCGTCCTCCGGGCCGTGAAGCCTACCCTGGTGATGTATTCTACCTCCACAGCCGTTTGCTGGAAAGAGCTGCCAAGGTGATCAACAATGATGAAGTGGCCAAACAGATGAACGATCTTCCTGAAAGCATCCGTCCGCTGGTAAAAGGTGGTGGATCTTTAACAGCCCTTCCTATCATTGAAACACAGGCAGGTGACGTATCAGCCTATATCCCAACCAACGTGATCTCGATCACTGACGGACAGATCTTCCTTGAAACAAACCTATTCAACGCCGGTATCCGTCCTGCGATCAACGTAGGTATTTCGGTTAGCCGTGTGGGTGGTAATGCGCAGATCAAGTCAATGAAAAAAGTGGCTGGTACACTCAAACTTGACCAGGCGCTTTACCGTGAGATGGAAGCCTTCTCCAAATTCGGTGGTGACCTTGATGCGGCTACCAAACTGGTACTGGATAAAGGTGCCCGTAACGTGGAGATCCTGAAGCAGCCTCAATATGCTCCTGTAGCGGTTGAAAAGCAGGTTGCGATCATTTACCTCGGTACCCAGGGTTTATTACGTGATGTGAAAGTGAGCAGGGTAAAAGAATTTGAAGAACACTTCCTCATGGAAATGGAAAACAAATATCCTGAGATCCTTGCTGAATTCAAACGGGGTAATCTGCCTGAAGATGGTTTGAAGAAAATGGTGGACCTGGCGAATGGCCTGATCCCACAGTTCAAATAAGCTTCTTAGAAAAATAGAAAAGCGGTCCGGATGGGCCGCTTTTTTTTTGATTTCAAAAGTCAAAATTCAAAAGTTAAAATCAGGAACAATAGTTACTTAATTTGGAATTGAGGAATTGAACCCCGGAGGACGCAAAGGGCGCAGAGGTTACGCAGAGATTGTTCGAACTTTCTTTGCGTAACCTTGGCGTTCCTGGTGCCTTGGCGGTGAAATTGGATACATCATCCATCATCATCTTCAATTAAATCCAAACTTTCATTCTCCAAAGCCTCAACGCCCTTCAACCTTCTCTGTATCGCTCTTGTTCTTTTACCCATTACTTCATCTATCTGGTTGCTGGCAACCTGGATATTTTTTTGCGCCTTTTCAAGTAATCCTCCGAAGCTTTCAAATTCTTTTTTAACCGCACCAAGCACCTGCCAAACCTCGCTGCTTCTTTTTTGAATGGCAAGAGTTTTGAAACCCATTTGTAAACTATTCAGAATAGCAGCCAGCGTAGTGGGACCAGTGATCACTACCTTGCACTGTCTTTGAATATCTTCCAACAAGCTGGCCTTGCGCACTACTTCGGCATAGATCCCTTCAAATGGAAGGAACATAATAGCAAAATCGGTGGTATTTGGCGGGTTAATATATTTCTCACAAATATCCCTGGCCATTTTCCTGATCGTGAGTTCGAGATTTTTTTGTGCTTCTTCAATCTTCAATGGATCTGCTGTATCATAAGCTTCCTGTAAATATTCATAGGCATCTCTTGGAAATTTGGCATCGATCGCCAGCCATACATAGTTCCTGTCGCCTTCCTTGTTTGGCATTTTGATGGCGAATTCCACTGCCTCCGTACTGTTATGCTTCAGTTTTACATTTGCCTCATACTGGTCGGGTGCCAGTATGTTTTCCAGCAACATGGAAAGCTGCACTTCACCAAAACCCCCTCGCATTTTTACATTGCTCAACACTCTTTTTAATCCACCAACATCCTGTGCCAGCGTCTGCATTTCACCCAGGCCTTTTTGAACACTCTCCAATTGTTTGCCTACCAGTTCAAATGACTGACCCAGCCTTTCGTTCAATGTCTTTTGTAATTTTTCATCCACGGTTTCACGGACCTGTTCCAGTTTTTTCTCGGTGCTTTCCACCAGCTTCGTCTGTTTTTCTTCCAGTTGTCCGAATCTTTCGCGTTGCAGCTGGTTCATCTCACCAACACTTTCCTTGAAAGTTTTATTGAACGAAAGAAATGACTGTTCCAGCGTCTGGCGGATCAGCATCCCATCCGCTTTGGATTGCTCAATGGCCGCATGCAGTTTCTCTTCAGTCTTACTGGTGAGTTTATCGAGTTGATCCACCGTTTTATTCGATTGCTCTTTCTGATCATGTTTTAGTTCCTCGAGTTTGTTGCGTTGTTCTAGAGAAAAATCACGCAGACTGTTTGTAATGGTCTCCCTGTTCACCCGGTTATTTTCATCAATTTTTTCCATTAGTCCACGGATCTTCTCATCAAGGGTTTTATGGATCTGTTCCATAGCGGAGCGGTTATGTTCTGTAATGAGTTTCAATGTGTCCGTCATCTCAGATTTGAAGTGGGTGAGCGTCAAACTAAGCTCACTGCGGTTGTCACGGGCAGCAGTAGCCGATTCTTCGCGGTTGGTTCTGAACTCCTGCCTCATCAGTTCAGTAATTTTATCCTGCCTCAAAAGCACTTCCTCTAATTGTTGATTCACAGCATTTGTATCCTTTAGTGGCCTCAGAAGCAGGACTATTATGATCAGCATTAATACAAGGCCGGCTACCAATAATATCGTTTCCATTTTTACAATTTACGGCTTGCTTTGAAATTTTATATTGTAATTGATATATGATCCATGTTCGCCAGCCAATGGCCAATGGCTAAAAGCTAACAGCTCGTAGCTCGCACAGGCATAGCTTTTGCCTCTACCCAGTATGTCCCAGCAGAACTTCACCAACCATCATGATGGTTTTGTACATGTAAAAGGAGCCAGGGAGCATAACCTCAAGAATGTAAACCTGGTGATTCCGCGTGATGCGCTGGTTGTTTTCACCGGTGTTTCAGGCTCGGGAAAATCCTCGCTTGCCTTCGGCACGCTGTATGCGGAAGCCCAGCGGCGTTATCTCGAATCTGTATCACCCTATGCCCGCCGGTTGTTTCACCAGATGCCTGTTCCTGTAGTGGATGAAGTGGATGGTCTCCCTCCTGCCGTTGCACTGCAGCAGCAAAGAGGTTCTCCCACAACAAGG
>JAEYUA010000179.1 GCA_023433755.1 Bacteroidota bacterium | reverse complement strand
AGGGTACCCTCTCCTTTCATCTGGTTACCTTTTTCAGCAACTGCTTCGTCTTGCGCATACAAATCATTAATGCTGGTGCCGGTGAGCACGGGAACCTCGGCCTGTTCTTCATCCTCCAATCCTGGTTCAATAGGAGCATCCTGCTTCCGCTGGTAGTTAAAGGCCGGATTGAATTGCCAGATGAGGTAAGAAGCCATCACTACAAGAAGCAATGCTGCAGTGCCCACTGTTCCCAGGAAATTGACCAGCCATTCGGAGATCATATCACCTACGGCACCGCCATAAGGAAAACTTGCGGTGGAAAAAAGAAAAGAAAGAGAGATGGAAACGATCAGCAAACCAATGGTTACATACTTGAGATTCCGCCAGATGGAAAACACGCGGCGGTTGAACAGCAGGTTGATGCCAATTACAAAAAAGAATGTACAGAAAAGAAATGATGCCAGGCCAAAGCCACTATGTATGAGGTGGTGTGAAGAGTAAGCGCCCAGCCTGCCAAGCAGGTTGCTCACTTTATTTTCATCATCATTGTTAAACAGAAATCCTGCCCCGCTGTTCATTACCTGCGACTGGTCTTCCTTCCAGGTAAAAAGATAGGAAACAAAAGCAATGAAAAGAAAGATGGACATCAGCAGGGAAACCGTTCCCAGGATCTTCCAGGTCCTTTCGTCCCTTGCCAGTTTTTTCAGATCCAGTTTTTCCTCGCGGTCAGCCTTGAATTTGCCCGGGGCGGCTTTGGGAGTTTTTTCAGCCTTCCCCGCTTTGGGTGTTTTTTCGGGAACAGCCTTAGGTGTAATGGATTTTTTCAGCTTGTTAGCCATAAAAACAAAGATAGCATTCGGGGGCCTCACTCCCACTCTTTCTCTTTCTGTTTCTGTTTCTGTTTCTCACTTCTTAACAATAGCCACCAGCAGCATAATCCATCCCAGTATAAAAAGTAATCCTCCAAGAGGTGTAATGGGATAAATGAAATTGGGAATCACCTTGTTCATAGCCCGGAAAGAAGCCAGTAAATAAAGTGAACCCGAAAACAAAACAATGCCACCTATGAAAAGGAAACCGGCATAGTTGATGAAGCTGTTGGATATTCTTTCCGCCAGTATGCCGATCATCAAAATAGCAAGAGCATGATAGACCTGGTACTGCACACCTGTCTGGTAACTGGCAACCGTTTCCGCATTCACCAGTTTCTTTAGACCATGAGCTCCGAAAGCGCCCAGGGCCACTGCCAGCCCGGCCAGTATGGTTCCGATAATTAAAAAAGTTTTGTGCATATCAGGTTTTTGAATGAAAGATTTTACTGATGACCATATCCAGGTCGGGATTCTCCTCAGGCAAAATAACAGAAGCCTGCTGGTAATAAATCTTCCGGCTGGAATATTTCCGGATCACATAGGATTTAAGATCAGCATCAGGAATATTGCTAAGCAGGGGCCTGTTACTTCTTTCCACGAGCAGTCGTTTATAAAGGCAGTCGGTAGAGCAGTTGATCCAAACTACAATTCCCTTCTTTTTCAGATAATCGATGGTATTGTAATAGCAGGGTGTTCCTCCACCTGTAGCCATTACAAACGAATCATGGCTTTCGGTGATGAGGTGCAGCACATCTTTTTCCAGCAGCCTGAAATATTCCTCACCATGCTTATTGAAGATTTCCGGTATGGAGATACCTTCTTTTTCTACAACCTGTTCATCGAGGTCAAAGAACGGCATGCCCAGCTTCTGGCTGATCTGGCGCCCCAGGTGGGTCTTGCCACATCCCATAAAGCCGATCAGGAAAATTTTCATGCTATTGAATTGAAGTTGACCCGTCCAGCTTTTTATTTGAAGGCATTGAACCCTGTTACATCCATTCCAGTGATGAGCAGGTGTACATCATGCGTGCCTTCGTAAGTGATCACACTTTCGAGGTTCATCATATGCCGCATGATACTGTATTCGCCGGTGATGCCCATGCCTCCCAGCATTTGCCTTGCATCCCTGGCAATATTGGCGGCGATTTCGCATGAATTTCTTTTGGCCATCGAAACCTGCTGCGGGGTGGCCCTGCCTTCATTCATGAGGCTACCCAGTCTCCAGACCATCAGTTGAGCTTTGGTAATTTCTGTGATCATCTCAGCCAGTTTTTTCTGCTGCAACTGGAAACCTCCGATCGGGCGGTCAAACTGAATTCTTTCCTTACTGTAGCGCAACGCCGTATCATAACAATCCATCGCGGCCCCCAGGGCACCCCAGGAGATGCCATAACGGGCCTTGGTTAAACAGCCAAGTGGTCCTTTCAGTCCTTTAACATTGGGAAAAATATTTTCCTTGGGCACTTTCACATTATCAAATACCAGTTCACCTGTGGCAGAGGCACGCAGGCTCCATTTGCCATGCGTAGTGGGCGTGGAGAATCCTTCCATCCCGCGTTCAACAACCAGCCCGCGGATATCCCCGGCTTCATCCTTGGCCCACACAACCGCTACCTGTGAGAAAGGCGCATTCGAGATCCACATCTTACTTCCATTAAGTATGACATGATCTCCCGCGTCCCTGATATTGGTAAGCATGCCTGCCGGGTTGGAACCATGATCGGGTTCCGTAAGTCCGAAACATCCCAGCCATTCTCCACTGGCGAGTTTGGGCAGGTATTTTTTCTTTTGCGCTTCACTTCCGTAAGCGTAAATGGGGAACATCACCAGTGAGCCTTGTACCGAAGCGGTTGACCGCACACCACTGTCACCTCTCTCAAGTTCCTGCATCATCAATCCATAACTGATGTAATCCAGGCCCCCGCCTCCATATTCCTGTGGAATGGTGGGACCAAAACACCCGAGGTCTCCAAGCTGTTTGATAATCTGCTCGGGAAATTCAGCCCGCTGCGCATAATCCTCTATAATGGGAGATATTTCCTTTTTTACATAATTCCTTACCGTTTCGCGGATCAGTTTATGTTCATCGGTCAGCAATTCGTCTACACCGTAATAGTCGGGGGATTGAAAATGATCAGTTGCCATGCGGGCAAAAATAAGGTGTTTAGCTTTGCCTCATTCCTGTAAAATGCATTTTGGAATTACCGGGGAATGGTTAATTTCCGGCGATCAAAACCAACCATCATGAGAACACTTGTTCCGATCCTGATCTCAACATTACTTTTACTTGTTGCCTGCGAAGAAAAGGAAGCTTCCCCAGGCAGCATTTCCGATACGTCCACTGAACAAACTTCAGACACAATAGTGTATGGTGATATGAAACAATACTGGCTGGTGTTTTTGAAGAAAGGTCCTAACCGTAACCAGGACAGTGTGGCAAGAGCCCTGATCCAGGAAAAACACCTGGCTAATATTGACAAGCTGGCCAAAGAAAAGATCATCATTATGGCCGGACCCATGGGCTATTCCACCCCCAATGACCTCCAGGGAATTTTTATTATGGATGCTAAAGATTCTGCAACGGCAGCGTCCTATGTGCAAACAGATACAGCAGTTGTTACAGGGAGGCTGAGGTTTGAGATCCATCCCTGGTGGACAGCCAAGGGAAAATATGAGTTCAAATAAATTTATTTGCCGGCAACAACCATGGTCCAGTAAGAGCCGGACCTGGCTACACCCATCTCTTTAAAAAGTTTACCCATGATATTGCGGCAATGGCCAGGACTTGACAACCAGCCGCGGATTACTGCCTGTTCATTCGCATAACCCATCCCGATATTTTCGCCGAAGGCGCTCCACTGGTAACCGGCCCGCAAAATGCGGTCGCCCGCGTCGCTGCCATCAGGTGCTTCATGACTGAAATATTTTTTTTGTTTCATATCGTTGCTATGTTCAAGAGCGGCAGTTTCCAGTTGCGCATTCCAACTCAAAGCCGGTGCCGGACCATACCAGGTATCACCACACTGGCAGCCCGTTTTCCTGACATCATTCACCAGTTGGAGTAATATAGATTTATTAACAGAAGTAGGTGCAGAAGGCTCCGCTTTGGTACAGGAAACTAATAAAGCAAATACAAAAGGTAAAAACATAAGGCGATTCATGTTGTTCGTATAACATCAAGTGCTCGTCTAATATTGCGCCGCCTTTCGTTAAAATCTTGTTGTATGAAAAAGGCCATGGGGTTCTAAAAACTCCATGGCCTTTATTGGTTTTTTTCCGATGGCCATTAGCCATTGGCTATTGGCTACATTCTTCTCTTATTGCCTGTTTGTTCTGTTTCCCTGTCCATCTCAACAATATTAACAGGACGCTCGTGATCTCCCAGTAAATGTTCGCTGAAGTAATCAGCCATCTTCCAGAAAAAATATTCAGTCATGTCGCCAAAACCATGACGTTGACCAGGCAGCATTACCAGTTCAAATCTTTTATTGGCCCTGATAAGCGCATTCACCATGCGGATGGTATTGGCGGGATGCACATTATTGTCAATATCACCATGCACCAGCATCAGGTGCCCTTTGAGGTTTTTTGCCAGGTCTGGATTTTTTTCAATGTTGTAAACGAAAGTCGTATCCCCTTTCTCATTTACATTTTCCTTTACACCGTGATGTTTCTCACTCCACCAGCGGTTATAAATGGAATTATCGTGATTGCCTGCTGAAGAAACAGCCACTTTAAAGAAGTCAGGATACACCAGCATGGCAGCGGTGCTCATAAATCCTCCACCGGAGTGACCGTGAATACCTACACGGTTGATATCGATGTAATCGAAACGGTCGGCCAGTTGTTCCACTGCGGCTTTTTTATCAGCCAGTCCATAATCGCGCAGGTTACCATAACCGAAATTGTGATACCATTTGCTACGCCCTGGATGTCCTCCCCTGTTACCAACGGTAACCACGATAAAGCCTACCTGTGCCAGGCGGTCGATGCGGTCCATGCCCCTGCTAAAGGCTGTGTTCACTGCTTCGGTTTGCGGACCAGGGTATACGTATTCAATGATGGGATATTTTTTGGTGCTGTCGAAATCAAATGGTTTGTACATCACACCATACAGGTCGGTCACCCCATCATCAGCCTTAACTTTGAAAGGTTCAGGAAATTTATAACCGGCGGCGAAAAGCGAACTGAAATCCGCGGTTTCCAGGTCCATTACCTTGCGGCCTTCGGAGTTGAACAATGCTGATTTAGGTACTGTATTCACCCTGGAATAATTCTCCACGAAGTAGGTCTTACTATCGTTCATGCTGTGAGAATGTTCAAAATCCCCTGGGTTGAGCAGGCGCAAACCTGAACCGTCGAAGTTGACGCGGTAGAGGTGGCTGTAATAAGGATTCTCATTGGGTTCCTTTCCATTGGCTGTGAAATACAGAACTCTTTTTTTCTCATCAATACCCACGATATCCTCGCTGTGAAAACTTCCGGACGTGATCTGGTTTTTCAGGTTGCCATTGCCATCGTACAAATAAAAATGAGCCCAGCCATCTCTTTCACTCCAGTGGATGATCTCATTGCCACCATTGACCAGTCCGGGTCTTTTTACTTCCACGTAAGTATTCATTCTTTCAGGGATCAGCACTTTTACCTGGCCGCTGTTGATATCCACCACGCACTGGTCAATCCTTTTCAGGTCACGGCTGGTGCGTGTGAAATAAAATTTATCATTGGTGCCAAGCCAGCGAAGGGGCCTCCAGTCGTCATCACGGGTATTCACGGGATTCAGTGCCGACCAGATGCTCACGTCCTGGTCTTTGAATTGTTTTACCGGAAGTTCCCGGAAAGATTTGTCACCATTGTTAAAGAGCAGCACCCTTGCCACCGGCGCTTCTTTTTCACCTGGCATCCAGTACTTATAACTTTCCAGCGTCGGCCTTGGTTCCGCTATGCTGTTGATTACCCATAATTCCTTAACCGCACGTGCATCTGTTCTCACCATGGCGAAATGCCTGGAATCGGGACTCCAGAATGCGGCAGCGGGCTTTCTTTTATTCTTATTCTTTTCCTTGTCTACATTATTTTCTCCCATTCCTGAAAGAAAACCTTCCATTCCGTAACTGAAATATTCGATACCATCTTTTGTAACCTGGGTTTCTTTAATGGTACTGTCATCTTCATTTAACAGCGCCTTTTCATAATTGGCGCGGTCCATCCAGTAGAGATTATAATTTTTTACAAAAAGAATTGTTTGTCCATCGGGAGAAATATTAGCCCACCTGGGATTTCTCCTTGGCCTTTTAATTTCTGAAAGCTGGACCAACTGGCCTGTGTTGATGTTGTATTCGAAATAGTATCTTTTCTTTTCCGTTTTAGGCGGGGTACCTTTTTTTGCTGCCGTATCCCTGATCGCGCTGTCCTGCGTGCTGCGCACCTCAAACTGTATCCAGTTCTCATCTCTCACGAAACGCATGCTGTCCATTTTCAGGTTCTGCGCATCCATCGGGTCGCCAACAATGGCAGTGAGTTTGGCTGCCATTGTTGCATTATCGAACAATAAACGTTTGTCAGCTCTTGCAGGATCAACAATATACCAGTTGGTACCGTTTGAGGTTGAATAACTGTACCAGAAGCGGTCAGAATTTTTTAACCAGTGCGGGTCCACTGAAGTACTGTGAACGATGCGGTTCAGTTTAGAAGGAGAAAACCTTGCGGCCTGCTGGTAATTCGCTTTTGTAACCGGAGCCTGGGCCAATGAAACCAGGCTAAGGGCTGCAAAGCCCAATGAAAGAATAATTCTTCTCATGTGTGTTATAAATTGATCTTGAAAAATAGCCAGGGTGTAACGATCTATCAAACATTTTTTTTGAACGGTAAAACTCGCAGGTGTGCGTAGTCAGTCACATACCTTTTAAATTCCATTAATTCCGAGATAATGGTCCATTTCCTGTGCGTAAACCTGGGCAGCACGGCCTGCGGCTTCTGCAAAATCATCACCGGCAGAAGCATAGATCACCGCACGGCTGGCATTCACCAGCAGACCACAGTCCTTTGTCATTGCTTTGCCCGATATCTCTTCAAGGCTCCCGCCCTGCGCACCCACACCGGGAACGAGGAAGAAGTGATTGGGAAGTATTTTCCTTATGTTGGTAAATGAATCCGCCTGGGTGGCACCCACAACAAACATCAGGTTATCCTCTGTTCCCCACCGGGCCGTTTTTTCCATTACCATTTCATACAACATCCTGTTTTCCTGGCGGGTAATGTGTACACCTTCTTCCAGTAATTCAGTTGTTTTTACAAAGGTTTGCAGTTCAAAATCGATGGCGCCGGAATTTGAAGTTAGTCCCAGTACAATGGTCCATTTGCCTGCATGATTCAGAAATGGCCGGATGCTGTCTTCCCCCATGTATGGTGCAACAGTGATGGAATCAAAACCGAATTTTTCAAAGAATGCTTTGGCATACTGGTTCGAAGTATTCCCGATATCACCTCTTTTGGCATCGGCAATGGTGAAATGCTGCGAAGGAATATGCCTGAGTGTTTTTTCCATGGAAATCCAACCATGGATACCCTGTGCCTCATAAAAAGCTGTATTGATTTTATAGGCCACACAAAAATCTTTGGTCGCATCAATGATCTGCCGGTTGAATTCGAATACAGGATCTTCCCCTGCTAAGAGGTGGCTGGGAATAAGAGCGGGGTCAGTATCGAGTCCTACACAGAGATAGGTTCTTTTTGTTTTGATTTGTTCTACCAGTTCTTCTCTTGTCATCAGTTTAATTAAAATTTTTTATTGTCCCGAAGTTTTCAGCCTTGCTTTTTGAAGGATCATCTCCTCAATTTCGGGACTGTCCCATCGCTGATCCAGTTCTGGAAGCTTCATGATCTCTTCCATGATCTTTTCCTGTTTCAGGCTGTTGGCCAGTGCTTCGCTGTAACGGATCTGCGGACTGAAAGTAACCTGTGAATAGGCCGGTATCCATTGGTCAGGATATTTTTCATGCAGGCGGCCTTCAATTTTTTTCTGCAATAAGAAAGCAGGATCAGCAGTTCTTGCCCGCATTTCCGTAAAATTATTAATGGCCAGGTCAGCAATCGCGTCAGCATCAGGTTTGCGGCTTTCCTGGAAATGTTCCAGTATAGCCGACCAGTCTTCACCATATTTATCGAGTAAACCGTTCAGCACACTGCAGTCTTCGAAACCTGCATTCATGCCCTGCCCGAAAAAAGGAACGATGGCATGTGCGGCATCTCCCAGTAAACAAAAATGATCATCCCGCTTCCAGGGAAAACATTTAACTGTTACGAGTGAAGAAGTGGGATGATTGAAATATTGACTGGTAAGATCGGGTACCAGGTTAACTACATCAGGAAATGTTGTTTGGAAAAAATTCATAACATCCTTTTCCGACTTCAGTTTCTCAAAAGAAGTCTCACCTTCGAAAGGAAAGAAAAGTGTCCCGGTAAAACTGCCATCCATATTGGGAAGCGCAATCAGCATATAGTCCTTTCGCGGCCAGATGTGCAGGGCATTTTTTTCAAGTTGAAAACTATTACCTGCACCGGGAGGAATACTCAGCTCCTTGTAACCACAGTCAATATAGTACTGCCGGTATTCGAACCGGTCATGCTGCAGCATATGGGCTAGCCTTGCGGCTGAATAAGCGCCATCTGTTCCAAATAAAAGTTCGAAGAAATAGGAAACGTTTTCAGAATGATGCGTGAAATATGTTTTTTTTGATTTCCAGTCCACCTGCTCCAGCCGGTGATCGAAACTGATGGTAACACCATAAGATTCTGCGAGGTCCATCAGTTTGGCATTCAGATCACGGCGGGACACTGAATTGATGTATTGTCCCTGCTTGCCATAAGGCTGGAAAGCTTCTGATCCATCAAGGTTATGTATCCGCCGGCCATGCATGGGAATGGAGATGCCAAGGATATCATCAGCTATTCCCACTTCACTGAGTGCCTTGATACCCCTGTCACTCAGGGCGAGGTTGATGGAACGGCCTGCCTCCACCTGTTGTTGCCTAATATCGCCACGCCGTTCAAAAATTTTTACGGTGTAGCCTCTTTTCGCCAGGTAGATGGATAAAAGTGATCCTACCAGGCCAGCCCCTATGATCGTAATTTCTTTTTTCATCATTATGCGTGAAAGGATCACCGCTGGTGATCCGCCAGGATTTTATGAATGATATCACCAAATTTCCAGACCTCTTCAAATGTATTGTAAAATGGAACAGGAGCAACGCGGATCACATCAGGCTCACGCCAGTCTGCTATCACTCCCTGCCTGGTTAGCTCTTTAAATACGGTTTTGCCATTGGATCGCACATGCATGGAAACCTGGCAGCCTCTTTCTTTTTCCTGCACAGGCGTGATAATCTCAATAATATTTTGCTGGAGCTGTTCATTGATGGATTCAATAATGAAAAATAAAAACGCAGTAAGTTTTTTGCTTTTAGAGACGAGGTGCTCCATGCCGGCTTCATCAAAAAGATCTAGTGCTGCCAGGTGTGCTGCCATGGATAAAACAGGAGCATTGCTCAGTTGCCATCCTTCCGCTCCTGCAATAGGAACAAAACCCGGCAGCATCTGGAAACGTGTTTCCTTATCATAACCCCACCAGCCCGCCATTCTTGGCAATGCCTGGTTCATGGCATTTCTTTCATGAATAAAAACACCGGACACGCCACCCGGACCTGAATTAAGATATTTATAACTGCACCAGGTGGCAAAATCAATATTCCACTGGTGAAGGTCCAGCATAATATTTCCTGCCGCGTGCGCCAGGTCAAAACCTGCAATGGCACCAGCCTTATGGGCAGCCGAAGTGATGGTCTGCATGTCAAACACCTGTCCTGTATAATAATTCACACCACTGAAAAGTACCAGTGCGGTACTGTCAGCATGTTGTTTGATTTCAGCAATGATATCTTCCGTCCTGATATTTTTTTCGCCTTCACGCGGATGCACTTCAATGATAGCGGTTGAAGGATCATAACCATGCAGGCGCACCTGGCTTTCCATCGCGTATTGATCAGAAGGAAAAGCCCTGGCTTCACAAATGATTTTGTACCGCTCCGCAGTGGGCCGGTAAAAGCTGGTCATAAGGAGATGCAGGTTCACGGTGAGCTGGTTCATCACCACCACTTCATGAGGTAAAGCGCCCACGAGCCTTGCGATCTTTTCTGTGAATAATTCGTGGTATGAAAACCAGGGACGTTTTGCCTGGAAATGTCCTTCCACGCCCAGCCTGGCCCAGTCGTCCAGTTCCTGGTTCACATATTCTCTTGTGGTTTTCGGCTGCAACCCTAAGGAATTCCCTGTGAAATAAATCACTTGCTTTCCTTCGTGCAGCGGAATATGAAACTGCTCACGGTAATTCTTCAAAGGATCCTTCTCATCCATCTGCCTGGCAAAATCCCGGCTGTTCTCAAAATTCATAATTGCGATTGTAATATTTTCTTGAAACCTCCAGATTAATCAATCAAGGCGATCACTTTTAGTTCTATGGCAATAGGTGTGGGCAGGCTTTTCACTTCTACCGTGGTGCGGCAGGCCTGCACATTTGAAAAATACTGGGCGTAAATAGAATTATAGACAGGAAAATCAATTTTCATATTGGTCAGGAACACAGTTACGTCAATAATCTTTTCCCAACTGCTTCCACTGGCTTCCAGCACCGCTTTTACATTGGCGAAACAGGAATGACATTCAGCAGCAATATCATAAGAAACAATATTACCCTGGTTATCCTGGACAAGACCGGGAATGGAATTATCAGCAGCGCTTCTTGAACCGATGCCGGATAAAAATAGAAGGTTGCCTGCGCGCCTTGCATGGGGATAAGCCCCAAGGGGTTTGGCAGCCGAACTGGTATTGATAATATCGCTCATAATTTTTTTTTTGATGATGCTCACCATTCCACGCACACATTTTTTGATTCCGTAAAAAATCTCAAAGCTTCCCAACCGCCTTCCCTTCCTACACCGCTATTCTTAACACCACCAAAGGGTGTACGCAGGTCGCGCAACAGCCAGCAATTGATCCAGATGATGCCTGCTTCCAGCTTCGTGGCTACCTGGTTAGCCTTAGAAATATCCTGCGTCCATACGGTTGCCGACAAACCATAATTGCAGGCATTGGCCAGAGCAATGGCTTCTTCAACCGTTTCAAATTTCTGCAGGGTCACTACCGGGCCAAAAATTTCTTCCATGTTCGTATCGCATGAAGGACCCAGTCCCTCGATTACCGTAGGTTCGATAAAATAACCATTGGCACAGCGGCCTTCAGGCTGCACTGCATTACCACCGGTGAGTATGGTGCCGCCTTCTTTAACAGCTTTCTGAATGCAGGACATTACTTTATCAAAATGCATTTTGCTCACCAGGGCACCCTGCTTTGATTTTTCATCCAGCGGATCTCCCACTTTCAACAGGTTTACCTGTTCAACAAATTCTTTTTTGAACCTGTCGTAAATGGATGCTTCCACCAGTATGCGAGAACCACATAGACAAATTTGTCCCTGGTTGGAAAATGAAGACTGGATGGAGGTCTTCATCATTTTTTTCCAGTCGCAGTCAGCGAAAATGATATTGGGATTTTTGCCACCCAGCTCTAGAGAAAGTTTTTTGAATTGAGGAGCAGCAACCGAAGCAATGCGTGCACCGGCACGTGTACTTCCTGTAAAAGAAATGGCCTTGATCGCAGGGTGCTGTACAATGGCTTCACCGGTGGTTTCTCCCTTTCCGTGAACGATATTCAACACACCAGCAGGGAGACCGGCTTCCCTGCAGATACGTGCCAGCAGGAATGCAGTAACAGGTGTTACCTCCGAAGGTTTGGCGATCACGCAATTACCAGCAGCAAGTGCCGGTGCTATTTTCCACGTGAATAAATATAATGGAAGGTTCCAGGGCGAAATGCAGCCCACCACACCAAGCGGTTGTCGCAGGGTATAATTGATGGCTTTCTGTTCCATGCTGTGACTTTCTGCAGCAAAATGCATGATGCTTGTGGCAAAGAACCTGAAATTGGCCGATGCTCTTGGAATATCCACCCGCCTGCTCAGCCACAAGGGTTTGCCATTATCAATGGTTTCCGCCATTGCCAGATCATCAATATACGCATCAATAAGTGCGGCAATCCTGTTCAGGACAAGGAAACGCTGTTCAGCAGGTGTGGAAGACCAGGAAGGGAAAGCAGCGGTGGCAGCTTTTACCGCCAGATCAATATCAGCAGCATCACTGTCAGGTATCTGCGCATACACCTCACCGGTAGCAGGGTTGATATTATCAATGAAACGGCCGCTGAGGGGACCGATAAAATACCCACCAATAAAATTTTCGAGGTGCCATGGAATGGACAGCGCGCCTTCCTGCAATACTTTTTTTTCTTGTGAAATTTCTGAAGAGATCATTGGCAAGATTTGAGATTCCTTTCCATCCTCGTTTATATTGAACCCGTCCGGCCTCCGTCAACCGGGATGCTGGTACCATTCACATAGGAAGCCGCAGGCGAAGCCAGGAAAGCAGCAACAGCAGCAACTTCTGCCGCCTCGCCAAATCTTTTCATTGGCACTTCTTCCTGCATTTCCTTTTCCACTTCTTCTTCCGTTCTTCTTTTTTTGGAAGAAGTGTTTTTAACTATGGATTCCAGCCTCTGGGTTTTAGTGAACCCCGGCAATACATTATTGACCGTGATATTGAACATCCCCAGTTCATTGGCCATGGTCTTGGCCCAGGAAGCTACAGCTCCCCTGATGGTATTGGAAACACCTAGGTTCTTCAATGGAATTTTAACCGAAGTGGAAATAACATTTACAATCCGGCCATATCCTTCTTTTTTCATTCCCGGAATACAGGCCTGCGCCAGGATATGATTGCAGATGAGATGCTGGTTAAATGCCTGGAGGAACTGGTTGGTTTCCGCATCCACTATGGCACCGGCGGGTGGCCCTCCTGTATTGTTGACCAGGATATGGACAGGCTGTTTTTCCACTATTTTTCTTACAACATTTTCCACCTGTGAAGGATCACTGAAGTCGGCCATATAATAGGCATGCACCTGACGCAGGGAAGTATCAAGTTGAGTTACGGCTACGCTGAGCAGGGATTCGTTCCGTGCCAGCAAAATACAATTGGCGCCCATCATGGCCAGTTCCTCGGCAATGGCATAGCCGATGCCCTGGCTGCTTCCGCAAATGATCGCATTCTTTCCTTCCAGTGAGAGGTTCATGGATTCAAACTTAGGCAGATTTGTTGTAATTTTCCCCGGACAGTTGCTATTCAACTGTATTATGACTCAACTCAAACCTGGATTATGATTGCTGCTCCTTTCAACCTCAAAAAATGGATCGATGAGAACCGTGAACTGCTGAAACCACCCGTTGGCAACCAGTGTGTGTACAAGGATGCTGAAAATTTTATTGTAATGGTTGTGGGTGGACCTAATGCCCGCAAGGACTATCATTATAATGAAAGCGAGGAACTCTATTACCAGGTTGAAGGAAATATTGTTTTAAAAATCATTGATAATGGAACACCCAGAGATATTGCCATCAATGAAGGTGATATGTTCCTGCTGCCGCCGCAAACGCCGCATTCACCCCAGCGGCCTGCCAATACCGTGGGACTGGTAATTGAAAAAGTAAGAGCAGAGGAAGAGGATGAAAAAGATGCTTTTTTATGGTTTTGTGAAAAATGCGGGAACAAACTCTATGAAGAATCTGTTTTCGTGAAAGATATTGTGAAACAGCTTCCTCCTATCATGGAGCGTTTCTATTCCAGTGAATCCCTGCGTACCTGTAGTAAATGCGGGCATGTGATGGAGCCCCCGGTTAAAAAATAATTTGGTGAGAGGGAAGAAAAGTGCCTTTATCAGTTTATGTATGGTTGATAATAGGGCAATTGTTCTTTTTAAGCATTGTCTGTCTGAGCCATTATAATTGAAAATAAAAGCGTTCGTTTTTTACCGCAGAGAAAATGAGGAAAAAGAGATGTCGCAGAGTTATATCAAATAGTAACTGTCATTTTCTTCGTTTACTGAGGTACTGGCATATCGTTTTTTTAGCTTTCCTGAGAGAGGATGATCCGCTTATCTTTACGCCTTCATGAAGATTGATATTCACACGCACATCATGCCGGAGCGCATGCCGGACTGGACGAAAAAATTCGGGTATGGTGAATTCATTCACCTGGAGCACCGCAATTGTAAGGCCTGCATGATCAAAGGGGATAAGGTTTTCCGCGAAGTAGAGGATAACTGTTACAACCCGGGCGTACGCATCGCTGAAATGAATGAAACCGGGGTTGACCGGCAGGTGCTTTCCACCATTCCTGTTTTGTTTAATTACTGGGCGAAAGCTTCTGATGCGCTCGAAACGGCACGCTTTCTTAACGATCATATTGCAGAAACGGTGGCAGCGAATCCACAGCGCTTCATCGGGCTGGGTACCCTGCCCATGCAGGATCCTGCAATGGCAATCCGTGAAATGGAAAGATGCGTGAATGACCTCAAATTACCCGGCATCGAAATCGGTACCAATGTGAATGGTAAAAACCTGAGTGATCCTGAACTGCATCCTTTTTTTGAAGCAGCGGAAAAACTGAACTGCGCCCTCTTCATCCACCCATGGGAAATGATGGGCGAAAAAGACATGACACAATACTGGCTGCCCTGGCTGGTGGGCATGCCGGCAGAAACCACCCGTGCAATCTGTTCGATGATCTTTGGCGGGGTATTCGAAAAATTTCCAAAACTCCGCGTGGCCTTCGCGCATGGAGGCGGTTCATTTGCCTATACGCTGGGAAGGATCACGCATGGCTTTGATGTACGTCCCGACCTCGTGCAAATCCACAACCAGGTATCTCCACGCGAATACCTCAACCGGTTCTGGGTTGACAGCCTGGTGCATGATCCGAAGGCTTTTCATTTCTTATTGGATTCGATGGGTTCTTCGAAAATCTGTATGGGTAGTGATTATCCTTTCCCTCTTGGCGAGCATCATCCGGGCAAGATGGTAGCAGACCTGGAACTGCCGGATAACGTCAAAGAAAAAATAATGTATCGCAATGCGCTTGACTGGCTCGGGATAAACGCTTAGTTTGTCCGGATGAAAACGATCTTCCTGCTGATTGCCCTGGCAACTTTTTCTTTCATTTCCAAAGAGGATGTAAAACCACTGCTTTGCGATAAAAAATGGACCATGAATTTCCTGGTGATCAGTGATAGTGTTATCAGGATCCCTGCTAAAATACCTGATGAACAGAGACCAGGGGTTCGTTTTGATTCCCAGGGTGGTTTTGAAAATGAGCTCAAAGGAAAAAAGGTGACAGGGAAATGGTCATACAGTGAAAAAGGAAAGACCATCACCACCACCGAAGATTATGATCCTCCTGTCATTGCTGAAATGAATTTGATCAAACTCACACAGGATTCACTGGTGCTGAGGATAGATGAAGAAACAACTCTTGGATTCAAATACATCAAACCTTAGGAAATAATTCTTCTTTTCGCTTTTCCATTTCAACTGCAATGGTTTTACCATCAGCATCGCTTTGGTGCAGGTGATCAATGATGGAATCATAACTTTTCTCATCACGGTTCTGACTGAGCTTGAATACATTTTCCATGGAAAGAACTTCCACTTCAAAGGCCACGATGGCATTCATCAGTTTGGCCAGGTAGTCTGCAGGCAGGTTATCATAAGCGGTTGTGGAATGAGCATCATTGTTTTCAAAATGAAGGGAAGTTTTCCGCAGGATATCTACCAATGCTGTATGGTCAAGAAAACGAAGGATGCCTTTCACATGAACTGACATATAGTTCCAGGTGGAGGCCTGGTGGGGATTGCTATACCAGGTAGCGCTAACGTAAGTATGATGCCCGGTGAAAACACAAAGCACCTGGGGATTTTTTTCAAAGGCCTTATGATGATCGGTCTGCCGCATCATATGTCCTGACAGAAAAAGCCGCCCTTCCCTTTCTTCAATGAAAACGGGGATCTGCGTGGCAACCGGCTTTTGTTGTTCATCACAGCCACAAATAAAAGCGAAGGGATGCTTATGGATGAATTCCATCAGCCGTCCCTGGTCTTTTTCCTTGAAATAAGGAAGGTTATACATACGGTTATTTTTCTTCAACAACTTCCGCCACTTCTTCCGCTTTCATGCGCGCATTACGCATGGATACACTCCTGGCCACCATGCCCGCGAATTCCCTGAAGGCAGCACTGGTGATTTCATCATCACTCACCATCACCGGCCTGCCGGCATCTCCTCCTTCACGTATGCCCTGTACAAGCGGTATCTGCCCAAGAAAGGGAAGATCATATTCATCAGCCAGTCGTTTACCGCCTTCCCTTCCGAAAATATAATATTTGTTCTCCGGCAGTTCCGCGGGTGTGAAGTAACTCATGTTTTCTACCAGCCCGATGATGGGCACATTCAACTGTGCCTGGCTAAACATGGCAATGCCTTTTCTTGCATCGGCCAGCGCTACATCCTGCGGTGTGGTAACCACTACCACTCCCGTAACGGGAGCTGTCTGCATCAGGGTGAGATGGATATCCCCTGTACCGGGAGGCATATCAATCACCAGGTAATCCAGTTCACCCCAGTGTACATCGGTGATGAACTGCCTGATGGCGCTGCTGGCCATCGGACCACGCCAGACCACCGCGTTCTTTTCCTCCACTAGCAAACCAATGCTGAGTAATTTGATCCCGTATTTTTCAAGAGGAAGAATCATGGCCTTTCCATTGACCTCGGTCATGAGGGGCCTTTCTCCTCTTACGCCAAACATAATGGGCACACTGGGACCGTAGATATCAGCATCCATCAGTCCTACTGTTGCTCCGTCTTTTGCTAAAGCCAGGGCCAGGTTGGCGGCCACGGTACTTTTTCCTACGCCTCCTTTTCCGCTCACCACCGCTATGATATTTTTTACACCGGGCAGCACAGAACTTTTATCTGCGCGAAGGGTGGTAGTACTTGAATCGAAACGGACCTTCACTTCCAGGTTTGGATCGATCCTGGAATGAATAGCGTCTTTGCAATCGTTGGCAATCCGGTCCTTCAAGGGACAGGCTGGGGTGGTCAGTATCACGGTAAAAGAAACATCATTGCCGCTGATCTCGATATCGCGTATCATATTCAAAGTCACCAGGTCCTTGCCGAGGTCGGGTTCCTGCACATGCGATAAAGCACTCAAAATATCTTCCTGTGTCATAATATTGTTAATGAATCGGCAAAGTTAACATCAATATTTTAAGCATCATTCCCGCATTGGGCAACTACTGTTATTTTTGAGACTGACATGAAAAGAATTCTACTGCTTTCCCTGGCTGGTTTGTTTTTCGTAAAGCGGGCAGATGCCCAGTTTGAAACAGTGAAGGATTCCGTTGTGCAATTATACGGGATCGTGATGACCGCCGACAGCCTGGTGGGGATACCTGCAGTGAGTGTAACCATCAAGGGATCTTACCGCGGCACCATCACCAACAACCAGGGCGTGTTCTCCATCGTGGTGCTGAAAGGCGATGAAGTGGAATTCAGCCATGTTACCTACAAGAATAAAGTGATCACTGTTCCCCGGGATCTCCAGGGCAACCAGTACAGTGTTGTGCAGTTATTGGTGGAAGACACTACTTATCTCCCAGCTACCATTATCAAACCCAGGCCTTCACCCGAACAATTCGCCCGTGATTTTGTAAACAGCAAAGTGCCGGATGATGATATTGAAATTGCACGGAGGAACAATGACGAGGCCAAACGTAGAATCCTGCTCCAAACAGTTCCTTCCGACGGCGCAGGCGCAGTGAGCATGCAGATGCGCAATATTGCCAACCGTGCCACTTACCAGGGCCAGGTACCCCCCATGAATATCTTCAACCCCGCTGCCTGGTCAGAATTCATCCAGGCATGGAAACGCGGGGATTTTAAGAGGAAGAATTAGGCTGTTGGCTAATGGCCTTTGGCTGTTGGCTTCTCAAATCCTCTAAATTTGCCGCACCAATAAAAGCTATATGGAAAAAATTTGTGTTATCGGCGCGGGCACTATGGGTAATGGCATCGCGCATGTATTTGCCCAGCATGGTTTTAAAGTAGCCCTGGTAGATGTATCCCAGGAGCAGCTTAGCAGGGCCCAGGCTACCATTGCCAAAAACCTCGACCGTCAGGTAAGTAAGGGAAGCCTGAGTGCTGACCAGAAAGAAAGTACACTGCAGCATATCACCACCCACACCTCCCTGGCCTCCGGTGTAAAGGATGCGCAACTGGTAGTGGAAGCGGCAACGGAGAATGTGGACCTGAAGCTGAATATATTCAGGCAAATGGATGAATACGCGCCACAGGGATGCATACTGGCAACCAATACCTCTTCGATTTCCATCACCAAAATTGCTGCAGTAACGGCAAGACCTGAAATGGTGATCGGCATGCACTTTATGAATCCTGTTCCTGTGATGAAACTGGTGGAGATCATCAATGGTTATGCTACCAAAAAAGAAGTTTCAGATACCATCGTTGACCTGAGCAAAAAGCTTAGCAAAGTGCCCTGCGTGGTGAATGATTATCCCGGCTTTATAGCCAACCGCATCCTCATGCCCATGATCAACGAAGCGGTTTACAGTTTATATGAAGGAGTGGCCGGGGTGGAAGAAATTGATACGGTTATGAAGCTGGGCATGGCCCACCCGATGGGACCCTTACAACTTGCCGATTTCATAGGCCTTGATGTATGCCTCTCCATTCTTAATGTATTGCATGATGGATTCGGAAACCCCAAGTATGCCCCCTGCCCTCTTTTGGTAAACATGGTAATGGCCAAAAAGCTGGGAGTAAAAACAGGTGAAGGCTTTTATACCTATACACCGGGAAGCAAAGACCTGGTGGTAAGTGAGAGGTTCCGCTAATCACACAATTTATGCCCACATTAAAAAGCCCCTGCAGCAGGGGCTTTTTAATTAAATGATATTAAGATCAGCGTTTCCCGAGCTTGCCGGAAACACCAAGACTGTACATGAAATGATAATTGGTGACTTCTGTTGTAACAGGCACCCGGTAAGTAGTATTTACAAACAGGGATACATCATCCATAAAATTCATTTTGAAACCGGCACCCAGTGGAATGAAGGCGCCATAATGACTTTTATACCTGCTTGCACCGATACCCGCGATCAGGTATGGTGAAAAGAAATATGCATCTGTGAACATTTTGAGATTAACAGAAGCATCGGCTTCCAGCAGGAGGGATTTGGAATCGTACTGCCTTCTTTTTGTAAACGGATAGTTGACAAAAGAACCGGCAAGCGTTGCGGCAAAATCAATTTTCTTATGCACGCCTTTAAAATAAGTAAGCGCAAGACCCGGATCCATATCGGAAAATTTTGCCCACTGGTCATCGCGGAAAACCTGTTCGATGGAACCACTCCTGATACGGGAAGCTGTTTTGAAATCATTCATGAGGAAGCTGACCCCGATAGAACGTCCCCTGACCTGACTTTGTGCTATGGAATCCTGGAAAACAATGGTGAGAAGGATGCATATAGCAATAATCTTCTTCATAAGTGGTTGTTTGGTTACAAAACAAAAATAAAGGCTACGGTTTAAATATCTGAAAATATTTGTTACCCTGCCATGCTTATTAAATCTTTTTTCCCAATACTTCCACTTTCACTTTGGTCAGGCCCTTTTTGATGAATCCCAGTTTCTCCGCTGCGGCCCTGCTCAGGTCTACCACCCGCGTCATGCGGGGATGCAGGCGGTCATTGGTTTTAACGATCACCGAACGGTTATTACTTAGATTAGTCACCCTGATCCATGTACCCAGCGGCAATGAATTGCAGGCAGCCGTCATCTTGGTGCCATCATAGATCTCACCATTGGCGGTTTTACG
>JAEYUA010000136.1 GCA_023433755.1 Bacteroidota bacterium | reverse complement strand
TTCGAATACAATTCCACAATCAACTGCTCCTTGATGTTTTCCGGAACACTGTCCCTTTCAGGATACGTGATGAAAGTACCGGTCATGGTCGTTTCATTCCAGTCAACCCAGCTAAACTTAGGGTTCTTGCCACGAACGGCGCTGGTAACAGAGCTGTTGTCTTTGGATTTTTCTTTCAGGGTAACAACATCACCTGGCTTCAACTGGTAAGAAGGCACATTCACAACATCACCATTCACAACAATGTGCTTATGGCTTACCAACTGGCGGGCAGCAGGACGTGAAGGAGCGATACCCATGCGGAATACAGTATTGTCCAGACGGGCTTCCAGCAATTTGATCAGGTTTTCACCTGTAACACCCTTGCGGCGGGAAGCTTCCTCGAAAGTTTTACGGAATTGTTTTTCTAAAACACCATAAGTGTATTTGGCCTTTTGCTTTTCACGAAGCTGAAGAGCATACTCACCCATGGTTTTGCGCTTGCGCTGCGCACCATGCTGACCGGGAGGATTGGAATTTTTTCCCAGCCATTTGCCATTTCCTAAAATGGGCTCACCGAAAATACGGGAGATCTTGGTCTTTGGACCATTGTAACGTGCCATAGTTTTTTATTCATTTCCGCTTTTTAGAAACCGGTGCGTTCATCGTTGAAAGCGGTAAAAATTAATGAAGCACCCTTTGATTAAATGAATAGCTGTTGGCTATATGTATGTCCGGCCATTGGCTAATAGCCATTGGCCATTGGCTTATACCCTTCTTTTCTTCGGAGGACGGCAACCATTGTGTGGAAGCGGGGTCACATCCTTGATCATGTTCACTTCAATGCCTGACTGGGCAAGGGCGCGGATGGCGCTTTCCCTTCCTGCTCCGGGACCTTTCACAAATACATCCACTCTTTTCACACCTGCATCCACAGCTACTTTGGAAGCATCAGCAGAGGCCATCTGTGCCGCGTACGGAGTGTTCTTTTTAGATCCTTTGAAGCCCATTTTACCGGCGCTTGACCAGGAAATCACCTGTCCCTGCTTGTTGGTAATGCTGATGATCAGGTTGTTGAATGTTGCGTTTACATGCGCGTCGCCGTAAGCGTCAACCTTTACAATTCTTTTTTTCGCGGCGGCTTTGGCGCTTTGTCCTTTACCACCCTGTTGTGCTTTTGCCATTAGGTAATCTTTATTTTTATTTCGGCAGGTTTGATGCTGCCCCCTCCGGTCCTCCCCCCGCACCCCGGGATCCGTAACTGAAGGATGGTGATGGTGCTATAAAAAGCTACGAGCTATTAGCTAATAGCTGCGAGATTTTGTTCTCGAAGCTCGCAGCTAGAGGCTCGCAGCTAATTCTTATTTCTTAGGCGCCTTCTTCTTACCGGCAACTGTCTTACGTTTTCCTTTACGTGTACGGCTGTTGGTTTTGGTACGCTGGCCTCTTAAAGGCAGGCCCTTACGGTGACGGAGACCACGGTAGCAGGCGATATCCAGCAAACGCTTGATGCTCATCTGCACTTCAGAACGCAATTGTCCTTCAACCTTGAATTCTTCCGTGATGGTGTTACGGATGGCATTCAGGTCTTCATCATTCCATTCGCTTACTTTCTTGGAGCGGTCAATATCATGCTTGTCAAGAATGTAGCGGGCGGTAGCAGGTCCAATACCGAAGATATAGGTAAGACCGATCTCGCCTCTTTTGTTTTTTGGTAAGTCAACGCCGGCAATACGAGCCATATTTTTATAACAGTTTTACTTTTGAAATTAGCTATTAGCTAATGGCCATTGGCCATTGGCTTAACCTTGTCTTTGCTTAAAGCGGGGATTCTTCATGTTGATCACGAAAAGTCTCCCTTTACGGCGCACGATCTTGCAATCGGCGCTTCTTTTCTTGATGGATGCTCTAACTTTCATAATTATAGCTATTGGCTAATGGCCATTGGCCATTGGCTGTTTAAAATTATTTATACCTGAAAATGATCCTTCCTCTCGAGAGATCATAGGGACTCATTTCCACACCTACTTTATCTCCCGGCAAAATCCGTATGTAGTGCATCCGCATCTTTCCTGAGATCGTAGCCAAAATTTCGTGTCCGTTTTCAAGCTTCACCCTGAACATTGCATTGGACAGGGCTTCGATGATTGTTCCGTCCTGTTTAATTAATGGCTGTTTCGACATACTGAATTTGGAAGGCCCCGGCGACCGGTAAAGCTGAAAATATCTCCAGATTCACCTTTTTTCTTCCGGGCGGGCAAAGATATGGGTAATCAGCTAAAAAAAGAAAAAATCCCCGTTGTACGAGGACTTATAAGGGCATTTTCCCATTTTATTAAGAATAATTTTAGTGCGAATGGGCTCTTTCAAGCTGCACCTTGGTCATTTCGAGGTGATGATTCTGTAGTTCATGCAGGTAAAGCGGGTGATTGAAATGCCTCCTGTCCTCCCGGTACCAGATATCAAGGCTGGTATAATTGCCGGGATCATGCACTACCACCCTGAAGGGTCCCTTTTTATACTTGGTACCTTCCGCAGTGTCTTCTTTTTCGAAACCCAGGGTATGGATCAACTGCTCATCGGTGAGGGGAATGGGAATGATGTCCTCCGGGCTGTACCAGAATTCCTGTACACCATTATTGATATTGGCCATGTTCTCATCGCGGCTGATCTCCACCACGGTCCCTATCCTTTCATCGCCCGAATCCATGACCTTTACAATATCGCCTTCTTTCAAGTCTGTGATTTTTACCATAGCAAGTGATTTTGTGATTCCGAATATAAATCATTCATGGTAAACTTCGTGCCATACCTTTTTTAGTTTGGAGTTCAAAGTTGAAAGTTGGTAGTCGGTAGCCGGAAGTCGGAAGTCGGTAGTCTGTAGTCTGTAATGCTGGCAAACTCTTTTCTTAGTTTTTGAAATTGGAACTTAAAAGACTTTGAACTTTTAACTCATAACTGCTTTACCTGGCTTAATAAAAAAGGAAGGACCGGGTCCTTCCTTTTTAAATTCAAAGTCGATAGTCAGTAGTCTGTAGTCAGTGGTCGGTAGTCTCAACTTGTTGAGAGGCCTCTACGGCTCATAGTTAATATTTATTTCTGAAATAAAAGACTCTACAGACTACAGACTACTGACTTCTGACTTCTGACTGTCTTACTTCGCAGAATAAGGAAACTTCTTAGAAGCATTCCTCATCAGGGCATCTACAAGGTTGGTGGTAGACGAACCCACTGAGCCGGAAGCTTCGTAATCGTATTTCCAGAGCAGGTCTCCGCTCGTTCCATCATGAATATTAATGGTAGTCTCAACCTTATTGGTATTGCCCCAGGCGCCTACGAGTAAACCCACTGCAATGGCGGCACCATCAGACATAGGCTTTTCCATGCTTGCCCTATCCTGCAAAACTGCATCCACACCCAGGATTTTAGCCAGTTTCACGCGGTCCGTGGATTTAAGATCCTGGTAAGTGATGCCCGCATCTTTCAGGAGGGAATTAGTTCTTGTTACATCCTGGAAATTTACAGTGTACTTGTATTTATCACCTCTCCTCAAAAACCAGCTATACATTTTCTCCTGGATGTCGTAACCGGTTTTCATGGCCATTTCATCCAGTTGAGCCTGGGTGGTATTCTTGGTTTGGTTGGGGCGCAATTGCATATTCACTTCCGCTGGCAGAATGGCAACGGTTTTGTGTTTGGCAAGAGCGGCTGAGAAATTGGAAGATGTGTAGATCTTGGGTCCACAACTTACGAGCAGGATCGATGCGATCGCGATGGATAACAACTGTTTCATTGGAAATGTTAGCTTGGTTATTGCCGCAGAGACCCCCTACGGCTGAAAATTTATAATGCGCAGGGCCTTCTTTACCTCCGAAGGGAAAACCCTCCACTCACAGAAGCAATTGCGCAGGATGAAAGTCGGGTAAATGTATTATTAGGAAATGCTAATTCAAATAGTCTTAACAATTTTTATTCCGCCCAGCTCATCACGTAGTTTTCATTTTCTATATCAAGCGCCTGTTTGGTGAGCATCAGCGGATGAAAGGTATCCACCATCACCGCCAGCTCTTTGGTTTCTTTGGCGCCAATACTTTTTTCAACAGCCCCCGGGTGCGGCCCATGAGGAATACCTGCGGGATGCAGGGTGATCATGCCTCTCGTTACATTCTTGCGGCTCATAAAATCACCGTCAACATAATACAGCACCTCATCGCTGTCGATATTGCTGTGATTATAGGGAGCAGGGATGGCCTGGGGATGATAATCAAATAACCTCGGACAAAAGGAGCAGACCACAAAATTGTGTGCTTCGAAGGTCTGGTGCACGGGTGGCGGCTGGTGAACCCTGCCCGTGATCGGCTCAAAATCGTGGATGGAAAATGCAAATGGATAACAGCATCCGTCCCATCCTACCACATCAAAAGGATGATTGCCATAATGCAGGTTGTACAGGATACCTTTTTTCTTGGCCCTGATGATAAAATCTCCTTTCTCATCAAAGGTCTGCAACATTTCCGGGGCCCTGATATCCCTTTCGCAAAAGGGGGAATGCTCCAGCAACTGCCCGTACCTGCTCAGGTATCTTTTGGGAAAACGGATGGGGCTGAAAGATTCCACGATGAACAGGCGGTTGTTCTCATCATTAAAATAGATCTGGTAAATCGTACCACGTGGAATAACCAGGTAATCTCCATAAGAGAAAGGAAGGTCGCCATAAATAGTTTTGAGCACCCCGCTTCCTTCATGCACAAAAAGCATTTCATCTGCATCGGTATTCTTATAAAAATATCCCGTACTGCTTTTCTGCGGCGCGGCCAGTACAATATGCACATCATTGTTCACCAGCACAGGCACACGGCTTTCCAGGTAATCAGCAACAGGTTTTATTTTGAAACCTTCAAAACTGCGGTGACTGAGCATTTTCTCCTCGGCGATTTTTGGAGAAACTTCCACCGGTTTTTCGGTTTTAATGATCTGCGTGGGCGGATGAATATGATATAATAAAGAATAGTCGTTCGAAAAACCTTCCGTAGAAAATAATTGTTCGGAATACAGCCCGCCGTCAGGCTTGCGGAATTGTGTATGACGTTTATGAGGAATGGATCCGAGTTTATGATAATAAGCCATCGTTCAATAGTTTAAGGAGAGGCACAAATTAAGAAAAAATGAGAACGTGAGGCGGGAGTTGGTAGTCAGTAGTTAGTAGTCGGTAGTCAGTAGTCTGTTCAAAGTTAAAAGTTCAAAGTCGGACGCCGGAAGAGCAGGACGGACTTAAGGCCTCTGGCTTTGAACTTTTAACTACAGACTACAGACTACCGACTACAGCTTTTCGCTAAAGCTACGGCTGGCAAGGCACGATTCACGATCTTCGTCCCATGACGCGCATAGGCCTGATATCGGATACGCATCATTTCCTTGATGAAAAGGTTTTTGAATATTTTTCCGGTTGTGATGAGATCTGGCATGCCGGTGATTTTGGTACCATTGAAATCGCTGAAAAGCTAAAACAACTTAAACCGCTGCAGGGTGTTTATGGGAATATCGACGGGTATGATATCAGGAGTATGTACCCTGAAACGCTGGTCTGGAAGTGTGAAGAAGTTACCGTATTGATGCAGCACATCGGTGGTTATCCCCAGCGTTATGCCCCGGGCATCAAACAAAAGATCCAGTCCTCGGGCGCAGGACTTTTTATCTCAGGGCATTCCCATATTCTCAAGGTAATCTACGATCAGCAACTCAATTGCCTTCACATGAATCCCGGGGCCGCCGGTAACCAGGGATGGCACCAGGTCAGGACCATCATCAGGTTCGCGATTGATGGAAAAAACATCCGGGATTGTGAAGTGATTGAGCTGGGAAGAAGGGGAAGCAGGGAGGCCAATAGCCAATAGCCTTTGGCCTTTGGCTAAAAAAAGCCTGGAAATTCCAGGCTTTTTATTAGCAATTATTTTAGTACCATCCGCTGGCGGCACCGATTTCACGGAAAGGCCATGGAATGGAGGCAAGGATAATTAAAAGGGCTACCAGGTAAAAGATCATGGTTCTACGGTGCTTGGCCTTATCTCCAATCGCTTTTTTGCCCTGGGCTTTGCCGATATGAATCAGCACTATGGCGATCAGCATACCTGCCAGGTGTTCAATAGCAAAAAACCTCATGGTCGGATCCTTCATTACAGCCGACATGCCATTAGTTTCGATGAGATTATAACCTCTGCCACCTACAAACCACAGGTAAATTCCCAGCAGCAGCATCAGGTCCGCCACAATGGTGAGGATGAGGCCCAGCCTGTTGTCTGTTCGTATGTACGGCCGGTTGCCGGCGATCAGGCTGTTGAGGATTGCGAAAACAAGTAATAATAAAATGATCCATCGGCCTACACTATGCATGTGGAGCATAGCACTATACAAGCTGGTATCCATGCTGGCTGGTTTTTGATTTCGTCAAAACTACAGGAATATCATGAATCGTGAGACGTGAATCGTGAGTCGTGAGTCGTGA
>JAEYUA010000042.1 GCA_023433755.1 Bacteroidota bacterium | reverse complement strand
GACCCACACTTGCCCACCTGATCGCAGGCAGAAATTTTTTACCGGAGGCAAGCCGCTTTGCGCAGTTGGATGACCTGGGCTGGGCTTTCGGACAAATGGGTGTGCAGGACCGCGCCAAGCATTTTGCCACCCTTTACCTCGAAGACCTGAGTGATTTGGTAAAGGAAATCATTGATCCGCATTTTGGCTTCAGCCGTTATGCCGAAAGCCTGGCAAGGTCGGCATATGAGTTTGATGAACTGTATGCAGCACTGCAACAGGGATACACCTATGTAGATGAGATCCTGGTGGAATTGCTGAAGGAAAAGATGGAGCGCATACAACCCAGGCTGGTCTGCCTTTCTGTGCCTTTCCCGGGAAATCTGTATACCTCTTTGCGTTGCGGGCAGTGGATCAGGAAAAACTGTCCGGGTGTAAAAGTTGCCATGGGTGGTGGATTCGCCAATACCGAGCTACGCAGCCTGCGCGATCCGCGTGTTTTTGAATTCTATGATTTCATTACTCTTGATGATGGAGAAGCACCATTGGAACACCTGGTGGAATTGATGGATGGCAAACGGAAGCCGGAGGAACTGAAAAGAACTTTCACACTGGTAAATGGTGTGGTGACTTATATCAACCAAACCAAATCACCTGATTACCGCCAGGGACAAATAGGGACACCGGATTACAGTGATTTTTATCTTGACCAGTATATCTCTGCTATTGAAGTGGCTAATCCCATGCATGCACTCTGGAGCGATGGAAGGTGGAACAAGCTGACCATGGCGCATGGATGTTACTGGGCCAAATGCACTTTTTGTGATATCTCGCTTGACTATATCAAAAATTATGAACCCGTTGCTGCCGGACAGTTGGTTGACCGCATGGAGGAGATGATCGCGCAAACGGGGCAGACAGGTTTTCATTTTGTGGATGAAGCCGCGCCGCCGGCATTGATGAAAGCCCTGGCCATTGAGATCATCAAAAGAAAACTGGTGGTGAGCTGGTGGACCAACGTGCGGTTTGAAAAAAGTTTTACGAGAGATCTTTGCCTCTTATTGAAAGCTTCCGGTTGCATAGCGGTTAGCGGAGGACTGGAAGTAGCTTCCGACAGGTTATTAAAACTCATTCAAAAGGGCATTACGGTAGCCCAGGTAGCTCGTGTAAATAAAAATTTTACAGATGCCGGTATCATGGTGCATGCTTACCTGATGTATGGATTTCCCACACAAACGGAGCAGGAGACCATTGACTCACTGGAAATGGTGCGGCAGCTTTTTCAGAATGGAATTCTCCGTTCTGCCTTCTGGCATTTATTCACCATGACGGCTCATAGCCCGGTAGGACTGGAACCTGAAAAATACCAGGTAAGGAAATTAACAAAGGTGGTGGGTTCATTCGCCAACAATGATATTGAACATGAAGACCCCGGGGGAGCACCACATGAAGATTTTGGATACGGACTCAAAAAGTCCCTGTTGAATTATATGCATGGTCATCACCTGGATTATTCTTTGCAGAAATGGTTTGATTTCAAAGTGCCGGCTACGACCATTCCCAGGGATTATATCAGGATGCAGATCGAGGAACCGGAGTATCAACCTTCACCGCAGAATGCTAAGGTGATCTGGTTAGGCGGTACTCCTAGGGTGCAGCGCATCATCAAATCAAAAAAAGGGGCGCAATGGGAAGTGCTGTCGATGGTTTTTGAAACCAGGAAAGAAACTTTTACGATCAGTGTGGAACCGCGAAAAGGAGAGTGGCTCTCCAATCTTTTTCCTAGAATCAGGATTTACAATCCCGCGTATATGACCCTTGCCCAGGTAAAAGCGGATTACGAGTCTGCTGGGTTGGAAGATTTTGAATTGTTTTGGGATAATAAACCTGTGAATACGTTGTATAGGGTGGGGTTGCTGGTGGTTTAAAAATCTAGCTGTTAGTTTTTAGCTGCGAGCTCCGAGCATTCTAAATGGGAAGAAACGGTTTAGATTTAACCATAAAAAAAATATTTTTTTCCGTGAGGCCAATACCCTTATTTTTGCACTCCATCTAAAAAAAGGGAGTTTAGCTCAGCTGGTTCAGAGCATCTGCCTTACAAGCAGAGGGTCGGCGGTTCGAACCCGTCAACTCCCACAGCTTTAAAAAAGGGTTCAATTTATTGAACCCTTTTTCATTTCTACATTTCTTTACATCTTTTCCTTTGACTGTCTTGCTTTGAGGATCCCGTTATCTTAGATTATTCAGAACAATTGATAGGATCAAATACTTTATTGACTACTGAAACTGAAATTTATTTTTTCAAAACAGATATAGTTATAAGTAAACCCATTGATCCTATTATATAAACTATAAGCCAAATATTTGCCTTATAAATCCTCCTTGAATCATTTTTATACTGTTCCCTAAGTTGATGTAGGTGCTTTCTTCTAATGATGGCTGTTAAAATCAAATAAAATGGCAAAAGGATCAACCCCATTATCAACCGCCTTTCAGTTTTCCCATTTTGGGAGTCCGGCAACAGATTGGCACTATCAAAGATTGCAAGGAGTGTAAGAAAGTTTATGAATAAGAAAAGAGTCATACTTCCTTTGGCCCGGAATAGTGCCATTCCTTCCGATTCTGAATACTTGCCTTCAGAATAATATCGGAAGAATAAATAGACTGCAAATCTGATCAATTTCATATTTTTTGCCAGGAGACGATTTTGCTTATCAAATATCGAACATCCTGGAATTGAATCGATAGAACTTAAATGAGGAAAAATTAAATGTGGTAAAGAAACTGATTGACAAGATTTATAATTGAAATATGTTGCAGGGACCGCCTGTTTCCAAATGATTGATTGAATCGCTTGATCACACTCGCAGCTAGCAGCTAGAAGCTAGCAGCTAGCTAATTCAACTGCACCACCGGCAACCGGTAATTCTGGCCGTCCCAAATGATCAGCTCATGCACCTCCAGCTTCCAGTATTTTTTGAAGGGTGATTTATTGAGAATTCTTTTCACCTCGTTTTTATTTTTGGCGTTGAGGGTGATCCATACCGTCAGGATTTCCATGCTCACGGCATAATGTTCGATCACCTGGTCGTCGATCAGGGAATTGATATACTCCCGGTGCTCCGGTATCACGGCCATTGCCTCTTCCTTCCAGTCAAACTGCGCTGTTACCAGGTATTTATTCATTCGTATCTTATGAAATTGTCCAGTCTATAATTTTATTGGCCCATTCAGACCTGTAAGGTGTCGAGATGCGGATATAATTATCAGTATAACCTTCCATCATGCCATTCTTCATGTGATCTTCAAATAAAACCTTCCTGGTTTGTCCATGATGAAGTCCCGTGAAGTACTGCATTTTCATGTAACTGAGATTGCGCAGGATCTTGTTCCTTTCATGTCTTACCGAAACAGGAACAACAGGTTTGATCTCCAATGCTTTTGTATGATCCCTTTCTGAATAGGTGAATACATGCAGGTAGGATACATCCAGGTCATGAAGGAAATCATAGGTTTCTTTGAAAGCCCCTTCGGATTCTCCCGGAAAACC
>JAEYUA010000311.1 GCA_023433755.1 Bacteroidota bacterium | reverse complement strand
GCCTCAATTTCACGATCGATTGCTGCTTGCATTACACGACGGGCATATGCGAAGCCTGGTCTTTGTAAAACTATGTCTAGAAGAAAATTAGCATCCAGGAATATCTTAGAAACCATATTTAGCTTTTCTTTCTTCGTAATAAGCATCCCTGCCAACCTTATCAACTGGTCCCTTTGTTTTGGGTAGTTCACTAACCAGGTCCAAAATGTTTTTTCTAGCAGGTTTTTTTTCAGTCAGATTTTTAAGATATCCTTCGATTAATTGGGACAGGGAGATTTTCCTGCGTGCCGCGTATCGTTTGGCCACACTTACCAGTTGCTCATCAATAGTTAAATTCAACCTGTTTTTCATATTGTAAATATACGCATAATTTATATATATGCGTATATATATACTGTGTTAAAAGTGAACGGCATAACCTGCAAGGCCATCCTTTTAAAAATTAAGAGAGTTAATCCAGATGGATAGATTGTATGATAAAGAATGGAGGAAAGAGAACTAAGTATTGTTTAAATGGTGATTTAAATTTATTAATTCTGGTAAAGCAGAGTAGAGGGAACGCTATCAGCCAATGGCCAATGGCTGTTTGAATACACTTAATCAGGCAACTGACTTTGAAGAATAATATCATCTTTATAAGCATATCTTTGTTTGCTTGAATAAAATGGAAAGGCAGCCAGGAATATCCTGCAGCCATCAATAAATCATTTACTAATCTTAAATTGAATCGTATGCCGAAAAAGACAGTAGAACCCCGGAAGAATAAACCTACCAAGAAAAAAAGCTCAGCACAGAAGAAAGCAGATCCAAAGAAAAAAGCACGCAAATAGTGAAATGTTTTGAACCCGGTTAACAGCCGGGTTTTCGTTTATTAAAATAGAGGAACCGTAGAGGGCGCAAAGGCCAAAGGCCAATGGCTAATGGCCATTAGCCTTCCTTCCCAACTGGTTGTACTTCCTGAAAATATCCAACACCGCTTTATGTGGCAATCCATAAGCCTTATTGCCATTGATACCCTCCATGGTTTCAGCGGCCAGCATGGCGTTGACAATCGCTTCTTCAGTTGCCATGACCGTCGCCTCGAACACTTCGTTGATCAGGTCATTCGGCAATTCATCCAGCTTTGTCAATTCATTTCTTTCATAGGCTGAAGGGTTAGCCGTGGAGAAGGCAATGAAAATATCACCGGAACTGTTTTCTCCCAATCCTCCGAGCTTCCCAACGGCAATCGGCACCCTGGCTGCAACACGTTTTAATTGGTGCGGTAACAGGGGCGCATCGGTGGCAATCACCACGATAATGGATCCCTGCCCCTCTTTGTAGGAAGGAGCTCCTTTAAATTCATAGTTGAGAGTATCCATAAGTTCACGGCCTATGGGAACTCCCAGGATGGAAAAGTTTTCCTTTGCTCCAAAATTGGATTGTACCAGTACGCCTACAGTATATGTGGAGTCTTTGATCTTTATCACCCTGGAAGAAGTTCCTGTTCCGCCCTTGAATCCCAGGCACATCATCCCGGTGCCGCCTCCTACATTTCCCTCCCTGATAAATCCACTCTTTGCGCTGTCCAAAGCTTCCCAGGCATTTTCTTCTTTCACGTGAAAGCCATAGATATCATTCAAAAAACCATCATAGGTTTCTGCCACCACCGGGTAGGTGTACCAGAAGTCTTCCTGGTACCATCCTTTTTTTACATACCATTTCAATACAGCATCTCTTACCACGCCCACACTATTGGTGTTGGTGATCATAACCGGGCCTTCCAGGAAACCTGATTCAGTGATCCAGGTAGTGCCGGTCATTTCTCCGTTGCCATTCAGGGCATACCAGTTTGCATAAACGGGATTATTGTTTTTGCCCCGGGGCAGGATGGCAGTTACACCTGTGCGCACCGGTCCTTTGCCACGGATATTTTTCCCCGATCCGGAAATAATGGTACTGTAGCCCACTTCCACACCTTTTACATCGGTGATGGCATTGTAAGTGCCGGTGTTGCCGGTGAAGGGTATACCCAAATCACGGGCTCTTTGTTTCTGGGCAAATACGACGGAGCATAACAGCAAACAATAAAGGACTAAAATGTTCTTTCTCATAAGCCTGGTATTGGGAAGTGGAAATTGATTAATTAAAAGAACTGATTTTTCTTCAATTGGCAAGGGTAAGGGTTTCTCCTTTGTTCCGGATAACACATGGCAGGATTGAGGTGTTCAGAGTGGAATGCCGGGCGAGGATGAAAGGATTCAAAGAGGTTGTGGAAATTTTTTTTGAAATAGGGTAAGAAAAACTATGGAAATAACAGGGCCTCAGCATCATCACAGGTTTCAAACCAAAAATCAACGCACCATGAAATGGATGTACCTGCCCGCTATGATATTGCTGGCCTCCTGCGGATCAGCGGTAAAGCAAGAAGAAAAAAGCATTAAGGTTATTGGAGAAGGCAAGATCCGGGTAAAGCCGGATAAGGTGACCCTTAGCCTCAATGTTAGTTTTACAAGGCCTCGTATGGCAGATGCGGTAGGCCTGGCCCAGGCCACCGTGGATTCCGTTGTAGCCATCCTGGAAAAATTCAGCACAAATGAAAATGATATCAAAACGAGCAGCATCTCCGCTGATAAGGCCTATGAATATAATGGAAGGAGGGAGGTCTTTATTGGTTACAGTGCTTCACAATCCATCGATTTTGTTCTGAATGACCTGGACCGCTTTACTGATCTTACCGGCAAATTGCTGGAAACAAAGATCAACAGTATTGCCAATATTCAGTTCGGGCACACGAAGGCTGATAGTCTTTTAAGGGAGGCAGATTTGCTGGCCTATGATGATGCATTGAAATCGGCTAATAAATTATGCACCCGGGCTGATGTGAAGTTGGGACGGCTGGTGCATATTACCAATGTGGAAGGAGATCATTCTTCTTATGAGGGTTATTCATACGGAGAAAGGATTAATACCTATAATAAAGCCTATGGAGGCAGGGGTTTCCGGATATCCCCGGAAGTGCTTGAGTTCGGCAGGACAGTGATTTCGGAATACAGGATCGAATAGGTTTGTTGAAATAAAAAAATAACCACGGCGGCATGATGAGGAAATTGGCCAATGGCTATTAGCTGTTGGCCTTTGGCTTGTAAAAAGGTCGCTATTTTAGAACAGACGATAACTCTACCAATTCTAAAACGGGATTGTATTTCATGAATTCATGCAATAGTGCTGTATGTGCAGATCCAAAAAGCACCAGTATTTTTTCCTCCTTTCCGGTAAGCCGTTTCAGGATATTTTCATAGATCAACATATTCCTTCTCCACCATTCGCTTACCAGGTGAGAACCAACATGATTATCATGATTCCCTGCTGGAAGCACTTCAAAATAAAATCCAACGCTGGCAAACCTGTCATGTTTTGAATTATTAGCGAGCAGCAGCTCTTTTATACTTAGTGTTTTTAATTGCTGGTTGTGCACTGATTCAATACTGTCAATACTCCCTTTGATCTTTTGCATCAGCGAAGCCTGGTTGGCTGACATGATCACTTTTACCAGGCTGTCAAAAGGAAAGCTGGCACCCCGGTAGTCAATGCAGGCCAGGGAAGGCAGGTTGAGTTCCTTTGCCAGTCGGAAACCCAGTTGGTACACCTCGTTGGCTTTGAGTTGAAAGTCCCCTTTTTTATAGGCAGCAAGCAGTGAATCATAATATTCCTGGTAAGCAGGTTCTGATTCAATGAAAATCCTGTCCGGTCCGAATGCCTTGAGTTGCTTCACCACTTCCAGGATTTCTTTTTGCCTTTTTGCCGACAGCACATCCGCGTTCTCAAATTTGGCAACATCCAACCCTGGATTATCAAAATGAAAGGTGCCAAGAAGCAAAACCTGGGTTTTGGATGGACTTTGCTGTGTGTGAACAGGCCCGGATAAGAACAAAAGTAGCAGGCAGAGAATCTTATTCATGAGAAGTGGTTTGAAGAAATACGATTTA
>JAEYUA010000255.1 GCA_023433755.1 Bacteroidota bacterium | reverse complement strand
GCGCTGAAGAAGGTAGGCTGCTGGACCAGTTGCTGATCATGGCATTGATAGAAGCACGCAGTTGTGAAAGATTTAAAAGATTAAGTGAGGGACTTGATGATGCATACATGCGTAAATTCTACAGGCGATTCATGGAAAGTGAAGCAGGCCATTACACGCTCTTTATTGAACTTGCGGAAACCTATATTGACCCTGTGAAGGTTAGAAAAAGATGGAAAGAATGGTTGCAGTATGAAGCTGAAGTGATGAAGGGGTTGGAATTGAGGGGGGATAGGATTCATTGAATTCGAAGTTCAAAGTTCAAAGTTCAAAGTCGGAAGTCTGTAGTCGGTAGTCAGTAGTCGATAGTTCAAAGTTGAAAGTTCAAAGTTCAAAGTCAGTGAACTAAAGAACTGTATTGCTACTATTTATTCAGACATGCCAACTATAGACTACTACTAACTATTACACTACATACTTATGCTCACAGTCCTTTGGTTCACCAACTTTGAACTTTCAAAATCAGGTACAAAAAGCCAAGAGCCAAAGGCTAACGGCTAATGGCTATGGCTTTACTCTGCGTTAAAAGATCATTGAGATTCGTATCCTTTCCTGCCAAAAAAAACCAGTTCTTTTTCGAAATCTAAATATGGATGCTGATCCTGCAGTGCCTGGGTTTTTTCAAGGAAGGATTGAAGAAAGTCCTGATGTTGCCTGGAATCTGCATTGAAGGGTTTGTGCTTGTAAGCCAGGTTAATGGAATGAATAGATTCCATCAGCTTTTCGGTTTTTTCATCCATGCAGGCCTTCACAAATTTTTCCCACACATATTGTGTAGCATGATAATTCGGATGCACAAGGTCTTCTGAATAGAACCTGTAATCACGCAGGTCATCAATTACCAGTTCATAGGCAGGAAAATAATGCAGCCTGTCAAATTTTTCACAGAGGTGGTGAACCGCCTGGATCAATACTGCCTTGCTCCTGTTATTATTCACCAGGCCTTCCCGGATATGCCGGACGGGACTTATGGTAAAGATGATCCTCAGCTCCGGGTTAAAATGAAAAAGGCGGTGGATTACCTGGTCCAGTTCCTGCAAAACAGCTTCGGTGGTAAGCAATTTTTTATGAAACCAGTCAGCAGGGGCTTTATGGTTATTGGCGGCAATGAGGCCTGGCTTGTATAAGGGTGCTTTTTCAGAAAGAGAATACACCCAGGCGGAACCCAGGGTGATCATTACCACATCTGCCTGTTTCAGGAATTGATGCGCCCTGCTGGTGGAAGCATTAATCTTATCCAGCGCATCCTGCTTATGCACGGCCGAAAACCTGCTGTGGTGTTTCCAGCTATGCCAGCCTTCATTCAGTTCAAATAATTCTTCAGCATCAACAATTTTATTCTCAATGCAGTCAATGATAGATTCTGCAACACTTACCGGGTTGAAAAGAATCCCATTAGGATTTTCAAAGACCTCGAATTTATATTGTTTCAGCTTCTCTCCTATGTTTTCGGTAAAGCACGAACCTATCAGCAGCATCTTGCTGTGATGTGTGAGCGGGGGACTGAGTTTTTTAATATCCAGGTCAATATGAAACTTCATCAGTTTGAATAATCCTTGGTGATTTGTTTATGGTTTAACAGATGTTGGATATCCAGAGCAAATGCTACGGATATCTTTTACACAAATATTTCAGAGGCAATCTGCAGGCTCTCCTTCAAAGCTTCTTTGTTGATACCCTGTAATTGTTGATGAGTTTCCAGGTAACCAACCATTAGTGCTGTATCCATATTTCCCACCAGGGTATCCTGTGCCATTGGGCAACCGCCAATTCCTTTCAATGCCCCGTCAAACCGTTTGCATCCTGATTGAAGGGCTGCTTCAAATTTCTGCTTCCAGTTGGAAGGAGTGGAATGAAGGTGTACGCCTATTATGGTTTCCGGATGCTGGGGAATGAGGGCATTGAGCGCAAAACGTATTTGTTCAGGGGTGGCAAGTCCTACCGTATCAGCTAGCGAAATAATGCCCACGCCTCTTTTAACCATTTCACCAGCCCAATGTAATAGTGTCGATTCATTATAAGGATCACCATAAGGATTGCCAAATCCCATACTCAGGTAAACCACCATTTCTTTTTGATTTTTTGAGCACAGGTCTTGAATCTCTTCAACCCGCAACAAACTTTCTTCCATGCTGCTATTGGTATTTCTTTGCTGGAAAGTAGGTGAAATGGAAAATGGAAATCCAAGGTATTGAATCCTTTCAAACTGTACCGCTTCTTCCGCTCCCCTACGGTTGGCAACTATGGCCAGCAGTTTTGTAGCAGAATCATCAAGGCCGTGTATCACTTCTTTTGTATCTGCCATCTGGGGAATGGCTTTCGGTGAAACAAAAGACCCGAAATCAAGGGTGTCGAACCCTGTTTTAAGAAGGGAGTTGATATAATTTATCTTTTTTTCTGTGGGTATGAATGTTTTCCATCCCTGCATGGCATCCCTTGGGCATTCGATCAGTTGTATTGACATGGTATGGTTGATAAGGGTCAAAACTAAGGAAGATTAGAGGGAGAGAAAGCTAGAAGTCAATTAGTTCAAAGTTGAAAGTTCAAAGTCGGAAGGCTGAAGTCCGTAGTCCGTAGTCAGTAGTTTGTAGTAGTCTGATTAGTTGACTCACGTCTCACGTCTCACGATTCACGATTCACGTCTCACGATTCACAAACTCATTCTCTGCTTCATTGCTTCATAAAGAATCATTCCTGTTGCTACGGAAACATTCAGGGATTCAAATTCGCCGCTCATGGGGATTTTAAATTTCTCATCACTTGCTTTCATCAGCGCGGGATAAATGCCTTTTTCCTCGCTGCCCATGATGATGGCAACCGGTTCTTTGAAATCAATCTCAAAAACATTTTTATCAGCCTTCATTTCGCTTGCGAATACTTTAATTCCGTTGAGATGCAATTCATCCACCGCTTTGAGCAGGCTATTGACGCGGCAGACAGTTAGTTTTTCAAGCGCTCCCGCTGAAGTGAGTATGGCATCTTCATTAAGGGCTCCTATTCCTTTGTCAGGAATGATGATAGCCTGTACGCCGGTGCACCAGGCTGTTCTGGCAATTCCTCCAATATTCCTGATATCCGTAATGCCATCCAAAATCAGGAACAGGGGTGTTTCTCCTTTTTCCACAACCCACGATATCACCTCCTGCAAATCCTGGTACTGCACACGTGAAATAAGTGCGATCACTCCTTCATGATCTGTAACATTGAAACCATTTAGTTTCTCAACCGGAACATAATTCACCGGTACCATCTGTTTTGTTGCCAGGTTCCTGATCTGGCTAACCGCTTCCCCGACAGATTTATTGGACAGGTAGATCCTGTCGAGTGGTTTGCCGGTGGAAAGCGCTTCCATGACGGCCTTTCGGCCAATTACCATGGAAGATTTTTTGGGTCTCTGAGGCGATCTGAAATTTTTCACCTGGTAAATTTAGTTGAGTTTATGCCGATCCGGTTCGTTAGCGTTTCTGCCTGCGCAGGGTGAATGGCCATGATAAAAGAAGGTAAAGTATTACGGCGCCTGCCAAAACGAATTTTATTGCCGCACACCAGAATACCACTTCCAGCAGCGAGGTTTTAAATCTTTCATTCCAAACCAGTATCAGCAGGAAGTTCTCGAATACATCAAACAGTCCGGCAGTGATGGCAAGGCTGGTAAACATATTGGACCATTTCTGCCATTGGGTTTTGTAACTGATGTATTTACATGCCGCCACCAGGAACCAGGTATAGGCAGCAATGAAAATAAAGTCAAGGTAGATATTGGTCATTACCGCCTGGTGGTTCAGGAAAAGTCGGAGTTGTTGAAACCTTTCCGTGGTACGGGCAAATTCTATATCAATGATTCCCTTGGGGCTGATGGGGGTCACAAGGCTGCTGCCCTGCCAGCGCATGATGATAATGGAAATGAACAGAAGGGCAAATGAAATCAAAAGATTTCTCTTCATAACCGAAAATAAAAAACCTCTGTCACAAGAACAGAGGTTATAAGTTGCTTTTATTAAAACTTATTTAATACCAAAGGCTTTTTTCACTTTAGGAACATAATCAAGCTTCTCCCAGGTAAAGAGTTCAACTTTTTTGGAGATCTTTTTACCACCGGGCTGAACAAACTCCTTGGTAACTACTTCCGGCTTGCGGCCCATGTGTCCATAAGCTGCAGTTTCGGAATAGATGGGATTGCGCAGTTTCAAACGCTGCTCAATAAAATAAGGTCTCATGTCGAAAATGCTCTCTACGATCTTGCTGATCTCACCATCACTCAGCTCCACCTTAGCGGTACCATAGGTATTCACATTAATTGAAGTTGGCTGAGCCACACCAATAGCATAGGATACCTGAACCAGCACCTCATCACACACACCAGCAGCCACAAGATTCTTGGCAATATGACGTGTAGCATAAGCTGCGGAACGGTCAACTTTGGAAGGATCTTTTCCGCTGAAGGCACCACCGCCATGAGCGCCTTTACCACCATAAGTGTCCACAATGATTTTGCGGCCAGTCAAACCTGTATCACCATGTGGTCCGCCAATCACGAATTTACCTGTAGGGTTGATGTGATATTTGATATTATCGTTGAAGAGTTTTGCGTATTTTTTGTACTTGGTTTTCACCCTTGGAATGAGGATGTTGATCATATCCTGCTTGATCTTCTGCTGCATTTTGGCTTCGGTATCGAAATCATCGTGCTGGGTGGAAACAACAATCGCATCAATTCTTACGGGACGGTTGTTGTCATCGTATTCAAGCGTTACCTGGCTTTTAGCATCAGGACGCAGGTATTTGATCTGCTTGTTTTCCCTGCGCAGCGCTGCCAGTTCCTGGAGCAGTTTATGAGCCAGGTCAAGGGCCAGTGGCATGTAATCATCCGTTTCGTTGGTTGCATAGCCAAACATCATTCCCTGGTCGCCGGCACCCTGCTCCTCTTTTTTCTTCCTGTCAACACCCTGGTTGATGTCGGACGACTGTTCGTGAATGGCAGAAAAAATGCCACAGCTATTCGCCTCGAACATGTATTCACTCTTGGTATAACCGATCCGGCGGATTACTTCGCGGGCAATATCCTGCACATCGAGGTAGGCTTTGGATTTCACCTCGCCTGCCAGTACAACCTGGCCGGTTGTTACCAGAGTTTCACAGGCAACCTTAGCCTGGGGATCAAATGCAAGGAAATGATCGATAAGGGCGTCGGAAATCTGGTCAGCTACTTTATCCGGGTGACCTTCGGATACACTTTCAGATGTAAATAAATAGGGCATAATGCGAATAATTAAGCAGTTGTATTAAATAATTTGCGTGCAAATATAATCAGCGGAAATCAGAGGTTGGAATATATTATTCTCAGGCGTGTACGCAGGGCTGGATCAGGAAAACTACCACCTCCCAGCACTACCCTTCCTTCACCAATACGGGGGAGTACATTTAATGGCACAGTTGTGCTATAGGGCCCCACATAAATCAACGTGCGCAGGGGCGCATGCACCCTGAGGGTGTCGTTGGGTTCATTACGGGTAATAATCCCCTGGACATGCCTGGTAATATTAAATTTATAGGCACCTGATTTAAGGTTACCTCCAAAAATATCATAATTGGCTACCCAGTTATTTCCTGTGAAAGAAATGTTCAGGTCATTGTCAAAATTTAGCGACCTGTCATCTCTCAACCGGTCAAGGAAGAGCCTTTGAGGTGCTGTAAAAACGGGATCCGCATCCACTACCGGGGTAATCAGCTCTGCGCGGTGGATTACCTTATTGCCAAAAGTGCTCAAACCCGGGAAGAAGATTTTTCCACTGGCTCCTGAAGGTGAACCGTTGATATACATCCTGTCAGCAAAGGGATTATTGATTGCGGCCGCCCATAGTCCGCCTTGCTGTACATTCACGTAATTGGCCTGGCCAAATGAGGAATGGATAAAGGATACAGAACCCACCGTATCAGTACCATTATGCTTATACTTATAATAAACAGTGAGCCTGGTACCTGATACATCTGCAAGATTATAATAGGCAAATGCATTTCCTGAATTGGAAGCCTTTACCGATAAACCGGGAAAGTAGACCTTGAATAAAGAATCATTGCGGAATCCATTGATGGGACCATTGATGGATGTATCAAATCCAGCGAATTTTAATCCGAGTGAATTATTCAATTTAATCCTCAAAACATTTTTTACCCAGGAGGCAGCCGTATCGCCCGGTTCCTGAACCAGGGCTGAATCTGTATCATCCTTGATGGAATAGGTACGCGTGCCCAGCAAAGTCCCGTTGAAATCGGAAGCCGGGTCGGTGTAACGGTAAGATGTATCACTCCTGAAACCCTCACTCTGCCCGATCTCGTAAACGGAAATAGTTTGAATACCATTGCCTAATGTATCACCATAAGCGCCAGCATAGGCAAGTGAGAGCACTACCGAATCAATGGTGTGGATGGAATCCTTTTTGTATTTGAACGGCCAAACACCATAAGTGGAAGCAAGGCTCATGCTGAAGGCGAAGTTCGCGTGCATATTGCCAAATTTGGGATCATTGATATCACCAATGGCAACAGGATCAAACAGGCCTACGCGGGAAGAATCATCATATACACTGTTGAATGTATTGGCTGTAAGTTCTACTTCAAAAGTATTGACATTGTCAACCGGTGGTATCAGCCCATCACCTATCCCGGTAGCTTCGTTTATCTTGGTGCAGGAAAAAAAACTTAAAAAAGCGAGAGAAAAAACCAAAGAAGCCAGGCTATACTTTTTCACTAATGTCAATTGTAGCAGTTTGAAAATTACTTATTTGCAAGATCACCATACAATTGTAAATAGTCTGTTAAATCAGATTCTGCATTATAAGGCAACGTTTTTTTACCCCGCACTTTGGAAAATTCATCAACCAGTTTCTTGTCAATCTTTTCAGCTCCGAAAGTGATAGCATCTGCATAGGTGGCACCACCGCGGAACATGGCCAGGTTGTTTGATTCCTTGTAAGGTTCCAGGTCTTTTTCCTTAATGGATGGATGGATCACGGCTTTTGAAATAAAATCACTGCCGAGTTTTTCCTTGAACGTATTCTGGCCAATGGTATAAACAATCTTACTATGGGCAAAAACAGGTTCTTTCTTATAAACTGTTTTGAGGTATACAGGAATCAATCCAGTCATCCAACCAC
>JAEYUA010000163.1 GCA_023433755.1 Bacteroidota bacterium | reverse complement strand
AGGTCCTGCCGCTATCCCGTTAGGATACCTGATGGCATCACTCTCCAGGAAAATTTCCAACCGTTTGTTATTGATATCGGCAAAATAAATATAGCCTGACCTGGTATCGGTGATATATAGGTTTCCTTTTGCGTCAAGGTCAAGGTCGTTGAACATGGTAGGCAGACTGTCCTCTTTGGTAAATTTGTAAACGGTGTTACCCGAGGATAGGTCGAAACCGTGAAGCTGGCTGATAAATTTATCAGGTGAACTGCTTACGGAAATAGCCCAGAGCAGGTTGCGTGCCGTATCAATCTTCATTCCCAGCCCTTCCAGGAAACCGTCTTTTCCGGTTGGAATAAAATCAGCCTGTTTTTCATCTTCCCTGAATACGACGATCTTTTTTTTCGCGATGCTGCTCACATAAATGTAACCACTCCTGGGATCTGTTGCGATGCCTTCAGGTACCAGCAGCGGATCTGAGATCAGGTAGATCTTTTCCGCACGGGTTTGTGCTGACATTTGGAGACTTATTAATAAAGACATCAATGTGAAAAGCTTTAGCATCTGTTATTATTTGCTACAAAATAGCAAGTTGCCCGTTATTAAATGAATACCCTATTGTAAATTGACCAAATGAACCGTAAACGATTCCTTGGAGCAGCGGGAAGTTTGATCGCGGGATTATCCATTCCCTTTCCATCTTTCTCCGCATCTGCAAAAGATGAAGAACCGCCTTCTTACAAGATCCCTCCTTACCTGAAACCCGGGGATATTGTTGGTATCACCTCACCTGCAGGATTCATCACACATGAAGAGATCAGGCCTGCCATGGGTTTCCTGGAAAGCTGGGGATTTAAAACAAGGGTGGGTAGTACAATCGGTAAAAGGGATTTTACTTTTGGTGGCACCGACCAGGAAAGGCTGGATGATCTCCAAAGCATGCTGGATGATCCTTCTGTTAAGGCGATCATGTGCGCAAGAGGGGGTTATGGTTCATTGCGGATCGTAGACCGCATCAACTGGAAGAAATTTACCAGCCATCCTAAATGGATCATTGGCTTCAGTGATATAACTGTTCTTCATAATCATGTGCATGCCAACTGCCGGATTGCATCCATCCATTCCAAAATGACCAATAGTTTTCCGGACGACTACCATTCAGCGGAACCAGTGCAACTGGAAACGATCATCTCCATCCAGGATGCGCTTACAGGAAAAAAAGCACGGTATACTGCCACACCTCATGCTTCCAACCGAAAAGGAGAAACCGAGGGTATCCTGGTTGGTGGAAACCTGAAGACCATCGAAAACCTTGCAGGTTCTGCTTCAGATATCAGCACCGATGGAAAGATTCTTTTTGTTGAGGATACGGGTGAATACCTTTACAGTATCGACCGCATGTTCTGGAATCTCAGGCGTACTGGCAAATTGAAGAAACTGAAAGGGTTGATTGTTGGAGGGTTCAGAGTTAAACCAGATGACCCTGGGGCAGATTTCGGGCGCACTGTACAGGATATTGTTTTAGAGAAGATCCGTGATCATCATTATCCGGTTTGTTTTGATTTCCCTGTTGGCCACCAACGGAATAATTATGCTTTGAAATGCGGCGTGAAGCACCGCCTGGTTGTAAACGAAAATGAAGTGAGTTTAACTGACAGATCATGAGAAAGATCCCGCCTTATTTGCAGAAAGGAGATACCATAGGCATTGTGGCACCAGCCGGCTACATGGCCATTGAAAAAATGCAGGCCTGCATTGAAACGCTGGATAGCTGGGGCTATACTGTTCAGATGGGCGCCACAACGCATAGCCATTCAGCAACCTATTTTTCCGGTACCGATGAGGAAAGGCTCAACGACCTTCAGCAAATGATGGATGACCGTAAAGTGAAGGCCATCCTTTGCGCCAGGGGTGGTTACGGTACCAACAGGATCATTGACCGGCTGAATTTTAAAAAATTCAAAAAGAATCCTAAATGGATTATCGGCTTCAGTGATATCACTGTTTTACATTCCCATCTATTCACGCAATATAAAATTGCTTCCCTGCATGCGCCCATGGCTGCCGCATTCAACGATGGTGAATCGGAAAATCCTTATGTGCGTTCATTGTGTAAAGCGCTGGAGGGAGAAAAAGGGAGGTATAACTGTGCACCTCACATGTTGAACCGCAAAGGAAAAGCAGAGGGCCTGCTGGTGGGTGGCAACCTGGCTTTACTGGCCCACCTGGTAGGTACGGACTCTGATATCAATACAAAAGATAAAATCCTTTTCCTGGAGGATATCGGTGAGTATCTCTACAATATTGACCGGATGGTGATCCAGTTGAAAAGGAGCGGAAAGCTGGATAAACTGGCGGGACTGGTGATTGGCAGGTTTACAGATAACAAGGATACCGAGAGGCCTTTTGGGAAAGAAGTGTACGAGATCATACACGAACACATAAGCGGGTATGATTACCCGGTTTGTTTCCAGTTCCCGGTAAGTCATGATAAAGAAAACTATGCTTTAAAAATAGGTGTGGGTTATTCATTTGAAGTAACAGATGAGCAGGTGGTGCTGGAAGAAAAAGAGGAGGACAGTTGATGTTTCTTGTATGAAGAAACCCCGCCGGGGCGGGGTTCCTGTTCAATTGTGATTTGGGTTCTTCTAAACTCCTTTGATTTCGCCGGTTAAACTTTCTCCTTTGCTGTTGAACTATGTATCGAATTCATTGTGTTCATGTCAAGACCCAGTCCCTGCGCGATGGCCATTCCCAGGCCAATGTCGGCACGGAAGAAATGACAAAGCTGGCGGTTGATGATCTCATCTTTTTTTGGTCCGCTGATACCTTTCATGGCACCAACTATATTATGCACCAGGTTCTGTTTGTCTTCCGGGCTTAAAACCTCCCTCCAGAAAATGCCAGGCTGGGAATAATGATCGTTTTCACCTTCCGCGTTCCGGTCGTAATTATCAGCAACCAGTCCATCCAGTTCAAATGGCGTGTGGCGGTAAGATTCGTCAGCTTTAATATCATCAAAACTATTGGGGAAATAATTAGGTGCATCAGCGCCGTTGCCATCGAGCCTCATAGAGCCATCCCTTTCATAATTGTTTACCGCGAAAGGACAACGGTTCACGGGCAACTGCTCGTAGTTTACACCCAGTCGGTAGCGGTGTGCATCGGGGTAGGACAGGATCCTTCCCTGCAACATTTTATCCGGTGAATAACTGATGCCGTCCACTACATGGGCAGGAGCGAAAGCAGATTGCTCCACGTCAGCGAAATAATTCCGGGGAACAACATTCAGTTCCAGTACACCCACATCAATCAGCGGGTAATCTTTCTGCGACCAGGTTTTGGTGAGATCGAAAGGATTTATTTTATAAGTTCTCGCTTCAGCTTCGGGCATGATCTGCACCTTCATGGCCCAGCGTGGGAACTCACCCCTGTCGATGGCTTCCACCAGGTCTCTTTGTGCATGATCGGGATCTTCACCCTTCATTTTCACGGCTTCGCTGTCCGTAAAGTTTTTGATTCCCTGCATGGTTTTGAAATGAAATTTTACCCAGTAGCGTTCATTTTTGTCATTGATGAAGCTGAAGGTGTGGCTTCCAAAACCATGCATGTGACGGTAGCTGTAAGGAGTGCCACGGTCGGTCATCAGGAACATAACCTGGTGCAGGCTTTCAGGATTCAGGCTCCAGAAATCCCACATCATCGTAGGGCTTTTGGTATTGCTGCGCGGATCTCTTTTCTGTGTATGGATAAAATCAGAGAATTTTTTAGGATCCTTGATAAAGAAGATCGGGGTGTTGTTACCCACAAGGTCCCAGTTGCCATCCTCTGTATAAAATTTCAGCGCAAATCCACGCGGATCTCTTTCTGCATCGGCTGAACCTTTTTCACCGCCCACTGTTGAGAAACGGAGAAAGACTCTTGTTTCCTTACCAACTTTGTTGAACAGTTTGGCCCTGGTATATTTTGAAATATCGTGGGTTACTGTAAAAGTTCCATATGCTCCTGTTCCTTTTGCATGCACCACACGCTCGGGAATTCTTTCCCTGTTGAAGTGGGCCATTTTCTCATGGAGAATAAAATCCTGCAGCAGCAGGGGACCTCTTGGCCCAGCGCTCAGTGAATCCTCGTTATGGTAATAAGGAATGCCGGAGGCGGTAGTAAGTTTTTTAGCGTCTGACATAATCTGAAAATTTAGGGAAGTAATGTAGCTTATAATTCCGGAGGCAAATATGACCCTGATTTCTTATAGTTTGAATTGATTATTTTTATCTTTTAATAGATAACAGCTATGACCTTCGTGCAGCTTGAATATATAGTGGCACTGGACACACACCGGCATTTTGCCATGGCAGCCGAGCACTGCCATGTAACCCAGCCTACACTGAGTATGCAGATCAACAAGCTGGAACAGGAATTGGGGGTTAAGATATTCGACCGCAGCAAGCAGCCGGTGTTACCAACCGAAGCAGGTTTGGAGATTATAGAAAAGGCAAGGCAGATGGTTGCCCAGAAAGAAGCTTTGCTGGAGAGCATTCGCGCCAAAAAAGGGGTGGTGAATGGTGAATTGAAAATCGGTGTCATTCCCACGCTGGCTCCCTACCTTCTTCCTTTGTTTGTGACTTCATTTACTAAAAGATTTCCTGCTGTAAAATTGATGGTGGTGGAACTGACCACGCAAAACCTGGTAAGCCATTTAAGAGATGGGAGGATTGATGCCGGCATCCTGGTAACTCCTCTTCAGGAGCCGGGCATCAATGAGGATGTTTTGTTTTATGAAGAGATGGTTGCTTATGTATCGCGTAACCATAATATCTACCAGAAGGATTATTTACTTCCAAAAGATATTGATCCTGATAAATTATGGCTGCTGGAAGAAGGGCACTGTTTCCGGTCGCAAATCGTGAACCTCTGTGAGCTCAGGAAAAAAAGCAATACAGGGCGCCAGTTTGAATATGAAGCCGGCAGCATAGAAACACTTAGGAGAATGGTTGATCTGAATGACGGCATCACCATCATTCCTGAATTGGCCACGCTCGACCTGACCGGACGCCAGCAGCAAAGCCTGCGTCATTTCAAATCTCCTGCGCCCATGCGCGAAGTGAGCATGGTGGTGCACCGCCATTTTGTAAAGAAAAAACTGATTGAAGTGTTGAAGCAGGAAATTCTTAAAGTGGTTCCTGAAAAAATCCGCAATAATAAAAAGGCCCTGGTAGTTCCCGTAGATGAGGCCTTTTAGTTTAAAGCCTGAGCAGGCTGTCCATTTTCTCCCGGTAAAGTGGTTGTTCAAAAAGGTCGTTATGCTCACCACCCTCAATGGTTACCAGTTCCAGGCCAGGTTTTGAAGTTTTCAGTTGCAGGGCATGTTCATAAGGAACGATATTGTCACTGGTCCCATGAAAAATGGTAAGCGGTGCTGTTGACCTGTTGATATAATCATACGTCGGGAGCTCATACCTGCTTAGGAATGAAGTTGGATACATGGGTGCGAAATTGGCAGCCAGTTTTTTCATGCTGTAGTAGGGTGTTTCAAGCACCAGCCGCCTGCAGCTTTTCTCAGAAGCCAGCCAGGCAGCGATGCCAGTGCCTATGGATTTGCCATAGATAATGATATTGCTGTCTGAAGGTGTGCCTGGTAGTAATGAATAAAAAAACGCAGCCTGTGCATATAAATTATTTTCGTTTCTTTTCCCGGTACTTTTTCCAAAGCCGGGATAATCTATCATCCATAATTCATAACCGCGTGAAATGAAGAAGCCGGGATATTTTTTATAATATTCCACGTTGTTCATGTTGCCATGAAAAAAAAGAACAGTTCCTTTTTTTACAACAGTTGATGGAAATTTAATGATGTTCACATTCTCACCATCCAGGCTGGCATTCACCTCTTCAAATGGCTGTTCGAATTTGTATTGGTAATCCATACTGACAGCCCTGGGATGAAACATGAATTTTTCCTGGAAGAAATAAAGCAGTAATCCTCCCAACAGGTAAATCAATACAAGCAGTATTGCAATTCTTTTGAGCCATTTTTTTGTATTGGGTGTCATGAGCCAGCAAAATTCCATAAAAAATCCCGGCATTGTGCCGGGCATCCAAAAACACTTACATATCACTTGTGACTCACTATACTTTCATAAACTACTTATCGCTGCGACAGTTGAGGCTTCGGCTGACACAGCGATAAGTAAAAAATCATTCTAATATACAGTGACTAGAGAACCTGATATTTCTTCCTAATCCACAAATCTCATAAATCAAGGTCCAGATTAGTTGTATCGAGTGTAATAATTCCTCAACCTGTTCGAAAGATCACTCTGGATCTGCCGGAACAATTCTTCCATGATCCTTTCTTCCGCAGGTGGTTGTACATTGTCTTTGTTCACTAATGCTTTATCACTGTCACTTAATGCTCTTTCATCACCGGTGAAGGTCACGAACTCTGATTGCCACCTGTGTTCACCGGTGAACCTGTCGTTCCAGATGGTGAGGCCTCTGGTATCTCTCAAAGAAATAAACAAATCACCCTGGGATATCAAAGTTCTTTTAGTGGTTGTGATTTTTGCTTTTACGGTTCCATATTGTTTTACCACGGAATCGGGTCTGTAAACAATTTCCTTGATCACCACCTCGCGGCTTACTTCACGGGTTGATTTGTTGTCAGAGGGCTGCCCAATAGAAATACGGCTCATATTCAAATCCATCACCTGGTCGGCCTCGATATCCTGGCTGCGTGCATCGTATTCGGTATAGAACCTCACAAAATCATTGTTCATATTATGCGACAGGGTGCGGATGATATCACGCTGGAACTGCTGCATCAGTTGGGAAGAAGTATACTGGTAGCCACCGCCAAACTGCTGCATGGGTGCAATGATCACTTTAGTCAGTGCAAGGTCATAAGCCTCGTCACGCTGCCTTCTCAGTTCAAAATCATCAGGCAGGAAGCGAAGGGCTGCATTGTATTCACGGTATCCTTCGCGAAAAGCCTGCTTGGTGCCTTCTTCCATCCACCTGTTGCCTTTGGCAATATGAACTTCAGCGGCCTTCTCAGCATAAGTATTCACATGGCTGGAGTAATCGGTTGTTTTGATCAGTCGCGCTACCGCAGGATAGAGCTGTATGGTTTTGTATAAATGCTGTAGCTCGAGGTAGTGCACATAAATGCTTTCGAACCTGCTTTCGTTTTTGCTGTTGTTCAGGATCCTGATGGCATCCTCGTGCTGTGCTACTGAATAATTGTAGGATTGCTGCACCAGTTGACGGGTTTCATAATCATCCTGGTTCTTCTGCAATTTTTTTACACCCAGTTCCACCGCTTCGGTGTAATCGCCTTTCTGGTACGATTTGCTGGCTGTTTTACAACTGTACAGGAGTACAATTGAAAAGGCAAGGAAGAAAGTGTAGAGTTTAGTCATGGTCTGGTTTTTCTTATTTGAGCCAAAACAAAGGATAAAGGTTACTTACCAAATGTTATTTAGTGCATCCTTAACAAACTTCTGAAGGCACTTCTACAAAGAAACAAATTGATCGTGGGAAATCAAAGCGGGGGCAAGTTGGTAGTCTGTAGTCTGTAGTCTGTAGTCTGTAGTCTGTCAGACTGCCTTTTGCCTTTTGCCTTTTGACTTCTGACTACCGACTACCGACTACCGACTACCGACTTTATTACTCCTTCAAAATATCTCTCACAAAATTATGATACTCAGGAAAGTCGGGAAGATTGTTATGTCCTCCGCCATGGATGCGGATCAATGTGATCTTCCTGGGGTTGATCTTCTGAAGGTTCTCGCTATGCTTGATGGGTATCAGCCAGTCGCGGGTACCATGGAGGATATAAACCGGGCAGTTCACTTTAGTGATCCAGAGATCTGTTCGCAGGTGATAGTGTAAAACATACCTGACAGGCAGTATGGGCAGGAAACGTTCTATCACTTTCCTGAAATTAAAATAGGGCGCATCAAGTATCAGGTAACGGGGACGGTTATCCGAAGCCAGCTTGGCTGCGAAACCGCTACCCAGGCTCCTGCCATAAACAATGAGGTGTTCCTGCGTATGCTCTGCTGCCAGCCGTTCGTATACATGCTGCATGTCTTTGAGCATCTCGGCTTCCTTACGCCGGCCGGTGCTTTTTCCAAAGCCACGGTAATCTACCAGCACCACGTCATACCCATACCGGTAAAAATCACGTGCATATTTGGCCCATCCTTTAATACTGCGGGTATTGCCATGGAGAAAGAGAATCAATCCCTGCGGTTTGTCGCGGTAAAAATGAAGACCGTTGATCCGTACGCCTTTTTCAATATCAAAATTGAGTTCACGGAAGGGAATATCGTATTTGAAAACGAAACCCGGATCCAGCTTTTCCGGTTTGAAGATGAAGCGGTCCTGGAAAAAATAAACCAGCAGGGAAAGCAAAATGATTCCACCGATGATATAATAAACAATGCCGGGCAATCAGTACTGGTTTGCCGGTAAAATACTACATCCCTCAGTATTCGCCTACTCTTTTCAGTTTGAGATTGGTGACAGGCGCTACAATGAGCGGGAATTTTTCAATGATCACCGTACTGGCATCCAGGCCAAAGCCTCTTTCCTCTGACAGGCTGATCTCTTTGAGCCAGAAATGGAATTTCATGATCAGTCTTTCCATGATAGGCAGGTCATTATCCTGGCTCAGGTATTTTTCCATCACAATGAATGTAAAATCACCTACGATATTGCTGCGTTCCAGGCTTTCGTAACGGCTGGTGATATTCACTTCGCGGTTGGCAACCAGGTCTTCCACCACTTTGCGGAACATCAGGTTGATCCTGGGATCCACGCGGAAGCCCAGCCTGAATTCAATGCGGATGATATCATTGGGAATAATATGATCCACCTTGTACTCCATGGTGTACGGGTCATCCAGGGTATCCACGTGAATGAACCAGTAGATATCTGCCCGCTTTGGCTTTTTATTGAGAATGGAATAAATGATCTTATGCTCAATCTCCTTGGGGTTGTCGGCACTGGTAAGATAGACCAGGTGGGTAGAATATTTAGGAACAGTTTTATCATTACTAAGCTCCTGTATCTTGGGAATGTAATGTTCCAGCCTCACAAATTCCACATACCGGTTTTTGATCTTCCGCGCCTTGTGCCATACATACATGATCACGAACATCAGTCCACCAATAATTAAAGTGATATAACCACCATGTGTGAATTTCTGGAGCAATGCAAAAGTGAATAAGGATTCAATGGCAATATAGGTGGCAAGGAAAATCCAGATATACACACTGGGTACCCGGCGGCTGATCAGGAAATTGGAAAAGAGTACGGTCGTCATGAGCATAGTCACGATGATGGCCAGCCCGTATGCGGCCTCCATGCGCTGCGAAGTCTTAAAATATAAAACCACTCCCACGCAACCCAGGAACATGAAAAAATTAAGGGAGGGAATAAAAAGCTGGCCTCTTGCTTCAGAAGGATAACGGATCTTGAGTTTGGGCCAGAGGTTCAGCCGCATGGCTTCACTGATGAGCGTATAGGAACCCGAGATCATGGCCTGGCTGGCAATGATGGCTGCAGTGGTTGCAATCATCACTCCGGGGATAATGAACCACTCTGGCATAAGGTCATAAAAAGCATTGATGCCAAATTGTGACCTGGTTGCAGATGACACCAGTTTGCCTGAATGGGCATAAAGCAGGTAAGCACCCTGGCCCAGGTAATTCAGCAGCAGGCAGATCTTCACAAAAGCCCATGATACCCTGATATTGCCGCGGCCCGCATGACCGAGATCGCTGTAAAGTGCTTCTGCCCCGGTTGTACATAGGAAAACAGCACCCAGCAACCATAAGGCATTGGGATAGGTTGAAATAAAATCAGCAGCATACACCGGGCTGAATGCATAAAAGATGGTGAAATCGTCTGAGAGATGGATGATTCCAAGCACAGCCAGCATGGAAAACCAGATCACCATCACCGGGCCAAAAAATTTACCAATGGATGCTGTACCGAATTGCTGAAGAAAAAAGAAAAGAGAGATGATCACCAGCACGATGTACACAACGTATTCTTCAATATTGCGGAATCTTTCCAGTTCCTTCAATCCTTCTACTGCAGAAGTAATGGAAATGGGAGGAGTGATAATGCCGTCGGCCAACAGCGCAGCCCCACCAATCATTGCGGGCATTACCAGCCATTTTTTCTGCCGCCGCACCAGTGCGTATAAAGCAAAGGTGCCACCCTCACCCCGGTTGTCGGCTCTCAAAACCAGGAAAACATATTTTAACGTAGTTTGAAGAGTGATGGTCCAGATGATGCACGAAAGACTTCCCAATATCAGTTCCCGGCTAATGACCCTGTCCGTAATAATGGCATTGAAAACATAAAGCGGGGAGGTGCCGATATCTCCGTAAATAATGCCTAAGGCAATGACAAGTCCGGCTACCGAAACCTTATTAAGTGGAGCTTTCACTTTAAGAAAAACTTGGGTGTTTGAAGTGGGTCACAAAAAATAGGGATAAAGGTATATGTTAAAACTTATGTCAAAATAATAATAAATACGCTTAGGCTGTTATTATAGTTGCATACCATTCCAGCAGCCATGCAGCCAAAACCAATTTTAGGCGTCTTATAAGAGATACAAAAGTTAACTTTATTCCGTAACAGAATTATTGGAGATTATGCGTTGGTTTATTTCGATTTTCACGATCAGTTTATTATGTTTTTCTTCCACAGCCCTTGCCCAGAGGATCGTTTACTCAGAACCCGAAAAAGACGATTCGCGCAGGATGAATTTCGAGATCATTGGCAAGGTCTCAGGCAATTTCCTGGTGTATAAAGGAAACCGCAGCAAGAACCATGTTGTAGTCTTCAATAATAACATGGAGCAGGTGGGAAAGGAGGAACTGGATTACATCCAGGAAGACAGGCTGATCAACATTGATTTTTTCCCTTATGCTGATTTCAGCTATATGATTTATCAGTACCAGAAAAAGAACGTAGTGTACTGCAATGCAGTAAGGATAGATGGTAACGGGAAAAAAGTTTCTGATATCATTCAGCTCGATACCACGCATATTGGTTTCAACGCCAATAATCGCATATATACAGCCATCAGCAGCGAGGACCGCTCAAAATTGATGGTGTTCAAGATCAATTCAAGAAACCGGTCGCGTTTTATTATTACGACCTTATTGTTTGACCAGCAGCTAGAACTTCAAAAGAGAAGCCGCTTCCTGATGCCAATGGAAGAACATAATGACTACCTCGATGAATTTCATGTGGACAATGAAGGTGACCTGGTATTTGCCAAATTCAACAGGAATAATAATGAAACCATTCTTTCCAGCAGCCTGATGTGGAAGCCAGCCCATTCAGATACCCTGATGAACATCGTAATCCCTCAGAACAATATGCTGCTTGATGCTTTGCATGTGAAGATTGATAATGTGAACAAGCGTTATTTCCTCACCTCTTTCTATTATAAGCAGAAACGAGGCAATGTGGAAGGATTGTATTTTTATGTATGGGATAAGGTTACCCGCTACCCCGCCATGGAAAATTCGCTGGTTCTGGGTGAAGAACTGCGCAGGGAGGCCAAGGGAGACGCCAATATCAAAACCGCTTTCAATGATTATTTCATCAGGAATATAATCATCAAAAGAGATGGTGGTTTCATTATTAATACCGAAGCCTATTATACCACTTCGAGAATGAGGAGCTGGAACAGGTGGAACTATTTATATGGAGGTCCATTCAACTCCTACGATTATTACACCAGCAATTCTCCTTTTTATAACAATTGGTGGTGGAGAAACCGATTAGACAATTCAAACTCGGTGAGGCATCATGCGGACAACCTTGCCATTCTTTCTTTTGATAATTCAGGGGCTTTGCAATGGAGTAATGTCATTCACAAAGAGCAGTTTGATGACCAGGGTGATGACCGTATTTCCTTTCAAACCGCCAATACCGGCAGCCAGGTCCATTACATTTTTAATATGGATGAAAAAAGGACACTGCTCCTGAATGATTTTACACTATCGCCCGACGGGCAGGTAAGTCATAATCCCACTTTGAAAAACCTGGACAGGGGTTATGAGTTCATGCCCAAATACGGAAAGCAGGTAAGCAGCTACCAGGTAATCATTCCCTGCTTTTACAGGAATTACATTTGCTTTGCTAAACTGGAATTTAATTAATAGCATTGCCATGTGATTGCTGTCTTCAAACAAAAATCCCCCGGTAATGTTGGTATTCTCTTCATTTTCGGGCTCCTGCTGAAATTGCCCTTGTTCCTTTATCCCAAAGCCCTTGTGCTCAGGGATACTGACGGACATCTTTATCGCATGCTCATCCGGGTGCTGCCCCAGGACCACCTGCTGTATTCAGTGATCTCTTTCATGCTTTTGTATGTGCAGGCCCTCATGCTGAACTATCTTATGAACGAGTACAGGATGATGGCAAGACCCAACTTCCTCCCTGGAATGGCCCTGATGATCGTCACCTCCCTGATGCCTGAATGGAATTATCTTTCTTCGCCCCTGCTGGCCAATACTTTTATAATCTGGATGTTCATTCTGCTTTTCAGGTTGTATAATGCAGCTAATGCACGGCCGCAGGTATATAATATTGGACTGATTGCGGGCGTGAGTTCCTATATTTTCTTTCCGTCCACTGCCTTTGTAATCTGCGTTCTGCTGGGCTTACTGATATTGAAACCCTTCCGGCTTAATGAGATCGCCCTCTTCATCCTGGGGTGGATCACTCTTTATTATTTTCATGCTGTTTATCTTTTTCTGAACGACCAGTTGAGCATCCGGAATTTTTTCCCAAATATTAGTTTTACCGTTCCACATTTCCGTTCAACAATCCCCCTGGCTGCAGCTACTCTTTTACTGGCCATACCCTTTATTATCGGTGGTTATTTTGTGCAGAACCATCTCAGGAAAATGCTCATCCAGGTGCGTAAGAACTGGAGCATCTTACTGCTTTACCTGCTATTGGCATTTTTTGTACCTTTTATTAACAGCGACCTGTCTTTTCATACCTGGATCCTGGTAACGGTTCCCTTCACTGCCTTTCATGCCCCCGCGTATTTTTATCCTTCCAGGCCCTGGTTGCCTTTGCTGCTCTTTGCCGCTTCCATTGGTTATATCATTTTTCAACAATACGGAACTCCAACATGGCATTAACGGCCGGGTGAGTATCTTTGCTGCTCAAAATTCTTGAAATGAAATTTGGTGTAGTTGTTTTTCCGGGGTCCAATTGCGACAGGGACATCCATGATGCGCTGGTACACGATCTGAAACAGGAATGTGTGATGCTCTGGCATAAAGACAGTGACCTTTCAGGTTTCTCAACAGAAGACTGCATCGTTCTGCCAGGCGGATTTTCTTATGGCGATTACCTGCGTACCGGGGCCATTGCCCGTTTCAGCCCCATCATGCAATCTGTTATTGAATTCGCCGGTCGTGGCGGTAAGGTGCTGGGGGTTTGTAATGGGTTCCAGATTCTCTGCGAATCGCACCTGCTGCCCGGAGCCCTGCTGAGGAATAACAACCAGCAATATATCTGTAAGAATGTTTTTGTAAAAGACCAGGACAACAGGGTGCTCAGGATCCCTATTGCGCATGGAGAAGGGCGTTATTATGCCGATGAACAAACCCTTGACAGGCTGGAACAGAACGGGCAGGTGCTGCTTCGTTATTGCGATGCGGAAGGAAATATAGTTTCCGAAGCCAATCCGAACGGTTCGGTGAGAAATATTGCCGGGATCTGTAATGAACAGCGGAATGTGTTTGGCATGATGCCTCACCCGGAAAGAGCCTGTTCCGCCACATTGGGAAATACCGATGGCAGAAAGGTTTTTGAAATGTTATTTTCCCTGGTCCTGGAAACCGCCTGACCTGTTTTAACAAGTTTTCAAAAATATCTTTAAGAAATTTGTACATCAATTTGGAGCTATGAAGAAATGGTTATTGATTATGCTGGCTGCTTTTACTTCGAGTATGGCTTTCGCACAGGCAGAGCCGATCAGTTGGAAATTCAGCAGCAAAAAGATCTCTGATAATGTGTACGAGGTAAGAATGACCGCAACGCTTAACAAAGGCTGGCATTTGTACAGCCAGAACCAGCCCAAGGATGCCATCGCCATTCCTACAAGTTTTAGCTTCAATAAAAATCCTTTACTGGAATTTGACGGCAATGTGAAGGAGATCGGTAAAATGGAAAAATTTGTTGATAAAGAACTGGATGTTTCCGCATTCCAGTACAGTAATGAAGTGAGTTTTGTTCAAAAGGTCAAACTCAAGGGAAAAGCAAAAACCAATGTGACCGGTAAACTGGAATACCAGGTATGTACCGATGAAAAATGCCTGCCGGCCAAAACCGTTAATCTATCTATAGCCTTATAATAAAATGATTTAGTGTTTTTTTGCAAACGAGTTCTCTGGGAACTCGTTTTGTATTTTAAATTGGATCAAGATGAAGAAAGCCGGATTGCTATTATGCCTGGTATTGTTGATGGCAGGATTGAACGCAGCAGCACAGGAAAATGATGTTTTCAAATGGAAGGCAACCGGCAACAGGGTGGCCCCCAACCAGTATGAACTGGTCTTCAGTTCAGAGGGCGCTGCAGGCTGGCAATTGTATGCTCCGCAGGTTTTACTGGATGTTCCTACAACCGTAATTGATTTTTCCGACAGTGCCATTCAAACTTCAGGGCCGCTGAAAGACTCCGGGAAACTGCTTAAGGTCCAAAGTCCCATCTTCGGACAAGAGGTGGCCATGTATGAAGGCCCTGTGGTATGGAAACAACTGATCACCATCAATGGCACTGTGCCGGAAACCCTCCAGGATACACTGACTTTCAGTTATGGAAAAGGAGAGGAATATTACCAGGGTGTTTTTGTATTCACTGCCAGCCTGGAAGGTGGAACCTCGGTTGCCAAAGAGATTAAAATCGCTTCCATAGACGTACGCAATCCCGTTAATGATTGTGGTGATGATGATACGGAAGACAAATCCCTATTCACCATTTTCATTCTTGGTTTTACCGGCGGACTGATAGCCCTGATTACTCCCTGTGTATTTCCACTGATACCACTCACCGTTTCTTTTTTTACGAAAAGAGCTGCCAACAGGAAAAAAGGGATCGCTAATGCTTTGCTTTACGGTTTCAGCATTTTCCTGATCTATGTTTTACTGAGTCTTCCATTTCACCTGGTGGATTCTGCCAACCCGGAAATTCTGAACAATATTTCAACCAATATGTGGGTGAACCTGGTATTCTTTGCCATCTTCATTGTGTTTGCCCTTTCCTTTTTTGGTTTATTCGAAATCACATTGCCGAGCAATTTCGCTAACAAGGCCGATTCCAAATCAGGCATTGGTAATATTGGCGGCATTTTCTTTATGGCGCTTACACTGGCCATTGTTTCTTTTTCATGTACAGGTCCTATCCTGGGATCATTGCTCGCTGGTGTTTCAAGTGGGGGAGGAACAGGTGGGGCTACTTTGTTAAGCTTTGGCATGGCTGGTTTTGGTGTGGGGCTTGGATTGCCTTTTGCGCTTTTTGCCATGTTCCCAGGATGGCTGCAATCGCTTCCCAAATCAGGTGGCTGGCTCAATTCTGTAAAAGTGGTGCTGGGATTCCTGGAGCTTGCCCTGGCTGTAAAGTTTTTATCGAACGCCGACCTCGTGGAGCAATGGCATGTATTAAAAAGAGAAGTATTCATAGGCATCTGGGTGTTGATTGGGTTACTTACAGTGTTATACCTCCTGGGAATATTGAGAGGACGCAACACTTCCAAACCAAAAATGACCCGCATGCGCTGGGGCTTTACGGCTTTGTTTGCCATCATCACGGTATATCTTATACCCGGCCTCACTAATACCACGGCCGCCAACCTAACCCTGATCAGCGGGTTTCCTCCGCCACTTTGTTACAGTGTTTATGAAAAGCCGGTCAACTGCATCCGCAATGTGCAGCCGCTCCATGATTACGAAGAAGCATTACAGCTTTCCAGGCAGACCAATAAACCCATGCTCATCGATTTTACCGGCTGGGCCTGTGTGAACTGCAGGCGGATGGAAGAAAATGTATGGACCGATCCGGAGGTGGCCGACCTGATGAAGACCGAATTCATTGTGGTATCACTGTATGTGGATGAAAGAAAAAGGCTGCCGGTTACAGAACAATTTGAATTCAAAGCCAGCAATGGTGAAATGAAAAAGATCATCACGGTAGGAGATAAGTGGACCAATTTCCAGTTGGAGAATTTTTACAAGACCTCCCAGCCACAGTATGCCATCATCAGCCCCGACGAAATTGCCCTCACCAAAACAAAAACCTACACACCGGATCCGAGTGAATTTGTAGAGTGGCTTCGCTGCGGACTGGATGCACATAAAAAACCCCGCTAAAAAAAAAGCCCCCGCTGAAAAAACGGGGGCTTTTTTATGCGATAGGTCTTTTTAGTATTCGTCTTCGTTGAACATGAAATCTTCCTGCGAGGGATAGTCGGGCCAGATATCCTCGATGCTTTCATACACTTCTCCCTCATCTTCCAGTTCCTGAAGGTTCTCTATTACCTCGATAGGAGCACCGGAACGGATGGAGTAATCGATCAACTCATCTTTAGTAGCCGGCCAGGGCGCTTCCTCCAGGTAGGATGCTAATTCTAACGTCCAAAACATCGTGCTTTATTTTTAGTGTTACTATTGAAAAAGTTGAAGAATAATTTCTATGCCAGTTCACAAAATCCTTCCCTTCAAATTTTTCGCAAATGTAGTTTTATTACTCAATTTTCCAAATGTTGTTTAAAAAGCCGCTGACAGGCTTTGCTGTGCGGTATTGTTTAAGGATATTTGGAGCCGTTCAAAAGAGGAAAAGGTCATGCTGTCAGCCCGGAATATTCACAAAAGGTACGGTCCTGTTGAAGTGCTCAAAGGCGTGGATATTGATATCAGTGCCGGCGAGATCGTTAGCATAGTGGGACCTTCGGGCTCTGGTAAATCCACGCTTCTCCATATTTTGGGTACACTTGATGCCGCAGACCAGGGAATGGTTGATATCAGCGGTGTGCGGATCGAAAGCCGGCCCGAAGTGAAAGTGCAACCAGCCCCCTGGTGGAAAAGGCTGGTGCATGTGGTCCTTGACATGGCAATTGTTTCATTACTTTCCAACCTGCTATTTAATTTCCTGTTGGAATCCATTCCGGCTGTGGGGGAATACAATGGAATTACCTGGCTCACCCTCTTCACCATCCTTCTTCTTTTTCTTTATTACACACTTACTGAAACCTGGTTGGGAAGATCACCTGCCAAATTTCTTACCGGTTCCAAAGTGATGATGGCCCGTGACTATTCAAAGCCTTCCCTGGTCAATATTGTTAACCGCTCACTGGCACGGCTGATCCCTTTTGAGATTTTTACTTTTCTGAATTCAAGACCAGTGGGCTGGCACGATAAACTGGGCAGTACCATGGTTACCGATACCAAACTTTCTTACCTGGAAAAGAAAGGACTTTCACCTGACCAGCTTGCAGCTTTCAGGAATAAGAGGATCGGCTTTGTTTTCCAGTTTCATCACCTTCTGCCTGAATTCACGGCTCTGGAGAACGTGTGCATCGCAGGCTGGATCCATTCCAATAAAAAAGAAGTTAAGGAAAAGGCCATGCGCCTGCTTACCATCCTGGGTTTGCAGGACCGGCTGCATAATAAACCCAGCCAGATGTCGGGTGGTGAACAACAGAGAGTGGCCGTTGCCAGGGCGCTTATTAATAATCCCGATATTGTTTTTGCCGATGAGCCAACAGGTAATCTTGATACAGCCAATGCACGTGAGCTCCACCAGCTATTCTTTGACCTTCGAAAAGAATTCAACCAGACTTTTTTAATTGTAACGCATAATGAAGAACTGGCGCGGCTGAGCGACCGTATGCTCACTATGAAAGATGGAAGGATGAGTTGATCTTGAAATCCTGTTACCAGGTTACATGCGGGCCTTCCACGCTACTTCCTCCACACCCAGTTTCATGGCAGCATAGCGGGCCAGGGTAAATAGGTAATCGCTCAGGCGGTTCAGGTAACGCACCAGTTTTTCATCTACAAACAGTTCATGCTGTTGCATGTTTACCACCAGTCTTTCTGCACGTCGGCACACACAGCGGGCGATGTGAATGGAGGATACTGTAGTATGGCCCCCCGGAAGAATGAAGGACCTCATCTCGGGTAGGGCGGAGGTCATGGCATCGATCCTCTGTTCCAGGAATTCGATATCGGTTTCCACCAGGTCGGGAAGTTTCATTTTAGGCTCTTTTTCCCCATCAGTAGCAAGCGCGGATCCAATGGTAAACAAACGGTCCTGGATCTCTTTTAATTCTGAAGATTCCATTCCATTAAGCTGGTCATTGATCAACCCAATCCATGAATTCAGTTCATCCACGGTTCCATAGGTTTCGATGCGGATATCATTCTTGGGAACCTTGGTACCTCCTATGAGAGAAGTGGTGCCTTTGTCGCCGGTTTTTGTATAGATTTTATTAGCCATGATTAGTGAATTCGTGAATAGTGAATGCTGCGCCCGCCATAGCTTTAGCGAAGGCGGGGTGAATGGTGAGCCCGCCATCTGCGTGCGCTTACAATATGCGCTTACAATGTGCGCTGAAGCTTTAGCGTAAGCTTTAGCAGAGGCAGTGGTGAATGGATACGATCAGGTGATGGGTTCACGAAGTGGACCATGCAGCTCCCTCACCTTATCGCTGTTGATCACTCCATCAAGCAGTCTCACAATGCGGTGGGCATAATTGGCAATGTCCTCCTCATGTGTTACCAGTATGATGGTATTACCCTGTTCCTGTATCCTGGTAAAGATCTCCATGATCTCATACGATGTTTTGGAATCCAGGTTTCCCGTGGGTTCATCGGCCAGGATGATCGCCGGGTCATTCACCAGTGCCCGCGCAATGGCCACACGCTGGTTCTGGCCCCCGCTCAATTCGTTGGGTCGGTGATGACTTCTGTCGGCAAGATTTACTTTCTCCAGCACCGCCAAAGCTTTTTCTGTTCTTAATTTTTTGGATACACCCGCATACACCAGGGGCAGGGCCACATTTTCAACCGCGGTAAGCCGGGGCAGCAGGTTGAACTGCTGGAACACAAAACCGATTTCTCGGTTTCTAACCTCGGCCAGTTCATTATCGGTAGTACGGCTTACATCCTTACCATTCAGCATATAGATGCCCGCGGTAGGCGTATCGAGACAGCCAAGTATGTTCATCAGTGTACTCTTGCCAGACCCGGAAGGTCCCATCAGGGCTACATATTCATTTTTAAATATGTCCAGCGTTATGCCCTTAAGCACTTCTATGACCTGGTGGCCGAGAAAATAATTCTTCCTGATATCTTCCAGATGTATGATGGGCTTCATGTTTACCTGGGTTTTTTGATCACCTGGGGTACCTTGAAATAAATGCCGTCGTGGTGCGGGGCATTCGATAATGCTTCCTTACGGCTGATCATGCCCGAAGGTTGGTCTTCACGTAACAGGTCCATATTATGGCTCATATGAAGCAGGGGCTCCACACCGGTGGTGTCAAGTTCCCTGAGCTTATCAATGAAGCCAATCATTTTTTCCAGTTCAGCGCCCATCTCGGCTGATTCAGCTTCGGTGAAACGCAACATGGAGAGTTTTGATAATTTTTCCAGCAATTGTTTAGTTGCCTGCATTGGACAAAGATACCCCATGCAGACTTTCAGGAAACGGCAAAATCAAACGAATTGGAAATGCCTTTGAGGGAAGGAGGTATATTTGCCGCCTTATGGCAAAAGAGATCGTTGTAAGTGGCATCAGGCCCACAGGGTTTCTGCATCTGGGAAATTATTTTGGTGCCATGCGCAATTATGTGCGCATGCAGGAAGCCTATGACTGTTATTTTTTCGTGGCCGACTGGCATTCACTCACTACGCATCCCGATACAAAAGCCCTTAAGGAAAGTGTGATGCGGGTGCTGGCGGAAAATATTGCGGCGGGACTTGATCCTGAAAAGGTTTGTCTCTATGTTCAGAGCAGCATCCCCGAGATCGCGGAGCTTTACCTGCTCCTGAATATGCTGGCCTATAAGGGTGAACTTGAAAAGACCGCTACCTTCAAGGACAAGGTGAGGCTGCAGCCGGAGAATGTGAATGCAGGCCTGCTTACTTATCCAGTGTTAATGAGTGCAGATATCCTGATCCACCGGGCGAAGTATGTGCCTGTGGGTAAGGACCAGGAGCAGCACCTGGAGATCACCCGAAATTTCGCGCAAAGGTTCAACCACCGTTATGGAGATTTATTCCCGGAACCCACGGCTTTTAATTTTGGTGAAGACCTGGTCAAAATCCCTGGCCTGGATGGCGCCGGTAAAATGAGCAAAAGTGAGAACCAGTTCGCCACACTATACCTTGCCGATGATGATGACCTGATCCGGAAAAAAGTGATGAAGGCCAAAACAGATGCGGGTCCCACCGAACCGGGATCAGAAATGCCTGATTATATTAACAACCTTTTTCAATTGATGCGTCTAGTTAGTGAAGAAGGTACCACCGCTAAATTCATGGATGATTTCAGCAAAGCATCCATCCGTTATGGAGATATGAAAAAGCAGTTAGCGGAGGACATGGTCAGATTTATTGCACCAATCCGGGAAAAAGCAACAGCCATTTACCAGGACCGTGATTACCTGGTTAAGATCATCAACCAGGGCGCGGAAAGATCAAGGGAAAGCGCGCAGCAAACTATAAAGGCGGCGAGGGAAATGATCGGATTGAATTACAGCATCTGAATGAAGCCGCTTTCATGAAGTTGGCGGATTGAAAATAAACTCTATTTTTAGCAACACTTATTTATTCTCTTTTCCGGATGGCCAAATCAAAAAAACCCAAACATATTGCTGTCGCCGGGAACATTGGTGCAGGCAAGACCACGTTAACGGAGCTTCTCAGCAAACATTACAAATGGATCCCTCATTTCGAGGATGTGGATCACAATCCTTACCTGAACGATTTTTATGAGGATATGCCACGCTGGAGCTTCCAGTTACAGATCTATTTTCTAAACAGCCGCATCAACCAGTTGGTGGAGATCCACAGTGGCACCGAAACCGTGATCCAGGACCGCACCATTTATGAAGACGCCCACATCTTTGCACCGAACCTGCACGAGATGGGTCTCATGAGCAAAAGGGATTTTGATAATTATTTCAAATTTTTCCAGACCCTCAAAGGAATGGTGCAACCGCCTGACCTGCTGATCTACCTGCAGGCTTCCGTTCCCACATTGGTAGGCCAGATCCAGAGCAGGGGAAGAGAGTATGAGGAGAACATCCGCCTGGATTATCTCAAGCGCCTCAATGAGTATTACAATAAATGGATCGAAAATTACAAAGAAGGACCTTTGCTGATCATCAATGTGGATGATAACCGTTTCCCTCAAAAAGAAGAGGATCTTGGTAAGATTATCAGCAAGGTTGATGCGCAGCTTTATGGCCTGTTCTGAGATTTACGTTTCCAGTGAATCCCGGCCAGCAGGAATGAAATACAACCAATGGCCCCGATAACACCCCGGGCATGGGACTCACTCATAAAACCCATGATGGCCGCCACGGCAAATAGGACAGCAGCTACAAAGGATAATACATATGATTTCATGTAGGCATTGCTGCAAAAACAGCACCGTTATCAGGGATAAGCGGCGTAATGATCGGTTTCATCCAGGAGGGACTGGATCTTTTCCAGCCATTCGTATTGAGCCTTCCTTTTACGGCTGTGATCTGTTTCACCATCATACATTTTCTGGAATTCTTCCTTCTGACGTACAATCGACTGGTAGATCTCGCTGATATCGTTTTTGAATGTCCTTTTATTGAAATCGTAATTCTGGAGCGCTTCGTTGAGTTTACGGGCGAAGATCTCTGTAATATCAAAATGTCCCTGTTCGTGGGCCAGGATATAATCGGTCTTCATCAGTCCCCACGATTTGGTTTTTGAGAAATGGCAGGTGATATCGTAAGAAAGTCGGCCACCCTGCATCTGGTAGGCAATGCCCAGTGAAGTGCTGGTGGAAGCTACCGCTTCGGTGCCTTTTTTGGGTTCACATAAAAAATCTTCCCATCCCAGTCTCTTTGCCGACCAGGGAATAATATCATTGGGCTCCCTGTAACTGTCTGCAATTTCAGTATTGGTAAAATGTACGGCTTCCGCGGCAGGAGCGGGGATTCCCGAAAGGCCAAGCGCCAGTACGGAAACGGCTAATTGGTGGAAGATATTCATAGTGTTGTTCTAACGGTTTTAGGATGGAAAAAATTATCAATGGTTCAATCCATCCTGGTTAAATAAAAATAAAAAACTCTAACCGCTATACACGTTATAAAAATCTAAAAACGTATTATTAAAAGACGAAAGGTCCTTTTTCGTAGATGAATGAATGACAGGGCTCTTATACATGCGGCTATTTGGATATCCGGAGGTTTTTGGGAAATATAAATGCAGGTTACGCGGATTTTTCGTGAGGAAATTACGATCAGGTTTAGGTAATTTTCCTTAACATCACTTGCAATTCTACTAATCCGCCTCTATTTTGCACCCGATTCAAAACTAAAGTTTACTCTTAGCTGGATCCAAACCTTAGAAAACGCCTAATCTTATGTACCCATCTCATTCAGGGCAATGTTTATCATTGTGCCGTACTTATTTGCTGACCGCTATATTCTTTTTTAGTTTTTCATTTGATTCATTTGCTATTCCAACCATAACAAGCCAGCCAGTGGCTTCCCAAACTGCCTGCACAGGTACCAATGTTACCATAAGCCTTACTGCCACCGGTTCAGGCCTCACTTATCAATGGAGAAGAAACGGGGTCAATATCGCCGGAGCTAACAGCGCCAGTTATACAATTATTTCCGTACTGGGTACTCATGCAGGCAACTATACTTGCGTGGTATCTGATGGAACACCCGTTACCAGTACTACATCTGTTCTTTCAGTTACAACCACACCTGCCGCCCCTGGTGTAACCAGCCCGGTAAGTTATTGCCAGAATGCGGCTGCTGCGCAGCTTACAGCAACAGGCAGCAACCTTGTTTGGGGATCAGGAAGCGTAGTAACCGGTACCGTAGGAGGCACTGCCTCATTGGCCACTACAACATTTGTGGATGGCAGGTGGGGCACCGGTGCCAAGCTGAATTTCACCACCACTAAAACCAATGTGGTGATTACTTCTGTGGATTATCATATCACTCCCTGGCAGAATGTTACCGGCCTGGTACTTTCGATCTATAATGGGTCAGGTGCCGTTATTGCAACTTCTTCCACCAACAGCACCATCACCGCAGGAGGATCTGCCATCAGGGTTAGCAATGTTTTTAATTTCAACCTGGCAACTGCAGGCAATTACAGCATTGGTGTTTCAGGCGGCTACGGAAATATTGGCGCGGACAACCCGTCCTTCCCCATCTCCGAAGCATCGGGAACAGTGAACCTGACCGGTGTGGCTCCGGCAGGGGCCAGGGTATTCAACAACCTCCAGTTTTCAGTCAATACCGGATCAACAGCCCCCACACCTTCCACGGCAACAGCAGGATCAACCAATTATGTGGTTACCCAAACAGTAAGCGGCTGCACCAGTCCCCAGGCTACCATAACAGTTGTTGTAAATGCACCCGGTACCTGGAATGGTTCGGTGAGTTCCGACTGGCATAATGCCTCCAACTGGTGTTCGGGTGTGCCGGTTTCCACCACCGATGTAACCATTCCTTCAGGAACGCTTAACAGTCCACAAATCACCGCCACTGCTAACTGCAGGAACCTTACCATCAATAGTGGTGCAGGACTTTCCATTTCCGGGAATGGAAATTTGAACATCAGCGCCAACCTCGTTGCCAACGGAAGTTTCAATGCTACGGGGGGAACGGTTACTTTCAATGGTACCGGCGCGCAGGCAGTTTCTGGTCCGGCATCAGTCAACTTCAAAAATATTACCATTGCTAAAACTGCGGGTACCACCCTTAGCTTTGGCGCAGGTACCAACACCGTTTCCACCCAAGATCTTACGCTTACCTCAGGGAATTTCACATCACCTTCATCACTTACCGTCAATGGAAACCTGTCTTTAACCGCAGGGAATTTTACTGCAACATCGGGTACCCTGAACCTTAAAGGAAATTTTACGAACAATGCTGCCTTTATTCATAACAACGGAACGGTGGCATTGAACGGGATCAGTTTGCAGACCATCGGCGGTTCATCTGCAACAAATTTTAACCAGCTACAAGTAAACAATGCGGCAGGCATTGCACTCTCATCGAATATTTCGGTGATTTCTTCTTTGGTATTTACATCAGGTAAATTCAACCTGGCAAATAATATTCTTAGTTTAGGATCTTCGGCTACACTTACCGGTTATACCAGCACACGCTATTTCATAGCCGCCGGCAATGGAGTATTGAAACAAAATCTTCCCGCAGGATCCAATAAAATCTTTCCTGTGGGCACAGCCAGCAGTTACCTTCCCGCCACCATAGCCTTCACGGCCGGCTCCGCTACCGACCAGGTAAGTGTACGGGTAATGCCCACCGTTCTCAATGAAGGTGCCGCCGGCGGTGCCATAACAACCAATGCCGTCAGTGCTACCTGGATGATCTCTGAAGATGTCTCTGGTGGTTCCAACGCCACTATCACGGTGCAATGGCCATTAGCGCAGGAGCTGACAGGTTTCAACAGGAGCCTGTGCAGGCTGGCCCATCATGTGAATAACAGGTGGGATTATGGAAATGCTGATCTTTCAGCTACAGGTATCAATCCTTACCAGGTCACACGGTCCGG
>JAEYUA010000233.1 GCA_023433755.1 Bacteroidota bacterium | reverse complement strand
CCAGGCAGGCCAGCAGGAGAAAAAGGCTCATCCAGGTAGCTAGTAAAGTTGGTGGTTCGGCATGTGCATCTTCCCTCGATTCATCTGCGCCTTTGGGAAGAAAATAATCACGGTGCCGGCCGGTTTGTATCGCTACAAATGAACCATAGAGAATCAAACAAACTACGGCAACAAAAATCATCTGGCTTTTACTGTAAACTGGCCCCACTTCACTAACGGTATAATTCGGGAGTACCAGGGTAAGTACGATAATGGCGATGAGCCCGATCAAAGATGCACTGACACCAAAACCTCCGAAGGATTGCTCTTTATATTTGATGCCGCCTACAAAGAGACAAAGACCAATGATGCCGGTAAGGATGATCATAATGGCCGCGAATACGGTATCCCTCGCATAGGTCTCCGCACCCGGACCTCCTGCCAGCATCAGTGATACAATCAGCGAAACTTCGATAACGGTAATGGCAATGGCCAGCACAAGTGTACCAAAGGGCTCTCCTACCCTGTGCGCCACCACTTCCGCATGGTGCACCGCAGCCAGCACTGAACCAATGAGTGCCGCCGAAAGCAAAATGGTCAGAAAAGTACCAGTTGGAGAACTATCATAGAAATATAAAATCCATGCTACTACAGGAATCAATATGGTCCAGGCCGGTAATGGTAACTTTATTTTCATCGGGGCCGAAGATAAGAAACAGAGGGCCAACAGCCATTAGCCCGAAGCCAATGGCCATCCGCCCTCATCATTATCTTGGTCCGCAATACGTAAGTGTATCCCATGCCACCCTGCTTCCATTCCATCCCCACTTCACATAAAATGTCCTGGTAGCCGGATCATAACGACTGTCATAATCCGAAAAACTTTCTACACTTGACAGTGATCCTGCAGCATCCGTTACCGTTACTTTATTAGTAGCCGGGTCAATATTGAACCTGGGATAAACCCCGAAAATTCCCTGGATGGTTCCATTACCATAAGGTTGCGCGGGTGCAAGCTCTACTGAATTAGCTCCGGCTGTTACCAGGGTAAAAGTTCCGCATGGATAGCCGTCATCCGTAAAACTTCCACCCAGACTTGGATGAATCACCTGCCCGCGGAAACGGTAGCTGCCGTCATATTGATTCCTGATGGTCAGTCCTACCACCTGTGTATTGAAATTACCACTCACATTCACTGTTGGATCTGAAACACTTTGCACTTTAAATCCAAGTGCATACTCCGCGCCAAGCAGGTTATTGGGTTTTGTTGACAAACTGATATAGGCTTCTCTTTCTCCTTTTGGTATGGTCACTGTGAGAGAAGGAATCGAATACTGGTTAGCTGCAGGTACCACGTAACTGGTACCATGAGCGTTATTGTAAGCATCAACGGCAGAGGGATCCAGTGCAACTGTTACCTGAATGTCCTGCGCTGCAGGTTTAGCACTGGCAAGCCTGACCAGCACCGCATTCAAAACTGTATCATTATCGGATCCCAGCAGGTCCACGTTTATGAAACCATCGGAAGGTCCCGGTATTTCAATGATCCTCATATTCTCATTGATGTCGATGCCACGGAGGCCTGCTTCATAATCCTTATCCTTAAGACATCCAATGAGCAACAGTGCCGAAGCCATGAAAAAAACCATGATCGTTATATTCAGCCTTTTCATATTTTTTGTTTTTTGGTTTATTGATCCCAGAAAATTTTCGAGGTAAACTGGTTGATATTTCCTTCTAATTCCACGTTCTGACGATTCACTGCATATTCCTGCGTTGGATAAAGCAGCCTGACAGGCAATCCACTTCCGATCCTTCCGGGATCCACAGAAAGCGGAAGGTTGGCAGGCACACCCAGTCTCCTGTAATCACTCCAGGCTTCCAGGGCATTGATGCCGGCAAGAGAAAGGTATTTCTGGTACACAATAAAACGTACCCTGTCCATCACCGTTGCACCGGCATTGGCCCAGTTAGCCGTGGCTACATTATTCATGTAGTTGTTGGCGGCAGTTACCGCGTTAGGCACACCCAGCCAGGTGAAGGATTCACGCACCGCGTTTTCATAAGCCTGCTGCGCATCATCCGCGATCCATCCTCTCGCCACCGCTTCCGCGTAGAGAAATAAACTTTCCACCGAGGTGAGGATCCATTGTGACTGTGAAGCACTTCCCACCAGGCCGGGGCCAAAGCCGGAAGTCCTTGCCGAGTTGAATGCTTCATCAGGAGCTTCCCCATATTCAGTACCTACATAGGGATCGGAAGGATTGGCAGGTGATGCAGCAGGGCGGAAATACCTTTGCATGCGCGGATCATTGTTGAGTTTTAATGTTGCCAGGAAATTGGCATTGGCACGGTCACCTTCTTCTGCTGAAACACCGGTAACAGTAAAACCAAACACACCGTAAAATGGACTCTGTTTGCCAGGTGCATTGCTATAACCCGGATTTACATCAGCGGATTCTCCTGATCTCAACACACCTCCTTTGGCAACAATTTTCGCCACTTCGGCTGCAGGAGTAAAGCCAGGCACTTCCGACTGGCGGATCAGCAAACGGAGTTTTAAAGTATTGGCAAACCGTATCCACAGATTCCTGTTGCCGTTATACATGATATCAACCGAGGCAGCACCTGCAGGCAGTGGTTCATTTTCAAAAATTTCAATTGCCTCATCCAGTACCCGCTGAAGATCGGTATAGATATCCTGCGCCTTGTCGTATTTCGGAGTTGGAAATTCTTTCAGGCGAAAGGCTTCCGTATAAGGAACATTACCATAGAGATCTACCAGGTCCTGGAAACCTCTTGCCTTCATTACTTTGGCAATGCCTGCATAAAACAGGTTTCCTTCTGCCGTTGCTTTTTCTTCGATAATATAAAAATCATTGAGCCAGTTATAGGTGCCTGTCCATCTTACGGTGAGAAAACCCGTTGTGATATTATAGGTTGATTCTTCCTGCGTGGGTGCAAAGGACCCTGAATTGGACCAGTAACCCATCCATTTGTTCAGCCAGTCATAACCCACTGAGTTACCTCCCGCATCCAACGCTCCTACATTATGCAGGGCAGCAGGTACAATCAGGTCAGAAGTAATGCTGTTTGCGGTGAGGTCATTCGGATTCTGGTTGATATCGAAAAAATCTTTCTTGCATGCCGGCAGCAATGCAGCCATGAATGCGGCAATGAACAGTGTTTTAATTTTATATCGCATATTCATTAGATTTTAAAAGTTTAAGCTGATGGAGCCGCCAAATGTTCTCACCGGTGGTGTCTGGAACACGCTACTCAATCCATTGGTATTATTGGTGGCATAATTGAAATCCGGATCACTCCACTGGTTGCTTTCAGGCAGGAAGGTCAAAAGATTCCTTCCAACAAAACTTACCGTAGCACGCTTGATCACTTTAGTACCGGCCAGCCATTTTGAAGGCAGCTCATAGGAAATGGAAAGCTCTCGCAGTTTCCATGCAGCCGCGCTTGAAAAATAGTTGGTGGCAACCTGCGTGTTGTAAGCATCGTTACCCCAGAAATCAATACCATTTCCTGAAACCTGCCTGTCCGTATTAGGCACATATTTGGCTCCATCCCAATAAACAGAATTGGGAAAAACAAAACGCTGGCGGTCAAACTGGGCACTGCGTGCACTGATACCGTAACCGTCCATATCAGTACCAAGACCATGGTACATATCATGGCCACCTTTATAATCCCAGGTCATACCAACAGTGAGTCCTTTCCATGTAATAGTTGGATTCAGACCAAGGATCCATTTAGGCATGGTGCGTCCGCGAACAACCAGGCTGTCACTCAGGTGAGGGTTGCCCTGTTCATCAACGATCACCCTGCCTTGCGGATCCCTGTCATAATCACTCAGCTTGAAAACAAATGCAGGCAAACCAACAATTGCGAAATTGGAAGCAGTGGGTGCGCCCACCTTGGTCTGGATGAAATTATTGGAACCTCCAATGGATAATTCATTCACACCATCTGCCAGTCTCAGGATCTTGTTATCATTATAGGTCGCATTCACTTTGAAATCGATTCTTAGATTTTTACCCAGGTTTACCAATGGTGTCAGCCTCAGGTCAACTTCAAATCCATAATTCTCAAAGTCAGCAGTGTTGGCTAAACGTTGTGTATAACCTGTAGTAGAAGAGGTCTGGATGGCAAGAATCTGGTCTGTATTTTTTTGATGATACCAGGTTGCATCCAGGTTGATGCGGTTCTTCAGGAAACCCAGTTCAACTCCCACTTCTTTTGACTCCACAAACTCTGGTTTGAGATTGGGATCAGGGATGAGATTATCCGCAGTATAACCGGGCAGGTTGCCATAAGGAAATCCGCCTGCAGCAGTATAAGTAGGTGCAAGCGCGTAAGTACCCAGGTTTACATTACCTGATTTGGCCCATGATGCTCTCAGTTTCAGGTAAGACATGAAACCTGAAACCTTCAACGCGTCAATAGCTTCAGATAAAACCACGGATGCATTGGCGCTTGGATAGAAATAAGAATTGTTTTCTATCATCAAACGGCTGTCCCAGTCATTTCTCCCGGTAAGTTCGAGATAAGCCCAACCCTTATAACCAAAACCAATGGTTCCGAAAACAGATGCCAGTCGGTTCTGTGTATTAGCCTGCAGCGGTGTCTGGAAACCATTAACAATAGGAGCCACGATCTCACCTGTTCTGTTGGAGAGATTGAAGAGATAGGGCACTACCAGGTTATTTCCCTGTAGATTGATCTGCCTCGTCTGGTTTTGCCTGATTTGTGTACCAGCAAGGTAACTCACAGAAAAATCACTGATGTTCCGGCGGCCATTCAAAAAGAATTCAGCATTGATGCGGCTCACCTGGTTCTGGAAATCCTGTACCATGCCGGGTCTTGCGCTATAACCTACAGCATTCCTGTTGACCTGCGCCCACGCAGTTGGCTGTACAGGTGATACTTCAACCTTGCTTGAACCAAAAGTGAAATTGGTACCTACCCTGCCTGTTGCCTGGAGCCAGGAAGCAATATTCAGCTTGAGCTCGAGAGCACCCAGCAGGTCATCTGTTCTTCCGATTTGCCTATGGTTATCAATTGCCCAGTAAGGGTTAGGCGCATATTCATTATAATAATTGGAGTACTGCGCATAACGGTCATTTCTCCAGTCTTTATACTCTGTCAGCGGTATATGCGCTGCGGTTTGCATTACTGCATTATAAATGCTGCCGCTATACGCCGGGAAACGGAAAGCATAAGTGTTCTGGTCCATTACATTGTAATTGGACTGGATATAATTGAGATTAAAATTTGCCTTGAATCTTCCGTATTCCTTGCCGGCATTGAAGCGTACGGAAGTCCTGCGGTTCCTGTCATTGGGAACGATGCCATTGATCTTGGCATCCTGGACAGACATATAAAAATCCTGCGTTGAAAAAGAAACATCATTCTGCAGAACAGAACCATTCTGGTTGAAGAATTTTTTCTGCTGGTCTTCTTTTGTTGCTGCATACACAAGCTGCTGGTAGGTACCATCTTCCAGCACATGGCCAATATTGCGCACGGTACCGTCGAACCTGTCGCCATAAGAGAAATTCTCAAAGGGATCAAAAACAGGATTACCGAAGATATCATTGGTTGATCCGGTACCAAACCGACGCTGGCGGTCGGGCAGGTAAGACACCCGGCTCACCTGGTAGCTGCTGCTAAGTGTAATAACAGGATTGTTCCTGGTACCGCGGCGTGTGGTGACAATGATCACACCATTTACACCATCGGGACCATAGATGGCCGCGGCGGAAGCTCCTTTGAGAATGTTGACGTCCTGCACATCATTGGGATTGAGTGAGCTGATATAATCCAGCGGAGTGGGAATACCATCTACCACCAGCAAGGGCTGGTTATTGCCGGTGAGTGACCTGATACCACGAAGATTAATCCGTGTATTTTCAAAAACACTGTTGTTGGTGGTAATTACATTAAGTCCTGATACCTTGCCGGCTAGTCCCTGCTGCAAATTTACCGCGCGGGCCTGCGTGAGCTCTTTGTTATTGATCTTGGCAGTAGCATAACCAACTTCTTTGGATTGCCTTTGAATACCAAGACCGGTAGTGATCACTACCTCCTGCAGGTCACCAGCCTGTGTGTTGAGAATGACGTCGCCATTAGCGGCGGGAACAGTGCGGGCCGCATGGCCAGTAGCAGAGAATACCAGTTGGGCGCCTGGTTGTACCCTGATAGTGAAATTGCCCTGGGCATCGGCCTGTACTGAATTCCGTGTGCCGGATTCGGAGACGTTAGCGAAAGGTACAGGTTCGCCCCGCTCGTTTTTAACCTGACCGGTGATGGTTGTGGTTTGCGACCATGCCAGTGAACTCATAAATAAAAGCATGGTCAGAAAGAACAGCATTCTTTTCATAGACGTTGTTTTATGTGATGTTTGATCTATCAGGACAACAATATGAGACGATATGCTACGAAGGGTGAAGAGATATTTGGTGAAGGATGATGAAATCAATGTGAAACATGATTATGTGAGATTTTTCACCGCAGAGAAACAGAGAAAAGGAGACAACGCAGAGTGATAGTTTATGAAAGGGATTCACTACTTACCACCTGACCACCTTTCCGCCTTCGCGGCCATGTATTATAATAAAAGGCGGTGGAAACCGCCTCTGGTAATTTTCAATTATCTATTAAACTTCTGAAACAATGAGAACACTGCTTCGCACATGAGATATTATGAAACTAAAGTGTTGAATGTTTATTTAAAAAATAAAATTCATGAAACATGAATATTACAATATGAAGCATGTAAGAAACGTGATCAATGGAAAAAAGAAAATAGCCGGGAAGGCGGTAAGGACGGGAAGGAAACGGTAAGTAGTGGTTGTGGAAATTTTCTGTTTTATAAATTTCGAAATTGGGATCTTTATGAAATCTATACAGTTTGCCTGATAATTAGGCATTACTTACCGTCCTTCCCGCCTAAGCGGCTATTTCTCAGATTTGAATGGAGCTTGAAAATGTGATCAATAGTTTTCTGACTTAGTAAATAGCAAAGGAAGCGGTAAGGTAACCTTGGCTGAAGCGAAGGCTATGCCTTTTTATTTATGCATATAATCAAATCAAAACTTTTTGCTTTCCTTGGCGTTTCACCAGCCGTCCGCGTGTCGCTGAAGCTTTAGCGGAGGCACAAGCTTCAGCGTAGGCTGGCCCTTCTTTCCCGGCGGTAAAAAATCGCCTTGACTCCAACCATTCAAAAGAACATGCTTCCGCTGGTATAACATGGCAATTACATGATTACTAATTAACCATAACCCCTGCATATTTGTATTGTCAGCCAGGATGCCGTGAGAATCATTAACTAAAAAACCTAAACATGAAAATTCATTAACCCGGTAAACTCAAGGTATATGGTGAACGACAGGATTCTCAAATGGCTATTCATCCCCCTAATGGGCCTGCTCATCCCCTACTCAACCAGGATTTTCCTTCCCTTCCCTATTGATCTGCGCACGCAGGTTTTATCATTCATTTATTTTTTGCTGGCCGCTTCCCTCATCTGGATTGGTTCCGTTTATTTGATGCTGCAGGTGCGTAAACAGACGCCTTCTCATTTGGTACTGAAAAAAATCGGGAAGATCTTCCTTGCAACAGGAGTTTTTAGTTTCCTTGCTGTCGGCGCATTCAACCTAATCTGGCAGTTTGTATTCCTGGATGGGCTATTCCATTTTGGCCTGCTGACCAGCACAGCGCTGGCTGTGGCCCTGGTCTGGATCTTCGCCCTTCTTTACGAGATCATCTTTCTCAGCAATGAAAGAATGATTGATGAACGGGTGGTGGAAGAGTTGGACCGCGAACTGCTGGGAGCCGAGGTCAACCTGCTCAAGAATGAATTGGATCCGCATTTTGTTTACAATACCCTCATGCCTTTGTATTACCTGGTAAAAAATGACCGGGCAACTGCGGAGCAATTCGCCTGCAAACTAATACAGGTTTACCAGTACTTTCTGCAGAACCGCAGCAATGATTTTATTACGCTTGGGGAGGAAGTAAAATTTATTGAGAACTATATTTACCTGCTCCAGATCCGGTATAAGAACAATATTACAGTCAGCTATGCTCACCTTGATCAAGCAAGGTGGCAGATGGTGCTGCCTTTCAGCCTGCAGCTACTGGTGGAAAATGCCATCAAGCATAATTATTTTGACCAGGAAAACCCGTTATCTATCCGCATTGCAGTAGAAAAAGGATACCTGGTGGTCAGCAATTCCAAAAAGATCCAGGAGGTCACTGAATATTCTTCAAGCATAGGCCTGAAGAACCTGCGTTCACGCTACAGGATCCTTTGCAACCAGCACATACATGTACTGGAATCGGCCGAACAGTTTATTGTAAAACTACCCATGAACCAAAGCCTGAAAATGAATGATCACAACTATAATCATCGAAGACGATCCAATTAGCGCGGACCTGCTGGCCAGTACACTCGCTGAACTAAGACCTGATGTAGAGGTCAGGCAAATATTGGGAAGAGTATCCGATGCGGTGAGCTATTTAAAAACCAGCACAGGCATCAATCTGATCTTTTCTGACATCCAGCTCAGTGATGGGTTGTCATTTGGCATTTTTGAAAAGGTGCAGATCAACTGCCCTATCATCTTTATTTCATCTTATGACAGGTACATGGTGAATGTGTTTGATTACTGCGGGATCGATTACCTCCTCAAACCTGTAACCCACAGGGAAGTGAACCAGGCCATGACAAAATACCATTTATTACGGGATCATTTTAATAAAGGGATTGCCATAAAGCAGGCAGGAGATGATTTTTTGAAAGCGCGGAAAAATAAGATGATTGTCCGTAAAGGCAGCATGCTGATTGCCATGCCCCTGGATGAAATTGTATTATTTTATACGGAAAGCATGATCGTTTATGCATATGGCAGCAATGGCCAGAAATATATGGTGGACAAAGGACTGAACCAACTGGAAACAGAACTCGAATCCACCCGGTTCATGCGCGTCAACCGGCAGTATATCCTGAACGTGGCCTATGTGTATGGCTACAAACCTTATGACAGGGTTAAACTCCTGGTAAGCCTTAAATTGAAAGAGATCGAAAACATGATCATTGTAGGACAGGAAAAAACCAGGGCGTTTAAAGAATGGCTGGTGGGATGATAGATCCAGTTATGCAGCTATCTCTAACATTCCTACAGTTATACGCTGACAAAATCCAGAGCAGATCATTTCAAATATTCAATAATTGCATCCAGTTGATCATCAGAATAATTGAATTGATGATTAAAATCCAGGTTACCCCACACTTGTTTGAGCTTTATGACATAATCATCTTTGGCTTCAACAAGCGAATCCTGACTGGTAAGAAACAATTTAATGTATTCTTCATCCATTCTTGTGGTAACTCTTTCCAGGTGGTTGTGCAGGCGGCCTTTTGTAACATGACAACGATTACAGTCGGACCTGAACAAAGCAAGACCTTTATTATATAATGAGGAATCTATAAATACTTCATCATTTGAACCTGCATCAACCCGGGAGTTCTTACCTGGATCCCCTGAACAATAGCCAAAGAACAGGGAGAGCAAAAACAATCCCATTGTGATGATAGAAAATTTCATCTGGATCTATTTAAACACATTCTCGAACATACCCATAATAATCACTGCCAAAAAAATAGAGATAAACAAATTTTTAAAACTACGCTTTGGCTCCATGCTTTTGCCTGGATTCAATGAAATTGACGATAAAACGCAAATTTCCGATCAGCAGTAATCCAATTACAATTTCTGCAACATAGACCAGAATCAAACTGTAGTCAAACTGTTCAGCAGCACCAAATGATCCCTTTGTCATGCTTCTGAATTGATACCACCTGGTCAATTCCCTCACCAGCAAAGGAATATTGTAGACAATTAAAAATAATCCAAGCAATAATGTTGCAATGCTATATACTGTGGACCTGTGTACGTTGAATGGAATAGGGTCTTCCTTAATGTTCTCTGTTAACTTCAACCTGTCTATTATAAAATCTGTTCTGAAAATCATGAAATACATGATCATGATATAAATGAATATCCAGGCAAGGGATACCAGCATAGAAGATAATGCAAACTCTAGATCAGAGTTGACAAAATCATAAAAGACTTGCAATAAATACGGGAGGGAAATGACAATATCTTTTATAAAATAAATTCCCATCACCTTAATAATAATATTAAACAAAGTACGTGCAGACATAAACAAACAGTTTTGGATTTTCCCCAATTCCAGCTTAAAATACAAAAATTCCTTTTGGCTGATCCGACGTATCCAGGATGTTATTTTCGCATATGGTAAATCAAAAGACCATATTCAATAAGAACAATCTACAGGGCATAATAATACCTTTATAATTATACCACCATTACCAGGTAGCGCCATAGGGAGATTCCAACAGCATGTCCGGCAACAAAAAATAACAAATGAAACCTGGAAATATATGAATGCAATTTTCACGGCCATGCCGTTGGCATGGCCCTACGGAGTAAACTCAAAATATTCCTCCGAATAAAGTCAGTAAGAACCTTAAACTTTAGGGCATCTATCAGACGGACCTATAAAGCTGCCTTAACAATTGCTGGCAAATTTCAATAATAAAAAAAGCTGCCCGAAGCAGCTTTTTTGAATAACTAAACCATTAATCAATTTCCTTTCTTCGGCATATTCTTTCCCATTTCTTCATAATAAGCATGCATTGCTTTGATTTGCTCAGGCGTCAGGA
>JAEYUA010000063.1 GCA_023433755.1 Bacteroidota bacterium | reverse complement strand
GTACATCCTCCTGCATCTTTTACAATCACCGAATAACTTCCTGGTGCCAGCCCTGTAATGGTAGTACCATTGAAGAAGGTAGTGCCTCCATTGATGGAATACTGGTAAGGTGCACTTCCGTTGCCAGGCACAATATTGATACTTCCATTATTCACCCCTGCACAGGATGTACCGGTGGCTGTGGCAGTTGCATTCAGGCTGCCGGTAGAAGCAGGTACATTCACGAAAACATTATTGACAAAACATCCTTTTGAATCCTGAACCGAAATGAACCAGATACCGGTTACCAGGTTGGAAAATACATTGCTAGCCTGGAAAGGACCGTTATTGATAGAATAAGTATAAGGTGCGGTACCACTGGTAGGGGTAACCGTAATTGTGCCGCTGGCAGATCCTGCGCAGGCAGGTGGAACTGCGGCGGTAGTGACGGTAAGAGGTCCTCCCTGGGCCACCTGTACCAGCATATTGTTGAGCACACAACCGCTTGCATCCGTAACCGAAATAAATTTATTCCCGAATGTTAACCCGGTAATGGTATGCGATGGCGTGTTGAATGACCCACCCGGCGCACCATTGATGGTATAGGTCCATGGGGCTACACCATTTTGAGGTGTGAGGGTGATGGTTCCATCTGAAGATCCGTTACAGGAAGTTCCCGTTTGAGTGGCATTGATGGTAAGCGTTCCACTTGTTGGTATCACTACGGGAAGTGTTTGCGAACATCCGCCTGCAGTGGTGATCACCACGGAGTGATTACCTCCTAGCAAACCAGTAAAAGTATGAGATTGGTTAGTGGTGGAAACAGGCGTGCCTCCGTCAAGCGATAAACTATAGGGTGGTGTGCCGGCTCCAGTGGGAATGTCAACCGTAAACCCGCCGTTAGGGCCGCAAGCAGATGGGATGATGCTACCCGCTGTTGCATTCAGACTGGTGGTTTTGTTTACAGTGATGGTATCTGCACTGATGATCTGGTTGGCAGGATTGGAACAGGAAGCGTAATAGGTGCGAACGATATATTGTGTGGAATTGGCTGTAGGGCATTGTTGAGGGAAATTAAGATCAAGCATACCTATTACCGAAGTAGCCGTATCAGCTCCTGGTGTAACACCTGTTTCAGCAAGCACACTGCCGGAAATAGAAAGCAGTTCGGCTTTCGCAAAACGGGAACCGGCACCTGATGGAACAAAGCGATAAGATTCATTCTCTGCAGTCCATTGCGTAGCATTTTTTCCTGGTGCAGCTACCGCTTCATCTCGGTCCCAGTTCTGCATTCCCAATATAGCCAGGCCCTGGTTAAAAGTGCTACATAGTGGCTTGCTTAACAGGTGCACATCCACTATGCCTGTGCTTTCATGAAGTACGATCTGCTGGGAGCAGATCAATGTAGTACAACTGAACATGGGCACATCAAAATAGGAGATAACGAATTTGCGGCAGGGAGCAGTACCCACTACCGACCATTGGATCTTGCGTGTTGGAGGCACATTGGTAGCATTGGGATATATATCATGGTAAGCACCCATGATGGATGCTCTCGGATAATAGGTAGTGGCAATTCCTCCAGGTCCTGATCCTGCATTATAAGGAATGGGCTGAGGGTTGGAACCATTCGTAAGTGTATAAGCATTACTTTGGCCTGCGTTAATCTCATCAAAGGTCACCACACCGTTTGATCCAATCACAATTTTGTTATAAGTGGAATCGAAGAAACAGAAGGGGAATGGTATGTTAATGAGGTTGCTGAACTTGTCATCAATATAAACCTCCGTCACTTCAGTTCCCGGGGCATTGAAAGGGAAAGGACTGAAGGGAATATTAACAACAGAGTAAGTGGAGGTTGACTTAAGGTGAGGAACCTGGAATTGAAATGGGGCACAGTTCACATTACAGGGAAGCTCGATAGTCGTTCCATTCAGGCCGGTTGAAATACAACTGGTTTGTGCAGTGGCATGATATGATGCAAACATGCATGATACCATTACCAGGAATCCGGTAAAAATTCTCATAAGTGTCGTCAGGAATAATAGTCTTAAAGGAAAAAGGAAATTAACACTTTTTTTTAAGCTATTCCCATAAACTAAGAGAATTCTAATGTGGAAAATTTCATCAGTACACGTAAATCTACGTGGGACTTTCCGTTTCGAAACGTTCAACTGATTGAATACCGTGCAGGCTTTTCAAACGCTTCACCAATTCATCAAGCTCCTCTTTATCATGTACGAATAATTTTATAGTGCCTTCGAATACACCCTCCTTTGATTCAATGGTGATGGCGGAAATATTAATCCGCAGATCACCGCTGATGATGTTGGTAATTTTATTTACCACACCCACATCATCCATACCAATGATCTTTAATCCGGTAAGGAAAGAGATTTCTTTGTTCTTGGCCCACTTGGTTTTAACGATGCGGTGCCCATAGTTGGCCAGAAGCTTATTGGCATTGGGACAGGTGGTGCGGTGAATGGTCAGCCCTTTGCCCGTAGTTACAAAACCAAACACATCATCCCCGGGTATGGGTTTACAGCAGTTGGCGAGGTTGTACATGATGCGGTCGCTGCTCTCTCCGAATATGATGAGTTCTGTATCTTTTTTGGTAATGGCAGGGTGATATTCCGGCTTGGCTTCATGTATCCTGACCGGCTTGGGCGCCTCCAGTCTTTCACCAGTGATCTTAAATTCCTTGAGTTCCTTGAGGTCAATATTTTTGACAGCGATCTGGTAATAGAGGTCTAAAGGTGATCCCTGCTTATAATAAGAAACAATTTCTTCAATATTCTGGATATTGAAAGCCACACCCAGGCCTTCCAGTTTTCGTTGGAGTGTATACTTACCTTCATCCGCAATTCCTTTCTTTTCGTCCTTCAGTGAATCCTTGATGCGGCTGCGGGCCTTGGCTGTTACCACAAAATTGAGCCAGTCTTCGGAAGGTTTCTGTTTGTTGGATGTGATGATCTCCACCTGGTCACCGCTTCTCAGCTTATGGCTGATGGGTACCAGCTTGTGATTAACCTTGGCACCAATACATTTTACACCCACCTCACTGTGAACCGCAAAGGCAAAATCAAGCGCTGTTGCTCCAACCGGCAGCATCTTTACATCACCCTTGGGCGTATAGATATAAATTTCCTCGGCAAGAAAACTTCTTTTAAAATCGTGCAGGAAGTCCACGGAGTCAACATCCTGGCTGGTGATAACCTCCCGGATCTGGTTAAACCATTTGTCAAAGCGGCTTTCATCCGTAGTGCCTTCTTTGTATTTCCAGTGGGCCGCCAGTCCTTTTTCCGCGATTTCGTTCATGCGTTTGGTGCGGATCTGTACTTCCACCCATTTTCCCTGTGGGCCCATCACGGTAGTGTGCAATGCTTCGTAACCATTGCTTTTGGGATTGCTCAGCCAGTCGCGCAGCCTTTCGGGAGAAGGTGTGTATTCATCCGTAATCATTGAATACACTTTCCAGCAATCTTCTTTTTCTTTTTCAGGGGTTGAACTAACAATGATGCGTATGGCAAAAAGATCATACACCTCTTCAAAGCTCACCCCCTTCTTCTTCATTTTATTCCAGATGGAATGGATGCTTTTCGGCCGGCCATGGATTTCGAATTCAAGGCCCGCTCTCGCCAGTTTTTCATCCAGTGGTTTGATAAACTCATTGATGTACCTTGTTCTTTCCCTCCTGGTCTCAGCAAGTTTTTTGGCGATCTCCTTATAAGTATCCGGCTCAAGGTATTTCATGGCCAGGTCCTCCATCTCCGTTTTGATATTATACAGTCCCATACGATGCGCCAGGGGTGCATATACATAAACGGTTTCGGAAGAGATCTTCAGTTGTTTTTCCGGCTTCATGCTGTCGAGTGTACGCATGTTATGCAGCCGGTCAGAAAGTTTGATCAGGATCACGCGGGGATCATCTGTGAGGGTCAGCAGGATCTTGCGGAAATTCTCAGCCTGCTGCGATGCATTCACATCAATTACATTGGAAATTTTGGTAAGCCCGTCAACAATCTTGGCGATCTCGCCTCCAAACTCCCGCTGAACATCTTCCTGTGAAATATCTGTGTCTTCTACGGTGTCATGTAATAAGGAACAGATGGTGGAGCGCACACCCAGGCCGATCTCTTCCACGCAGATGCGTGCTACGGCCAGAGGATGCAAAATATAAGGTTCCCCGCTTTTACGCCTCATGGTTTTGTGCGCTTCGGCGGCCATTTCAAATGCATTCCGTATCAGTTTGCGGTCTCCCGGCTTGATGCGTGATTTCAGTGCCCTGAGCAATGAACGGTATTCCCGCAGAATCAGTTTCTTTTCCTGCTCTTCATTCAAATTATACTTCGGTATCTGCGCTACGGTTTCCATAGAGAACGAATTTACAGAATTAACGGGATGGAAATGTAGTCGGTAGTCTGAAGTCGGTAGTCGGTAGTCGGTAGTTCAAAGTTCAAAGTTCAAAGTCGGTGGCCGATAGGTCGGTCCGAACTCAAGGCATCGGAATATGAACTTTCGACTTTGAACTTTGTCTTTTGGCTTTAATTAAAAATTGAACGTCCTAAGGTCATTCCGAATTGAGGCTTCCGACTTTGAACTTTCAACTTTCGACTTTGAACTTTGTCTTTTAGCTTCAATTAAAAATTGAACATCTTAAGGGCATTCTGAACTGAGGATTCCGACTTTGAACTTTCAACTTTCGACTTTGAACTGTAGGCTTCCGACTACTGACTTCTGACTACTGACTTCTGACTAAAAAAAACCTCCCGGGGAACCGGGAGGTCGTCATTTGGCAAGCAATGTACTATTTGATAAAATCGTATCTCAGCATGATCTCGTGACCGTTTGATCCTTTATCATAAATGCTGAGGGGGGTTGTGTAAATATCGAATGAGTAACCAATGTTGAATCTTTCCTTGATCTTAACACCGGCGGAAACCAGCCAGGCCTGGTTGGCTCTCCAGGTAAGTCCGTACCAGAAAAGATCGTTATGTACCACCCTGGCACCACCCTGTACTTCAAGGGGAGCATTGGGCAGGTAGATGAAAAGCAGGTTGGGAACAATCTTCGTTACATTGTCAACATTCCAGCTATAATTACCATGCAGGTAGTAATGCCTGTACAACATGGCTTCTTCATTAGGTGTGCCGGCGCCTTCATACAAATTGAGTTTGGACTGGATCAACTGGCTAACAGAAGCCCCTACCTGGAGTTTTTTGGAAGTATAGGCTACTCCAAAACCTGCATCACCTTTAATGCGGTTTTCATTGCCCTGGATCACGGGATCATTAGGTCCGAGGGAACCCTGGAGCTGCTTCCTGTCATAGGAAAACTGCTGCACCCTGGCTTCAAGGCCTAAAGAAAAACTCGCGTCATCCCTAAGGGGAATATGATAGGCAATTGCTGTTTGCAGTCCATTACGCGTGGTGGGTCCTGTTACATCATTATAGAGATAACCACCAATACCCAGTTTTGCGCCGGGCAGGTAGGCATTTCCAAACAGCATCCCGGTCTGGGGTGCGCCTGGCATGCCACTCCATTGTGTTCTGAATAATCCGCCCAGTTGTCCGTACTTATTACTGCCGGCAGTAGCTGGATTATGCAAAGGTCCGTACATGTCGTAAAAACTGGAAGCAGTTAATTGCTGGCCATTTGATACCAGGGCTGCCAACAAGATCACAGCCAGGAATTGTATACGTTTCATAACAGTTTTTTTATGGTTTATCTCAGTATGGTTACGTTTCCTTTTTTATACACGTTCTTACCGTTGATCAACTGGTAGGTCACCACGTAGTAATAAGTACCGTCGGGCAATGGCTTGCCTTTGAAGGTTCCGTTCCAGTTGTTGGCATAGTTGGGATCTTCGAACACCTTGCCCCCGTAACGGTTGAACACTTCCACTTTCGCGGTTTTGAAACAGTTGTTGTTGGTCACCAGCCAGAAATCATTGAGGCCGTCACCATTGGGTGAGAAAGCGTTCATGGGATCCACACAGCTCAGCACCGTTACCGTAACATCATCCGAGGATACACAACCCTGGGTGGTAGTGGCGGTAAGCGTGTAAGTAGTGGTTTGCACCGGTGATGCCATGGGCGTGAGAATGTTGGTAGCACTTAAACCTGCAGATGGTGTCCACAGGTAAGTGGCACCTGGAGCGCCGGTAGCCTGGAGTTGCACCTGGTCGCCGAGCAGAACAGAGAGGTCCGGACCTGCATTGGCCGGCTGGCCCTGGAATACGGTTACCGAAATGGTATCCTTCACCTGGCATACTCCTTCAGTGGCAGTAATGATGAACTGCGTGTTGAGGTTACCCGGGGTTAGAGTGGGCTGCAGGGCAGTGGGTGAAGACACACCGGCCGATGGCGTCCAGGTAAAATTGGTTGAATTGGATTGAACACGAGGCACAAAAGAAGCGCCTACACAGATGGATGTATCTGATGGAGAAGCGCTGACTGTAAGATTATTTACCAGGCTGATAGTTGCCTGCTGAACCACGGCGCAACCTCCGCCCGAACCTGCACCCTGAACGGCAACAGTATAGGTGCCGGGAGCCAGGTTACTGAACACATTGGAAGTTTGAGGCGTCCCGCCATTAATGCTGTATTCAAAATTGCCACCGATATTGCTGGTAACATTGGCGGTAATTACACCACCTGTTGTACAAACCGCATCCTGCGATGTAAGAGATAAAGTAGGTGTGGGTCTTTTGATATAGATCGTATCATCAAAACTTACATCCTGGGAAGGATCATTACACACGCCATAGATAACTCTCAGTACGTATGCCGTGCTGTCCTGCGTGGGACAAACATTTGGAAAATTCAGGTTCAGTAAACCCGGATTTCCGGATGCTGTATCTGCCAGGGCGATCACTGTGCCATTATCAATCAATTCAGCTCTCCTGAAGCGGGGTGTGGCGCCATTGGGTGTGAAGCGGTAGGCTTCATTCATACCTGTTGTACCCCATGTTGTTGCGTTTTTACCGGCAGCAGCAACGGCTTTTGTTCTTGTTTCATCCTGGATGCCCAGGATAGCCAAACCATCATTCCAGTCTGTACATACCGGTTTGTCTTTTATATAAACCTCAATGATGCCGGTGCTTTCATACATCACCATCTGGTGCGTAGCGAAAAATGTATTACAGTTGGTTCCAAAATATTTTACTTCATTATAACTGGCAATGAATCTTCTTTTCGGCGCTACGCCTTCCACTCTCCATTCAATCTTACGGTTGGTAGGTGCAGGGTTGTTGGAAACTGAAGGATTAATATCATGATATGGTCCGAAAATGGAAGCCGGAGCAAATAAATTGGCAGATGTACCGTATGGTATGGTTGTAGTGAATTCAATAGCATAACCACTGCCCAGTCCGGCACGGCTGCTGTCAAATGATACAATGGAATTGGAACCCATCACCAGTGTGGGATAGGTAATACCATAAAAACAGAAAGGAAATCCAATCGGCAGTTTCTCACTCCAGGTATCATCGGTATAAATATCCGTAACCTCATTGCCGGTAGGTGTTGCATACGCGAAAGGCAGGTAAGGAATGGATGTAATCAGGTAGTCATTCGTCTGCTTGATGTGAGGTACCGTTGCCGTAATGCTGGTACAGGTGGTTCCGCAGGCCAATGTCACATTCCTGTTGGGGATATCAAAAACGGTTGCGGGATTCTGGGACCAGGCGTTGGTAAAGGGCAATAAAAATAGTAAGGGTAAAAGTTTACGACTCATACGCAGTAATTAATTACAGGATTCTGTGAAAAGAATAGGGATTCGAAGGCTTTATCAGGAGTGGAAATTACAATTGGAAACCATTCTCGCTTATGCCATACAGTGTGCCAAAAGGAGAGACCAAACCTATGATTTTTTTTAAACACCACCGTAATTTTTTTAACGAATTCTTTAATTATTGATCATATACCAACTTGTTTAAATGTTCTCAATCAGTACCTATTCCCTTACCTTTGCCACCCCAAAACAAGAGCGGAGCCTGGAGAGCGGAGAGCGAACGCTCCCCGCTCTCCGCCCTCGCTCTTAATTACTGCGGGTGTGGCGAAATTGGTAGACGTATCAGACTTAGGATCTGACGCCGCGAGGCATGGGGGTTCGAGTCCCTCCACCCGCACAATTAAACTTAGAACGGGTTGAAGAGAAAGCATGCTCATCAACTCGTTCTTTTATTCAACCAGTCAACAAAACAAAATGGCCACAGTTACTCAGCAGGACGTTGCTCCGCTTCATAAACATCTTAGCGTTACCATCAATAAAGAAGACTACCTGCCTACTTTTGAAAAATCTCTGAAGGAATACAGCAAAAAAGCCAATATACCCGGTTTCAGGAAAGGAATGGTACCAGCCGGCCTCATCAAAAAAATGTATGGCAATTCCCTCTTCGTGGATGAAGTGCTCAAAACCGTTGATAAGGAAGTTTTTCAATACCTGGAAACAGCTAACCTCGACATTTTCGCTCAACCACTGCCGTTGGAAATGCACCTGGACCAACTTGACGTCAATAATCCCAACAACTATACTTTCACTTTCGAAGTTGGAATGAAACCATCTTTCCAGTTACCTGAACTTTCGCAGCAGAAGATCAAACGCTACAAAGTTGAGGTGAGTGATGAAATGGTAAACGAAGAAGTGGACCGAATCCGCTCCCGTTATGGCAACATGACAGAACCTGAGGCGGTAAATAACGAAGAGAATGTGCTTAATATCACCTTCATTGAAACCGATGAAGCAGGGAATGAACTGGAAAATGGCATGCGTAAGGATAATTCCCTGCTGGTAAAATATTTCAGGGAAAATTTCAGGCCTTCGCTTATGGGTAAGAAAAAGGATGATACCCTGCAGGTAAAACTGGACGAAGCATTTGAAGGTAAGGAAGCCGAATGGGTGCTGAATGACCTGGGAATCGACAGTGCAAGCAACAAACATTACAAACTTCTGATCACCAAAATAGGACTGGTTGAACCACGCGAACTGGATGAAGAGTTTTTCACCCAGCTTTTTCCGAATGAGGAAATCAAAACCGAAGCAGACTTCCGCAACAGGATCAAGGCTGAACTTGAAAGGCAGTGGGAGGCAGAAAGCAGCAACCAGTTGCAGCATTCCCTTTATCATGTGCTCTTGGATCATACCCATATTGAGTTCCCTAACGATTTCCTGAAACGCTGGGTTAAAACACAGGGGGAAAACAAGGAAGTGAAAACAGACGAGGATGTAGAGAGGGAATTTCCCAATTTCCTGAACCAGCTCAAATGGACACTGATCACTGAAAAACTAGTACAGGATCATGATATTAAGGTGGATGCCATGGAACTGCGCCAGTTTGCCAAGCAACAACTTCTCGGTTACGTGGGCATGCAGTCACTCGACGAAGAACAGCAGTGGGTAAAAGATTATATCGACCGCATGATGAAGGATAAGAAGTATGTGGAGGATGCCTATAACAGGCTGCAGACCCAGAAGATCTTCGACTGGGCCGAAAGCCGGGTGAATGCGGATGTAACGCCGGTTACCAAAGAAGAATTCATTAAGATGAATGAGCAGCACCAGCATGCGCATCACTAAGCCAATAGCCAATAGCTATTGGCCAATAGCTTGTTCAAAACAAAAAGGTTGACAAAGTCAACCTTTTTGTTTTGAACAACTCTCTCTGGCATTTTGTCCTGTTTTTGGCTGCGCACGGTATTTGATACCAACAATCCATTAATTTGCCTAAAAACTAATACAGTCGATATGAGTTTACAATCAGAATTCGAAAAATATGCCGTGAAGCACCGGGGCATTTCCAGTAATACCCTGGACAGCTACACCAAACATTCCGTGACCGCTCTCACTGCAAACGTTATTGAAGAAAGGCCTATGAATGTGGCGGTAATGGATGTGTACAGCAGGCTGATGATGGACAGGATCATCTTCCTGGGTCATCCCATCAATGATGAAGTGGCCAATATTGTGACCGCACAATTACTCTTCCTCGATTCAACCGACAGAACCCGCGATATCAATATGTACATCAATTCACCGGGCGGCAGCGTATATGCCGGACTGGGTGTTTATGATACCATGCAATATGTTTCTCCTGACGTAGCTACCATCTGTATTGGTGTGGCGGCTTCCATGGGCAGTGTATTGCTGGCCGCAGGTTCTGCAGGCAAAAGAGCCGCGCTTAAACACAGCCGCATCATGATGCACCAGCCCAGCGGAGCTATTGGCGGACAGGCCACTGATATCGAGATCACCGTGCGTGAGATCAAGAAACTGAAACAGGAATTGTACGAGATCGTTTGCCACCATTCCGGCCAGAACGTTGATAAGGTGGGTGAGGACTTCCAACGCGATTACTGGATGACCGCCATTGAAGCAAAAGAATACGGCCTGGTGGATGAGGTATTGCTGGTCAATCCCAAAAAAGATATCAAAGCAGAAACCAAATAACTAAAATCAAAAGACAGAAAGATGAGCCTTCAAGATCAATTATACAACCGTTTTCCTATCATGCAGCCACAGGAACCCGGCGAACCGGGAGCTCCCGAAGAAGAAGAAAAAGAAGAGCGTGCGGAGATGGATACCAGGATGCTGTACAAGCGCCTCGAAAAATATTTTTACCAGACCCGCTCCATTTACCTCTGGGGCGTGGTGGATGATAAATCAGCCAAGGATGTGGTGACCAAGCTGCTTTTGCTTGAAGCTGACAATCCCGGCGCGGAGATCAAATTTTATATCAGCAGCCCCGGTGGTTCCGTTACCAGTGGCATGGTGATCTATGATACCATGCGCATGATCAAATCACCAGTGAGCACCATCTGTATGGGACTGGCTGCTTCTATGGGAAGCATCCTCCTCAGCGGTGGAGCTAAAGGCCGCAGGTTTATATTTCCTCACGGAGAAGTGATGATCCACCAGCCTTCACTTGGCGGCCACATCCAGGGTGTAAGCGCCGATATGGAGATCCATGCCGAGCAGATCCTGAGAACCAAGGAAATGGGTGCCCGCATCCTGGCAGAAAATACCGGCCAGACTATCGAACGCATCCGTAAGGATTTTGAGCGCGATTATTGGATGGATGCGGAAAAATCCATTGAGTATGGGATCGTGGATAAGGTGATTGATAAATTGTATTGAGCTGCGTGTTGTTAGCTTCGAGCTATTAGCTGCGAGCTGCGAGTAAGACCCTGCAATGCGGGGTTTTATTTTTTTTACCTGCTTTAAGTATTATTAACCAGGGTTTTAGATTTGGCTTGGACAGCCAGAACAGGGCCTTTATCTAATAATTTCTTATAATCGCCTGCCCCCCTGTAATCCCCCCGGGATTTTTTCTATTTTTACAGGCTTGATGCAGCTAATCGCGGCATTTTGCTTTCTTTAAAATACTGAGAACAAATACATGGCAAAAAACATATTACACTGTTCTTTCTGCGGTCGCAGCCGTGATGAGGTTAAGATCCTGATCGCAGGCCAGGAAGGGCATATCTGTGAGAACTGTGTGGAGCACGCCCGTGAAATCATTGACCAGGAATTAATGGTGCGTGATGATAAGGGAACCGGTACAGCCGCTTTCAAACTGACGGTAAAAAAACCCCTGGAGATCAAAAAATTCCTGGATGAATACGTGATCGGACAGGACGAGGCCAAAAAAGTGCTTTCTGTCGCGGTTTACAATCACTACAAGCGTCTTCAGTACAAAACTGCGGAAGTTCCCAAGGATGAAATTGAAATTGAAAAAAGCAATATCATCATGGTGGGTGAAACCGGTACCGGTAAAACCCTGCTTGCCAAGACCATCGCCAAATTATTAAATGTTCCTTTCACTATAGTAGATGCTACTGTATTTACAGAAGCAGGTTATGTAGGTGAGGATGTGGAAAGCATTCTTACCAGGCTGCTGCAGGTTTGTAATTATGATGTAGCCGCTGCTGAAAGAGGTATCGTTTACATTGATGAAATTGACAAAATCGCCCGCAAGAGCGATAATCCTTCCATCACCCGCGATGTAAGTGGTGAAGGTGTGCAGCAGGGAATGCTCAAACTTTTGGAAGGTACCGATGTACTGGTACCACCACAAGGCGGACGTAAACATCCTGAGCAAAAACTTATTAAGATCAACACCCAGAATGTTCTCTTCATCTGTGGTGGTGCTTTTGACGGTATTGACAAGATCATTGCCCGCCGGGTACAGACCAATACCATTGGATTTAATGTAGATAAAGGACTGCAGGAAAATATGAAAAAGAACCTGCTGCGTTATGTGAATGCGCAGGATCTGAAATCATTCGGACTGATCCCTGAATTACTGGGACGTCTGCCTGTTGCTACCCATCTTGATCCGCTGGATCTGGAGACACTGAGGGCCATTCTTACAGAGCCAAAGAACGCTTTGATCAAACAATATATCCGCCTCTTCGAACTGGAAGGCATCAAACTCACAATTGATAATGATGTACTGGATTTTATGGTGGAAAAAGCCATGGAATACAAACTTGGGGCAAGAGGGCTGCGCAGCATCTGCGAAGGCCTGCTGACGGATGCCATGTTTGAATTACCCTCTTCCAAGGAAAAATTCTTCAACCTCGACCTGGAATATGCCAGGCGGAAATTTGACAAGAGTAAATTGAGTTTGTTGAAAGTAGCGTGAGAGGCTATTGGCTGATGGCCAATGGCCAATGGCTATAGGCCAACGGCACTTACCATTTAAATATTAAACACAGTATATGTTTGGATTTGACAAAGACAACGTACAGGGACAGGTTTCTGAATTGCAGGAAAAACTGAAAAGCCAGGCTGGCCTGAGTGATGAGCAGGCGCAGAAAGTATTGGAAACGATCAAGGATTTTGTGCTGGAGAAATACCCGATGTTTAGTGGGGCGGTGAATAATATGTTGGGGAAATAAGTCAAAAAGCAAAAGTCAAAATTCAAAAAGAAATATCTTTTATTTCAATCGAAGGTCCTGCAGTGCGGGACTTTTTTGTGGCCTTTAGCCAATGGCTAATGGCTAATGGCCAACAGCTAAAAAGCACTAACTTTAAAAGAACAAAACATTTAACCATGAACGATCTTATTCAGCAAATCGTAGAAAAAACAGGCATTCCCGCAGATAAAGCACAACAGGTGCTGGGTGTTGTTTCCGGATTTGTAAAACAGAAATTCCCTGCTATTGGTGGACAGATTGATTCGGTGCTGGGA
>JAEYUA010000057.1 GCA_023433755.1 Bacteroidota bacterium | reverse complement strand
GAAGGATAGGCCTGTAGTACGGGAAGATAGCCGCTGCTGATGACTGCATTGGTCTCTGTGATCTTTTTATCAAGGTCTACTTTCAGTTCATTCAGCAACACCTGGCAATCGACCGTGCCTTTTTCTTTTTTGCGGCCCAGCCTGGAATATTCAAGAAGATCATTGATCAGCACTTTCATGCGGTCGGAAGCCTGCGTGATATAGGATAAATATTTATCTGAACGCTCATCCAGTTTTCCTTTGTACTGCACCTGCAGTAATTGCACAAAACTGGAGATGGTTCGCAGTGGTTCCTGCAGGTCATGCGAAGCTACGTAAGCAAATTGTTCAAGCTCTTTGTTCTTATGCTCCAATTCCTTATTGGCCTCATTGGCTTCCTGCCTTGCTTTCCTTTCTTCCCTGGTCATAGCAGCCAGGCTTTGCGTTCTTTCCTGCACCTGCTGTTCCAGCAATCTTTTCTGTTTACTCATCACCCTCACCCTCGACCGGTAAATAAATATGATCAAAGCAGTTACCATTGAGAACACCAATAACCTGAACCACCAGGTTTGCCAGTAAGGTGGTTTGATAATGATCTCAATCCTGGTTTCATTTTCATTCCACAGACCATCATTATTGGCTGCTTTTACCCTGAATACATAACGGCCCGGGCCCAGGTTGGTATAGGTGGCCTTGTTATCGGTGCCTGAATGAATCCAGTCCCCGTCAAAACCTTCCAGCATGTAAGCATAAGAATTTTTACCGGGTGAGGTAAATCCAAGTGCCGCGAATTCGAAAGTGAAAAACGACTGGTCGTGTGAGAGTGTGATGGATTTTGTTTCAAGGATGTCATCCTTCAGCGGTGATTCATCACCAGGCCTCACTTCCCTGTTCATCAACCTGAAACTGGTGATGACTACTGGTGGTATATTTTTGTTTTCGATCAACAAGCCTGGCTGTATGATATTAAAACCATTTACGCCTCCGAAAAGGATTTCGCCGGTACTTGTTTTAATGGCGGCTCCCTGTGAAAATTCATAGCTCTGGATCCCGTTATCAAAACCATGATTCCTGAATGAATTATTGGAAGGATCAAATCTTGAAAGTCCATTGTTGGTACTGATCCACAAATAACCTTTGCTGTCTTCCACTATACTGTTGATGGTGTTATCCGGCAGCCCGTCATAAGTTGAGTAAACGGTGATCTTCCCGGTAACAGCATCCAGCTTATTCAAACCTCCACCAATCGTGCCGATCCATATATTTTTTTTACTGTCCTCGCAGAATGAGAAAACCATGTCGCTTTCAAGAATGGAATTGCCCTGATTGTAATGCGTGAAAGCCTGTGAAGCCAGATTGAAAACACTTACACCCCCGGTGCTGCCGATCCATATATTGCCTTTGTGATCTTCCAAAAAGCACCGGACGTAATTACCGCCGACTGTGTTTTTATCATCAGCATTGTGAATATATTTTTTGATCTCCCCGCTAACCGGGTCCAGAACATTCACTCCTCCTCCATTGGTACCAAACCATAATTTCCCATTCCGGTCTTCCATTATGGCATATACCGCATCATTATTGAGTTGATTTTGACCGGGCCCTGGTGGGATATTCTGAAATGTATTTGTTTGCTGGTCCAGGCGGTCAATACCGCCCCCATAGGTTCCGATCCATAAATAACGTTTTGATTTCCCCTGGTATAAACTCAGCACTCCCCAGGCTGAAATGCTGTTCTTTTGAGGATCCGGGTTGTAGCGCAAAAACTTATTGGTTTGCCGGTCCCACAGATTGAGTGCGCCGCCACCGGTGCCGATCCAGATCTTCCCGTCTTTTGCTTCAGCAAAAGAACTAACCACATTAAAACTCAGGCTTTCCCAATCACTGGGATTGTTTTTTCTTATATCAAAAAAAATAAGTTGCTCATCGTATTTATTGAGACCACCCTGGTAGGTGCCTACCCAGAGGATCCCGTCCTTCCGGTACAGCGAAGTAACATTCGCGTTTTTATTCAGGCCCGTTGGCTGGTTGGCATCACTTCTGAAATTTATAAAATGATTTTGGGAGGGATCAAACAGGTCCAGGGTGCTTTTGGTTCCCAGCCAGATCTTACCTTTCCCGGCATCTGTAATGTAATTAACCTCATTCTCACCCAGGCTACTGGTGGCGGATGGATTTTGTAAAAATCTTTTGAATGTTCCGCTGGCATGGTCATACAAATTCAATCCCTTTGCCGTACCAATCCACAAGCGTCCGAGACTGTCCTCATAAATGGTCCTGATATTATTATCGCTGATGGAATTACTGTCGGCCGTGCTATAAATCCTTTTAAATTTTTTTGTTTCCCGGTCCATGATATTCAGGCCATTGATTGTACCAATCCACAACTGGTTATGGCTGTCTTCGAGCAGGCAGGAGATACCATCATTGCTGATGCTTTGGGAATCTGCGGGATCATGACCGAATTGCCTGACCTCCCCCGTTTTTCGGTTGAGAAGGTTGAGTTTCCAGAATGTTCCGATCCAGAAATTTCCTTTCTTGTCCTCATACATGGTGGAAATGGTTCTCTGGCTCAAGCCGGGTTTGTCGTCAAGCATTTCCCTGTAATGTTTGAACCCATTGGTTTTCCTGTCAAGCAGGCTGAGACCTCCATTATTCGTGCCCACCCATAAAGAACCCTGTCGGTCTTCGTAAAGGCACATGATATGACTTTTCCTTAAGCTGCCGGAATCCCTGGGGTGGTGCCGGTACACTTTGAACTGGTTCCCATCGTAGCGGTTCAGTCCATCCTGCGTGCCGAACCACATGAAACCATAGTGGTCCTTTAGAATGGCCTGCACGGTGCTTTGGGAAAGACCTTCCTGATTGGTGAGATGGGTAAACCTGATATCCTGCTGCGCATTGGACTGCATGCGAAACATTACCAGGAATGCGAGAAAACTGTACAGGGATTTTAATGGAAGTCCTGTCGCCATGGTACGGATCATGTAAACTGGAATATTTATTTAGCCATTATTCTGGTATCGAAAAATGATTTGAGGATGCGGTCAAGTTTTTCCGGTGTTAGTGGTTTGTTTTCGAATCCGGAAACTTCAGGTATTTCTCTTGCTCTTACTTCATCTTCAGGGAACAGCGAAGTGGTGAGCATCACCACCATCACTTTTGCCTGCCTTTCCTTGTCAAGCTGTTTGTATTGCTCCAGAAATTCCCAGCCGTTCATGGCTGGCATATTGATATCGAGAAAAATCAGGTCAGGACCTTTTGACCAGTTGTCTTTTTCCCGGGTAAGATATTCCAGCGCTTCCTGCCCGCTTTGCACGGCCTTGATGTTTTCAGCGCATCCGGATTCTTCAATAATCATCTGGTTCAGAAAATTGGTAGGTTCATCGTCGTCGATCACCAGTACCGTGTTGAGTTTGTTTTGCATAAGGTAGGATTTGATCAAATTGATATCAATCATGGGTTACTAATTGACCATTTGAGAATAATTGGATGTGGTTATAGATTGAGGCAGGTTCTTTTTCGATCGCAATGTCACTTCCAGTGTACAGCCTTTGCCCGGCGCTGTATCAATCCTGACGATTCCATTAAAAAGTTCTGCCCTGCTGATGATATTGGTGATCCCGATGCCATTCCTTCTTAAACCGGCATTAAAGCCTTTTCCATTGTCTGCTATAGAAAGAAATACTGCTGACTGTGACAGTTCAAGACGAACCGTAACTGTACTGGCATCCGCATGTTTAATAATGTTGTTGAGCTGCTCCTGCACGATCCTGTAGATGGTAAGTTTTAGTTCTTCTGAAATTCTAATTTCTTCATCTCCGGAAGTGGACAGGGAATATTGAATATTACTTTCTTTGAAAATTTCCTTGAGCAGGTCTTCTATTGAATGCACCAGTCCCAGTTCTTTCAAATTGCCTGGCAGTATAAGTTCTTTTGAAAGTTTCCTGATCTCTTCGATAGCGGTGTTGGTATTGGTGATGCATTTCAGGATCAGCCTTTCACTATGATCCCGGTTCTCCATGGCAAAACCTAGATTCAGTTTCACGGCGGTGAGTATCTGGTTGATGTTGTCGTGAAGTTCGCCCCCTATTTTTTTCCTTTCTGTTTCCTGTGTAAAAAGCACTGCTTCCACCAGTTGCTGCTTTTTCAGGTTCAGTTCATTTTCAAGCCGGATATTTTCTGTGATATCATTCACCTGCGCCTGCATGGCATCTGAATCAAAATAACTGATGGGGTAACTGGTGAATTCAACAATGATAATCTCACCATTTTTCTTGCGGTGCTGCCATCTAAGTTCCTTGATGATTTCCTTGCCGGGATACATTTCCGCGGAAGCCGGTCCAATATGGATATCTTTCAATTGAAGTTCCAGGAATTCTTCCCTGCTATAACCATATTTAAGGATCGCTGCATCATTCACTTCAAGCATCCTGTGTGTTTTCATGTCATAGATCCACATCGGGAAAGGATTCTTGTAGAAGATCTGCCGGTATTTATCTTCCGAAGCGAGGATTTTTTCTTCCACTTTTTTTCTTTCGATGCTGTAACCAATGCTTTTGCTGAGCAGGTTTACGTTGAACTCACCTTTTACAAGGTAATCCTGGGCATTTTCCTTGAGTGCCTGCAGGGCAACGTCTTCATCGGAAAGCCCGGTCAGCACAATTACAGGAATTCTTTCGGCGGCATGCCGGATCTCCCTGAGTGAATCAATTCCAAAACTATCAGGAAGTGAAAGGTCAAGTAAAACAAGATTGATATCTTCTTTTTGTAAAAGGTGTTTGGCTTCAGAAAGACGGGAGGCAGTGAAGATCTGACGTATGCGAAGGTTTGATGATAACAACATTTCTTCCAGCAGGAATATGTCTGCGGGATTGTCTTCAACTAACAGGATATTGAAATTTTCAGATAGGGTCTGCATAGCAAAACGCTTGTGACCTCGGTTTGGTTTTGGTTAGGAAGAATTTTACAGGAAAGCCTTTGCAGGACTCATCCCTGGAGATTGCGCAGTAAGATTGAAAGAATTCCCGCCATCTAATAGCATACGGTTGATTCCTTTAGGTGGCTATTGGTATACCCGTTTGGGGACTAAGGGTATTTACTTGGGGAAATTACTTTCGGAGCTGCTAGCTACTAGCTGCTAGCTTCTAGCTGCGAGCTACGAGACAGAAACACAGCGGACACAGAGGATGAAGAGTCATCAAATCCTTTTAGTGTAACACGGCGGACACAGATAGAGTTTGAATATTATTAGAGAATTACTGTGTTCGCTGTGTTAACAACGTTGTTCTTTCAGGGATTTCAATTCGCCGTGGCCGCCGTGGTTCATTTATTTAAGTTGCACTTTATATTACGTCTGATCTCCAATCTAATAGACTCCTGAATAATCCAAAAGCTAGAAGCTAGCAGCTAGCAGCCCGTAGCTAGCCCCTCACCCCCAACCCATGCTTTGCCGCCGTTTCCTTTGCAATTTCATAACCGGCATCTGCGTGACGGATTACGCCCATGCCCGGATCATTTCTTAAAACCCTGGAGAGCCTGGCTGCGGCATCTTCTGTTCCATCGGCAACGATCACCATGCCCGCATGAATGCTGTATCCCATACCTACGCCACCACCATGATGAAGGCTAACCCAACTGGCGCCACCGGCGGTATTCACCAATGCATTTAGTATGGGCCAGTCGGCAACAGCATCGCTTCCATCCATCATGGCTTCTGTTTCCCTGTTGGGAGAAGCAACAGAACCGGTATCAAGATGATCTCTTCCAATAACAACAGGGGCTTTCACTTTCCCGTTTTTAACCAGTTCATTAAATGCAAGTCCTGCTTTTTCTCTTTCACCCTGTCCCAGCCAGCAGATACGTGCAGGCAGTCCCTGGAAAGCAATTTTTTCCTTTGCCAGTTTCAACCAGCGTTGTAGCGATGTATTTCCAGGAAACATGCTGGCAATGAGTTCATCAGTAACAGCAATATCCGCGGGATCACCGCTCAAGGCAGCCCAGCGGAAAGGACCTTTGCCTTCGCAGAACAAAGGCCTTATGTAGGCAGGCACAAATCCCGGAAAACCGAAGGCATTCTTCAGTCCTTTTTCCTGAGCTCTTGCACGGATATTATTTCCATAATCAAAAGTGATGGCACCACGATCCTGCAATTGCAACATCAGCTCTACATGCCGGTACATGGAACGGTAGGCGTATTCCAGGTATTTTTCAGGATTCGTTTCACGCAGTGATTTAGCTTCCTCCATTAAAATTTCATGAGGCCAGTAACCGATCAATGGATCGTGTGCCGAGGTCTGGTCGGTGAGGGTATCAGGAATAATATTTCTCTCCACCAGTCTTTCCAGCAAGTGCACTGCATTACAAAGTACACCGATGCTTTTTGCTACACCCTGCTTTTTATATTCCATTGCTTTGTCAATGGCCTCGTCTATATCTGTGATCTTTTCATCAAGGTATTTTGTTTCAAGCCTTTTATTGATCCGCCACTCCTCCACTTCCGCTACCAGTGCCACGCCTTCATTCATGGTAATGGAGAGAGGCTGGGCACCACCCATTCCACCCAGGCCGGCCGTTACATTAAGCGTTCCTTTGAGTGTGCCTCCAAAATGTTTGTCAGCCGCCGCCGCATAGGTTTCATAAGTGCCCTGCACAATGCCCTGTGAACCGATATAGATCCAGCTACCTGCCGTCATCTGTCCATACATCATCAGGCCTTTGCGCTCCAGCTCTTCAAAATGTTTCCAGTTAGCCCAGTTGGGTACCAGTTGCGAATTGGAGATCAGCACCCGCGGTGCATCCTTATGCGTTTTGAGTATGCCGACCGGTTTACCACTTTGAATGAGAAGGGATTCATCATTTTCCAGTCTTTTTAATCCTGCAATGATTTGATCCAGCGCTTCAAAATTCCGTGCTGCCTTTCCCCTGCCACCATAAACAATCAAATCATCAGGACGTTCAGCTACTTCAGGATCAAGATTATTGAGCAGCATGCGCAAAGCAGCTTCCTGTATCCAGCCTTTGCAAACAAGCGTATTACCAGTAGGTGTTTTATATTTTACAGGATCATATGGCATGAAAAGAGATTTTGGCGAAAATAAACTTTTAGCTGTTAGCTGCTAGCTTCTAGCTGCTAGTTGGAGGTTGTGGTTCTAATTTTTATCACTATAATTTTATTTTAATAATTACCACTACTTATTGTTTAGATCATTAAGACAGGACTTGATTCTTAGCTTGCCAGGCCAATGGCTAATGGCCATAAGCCAACAGCTTTCCTTACTTTTGCGGCCAAATAAACGATTGCAATGGATGTAAAAAATAATATTCTCGAAACAATCGGGAATACGCCCCTGGTTCGACTGAACAAGATCACTAAAGACCTTCCCTGCGATGTATACGCCAAGGTGGAATATTTTAATCCGGGTAATTCCATCAAGGACCGTATGGCCCTCAAAATGGTGGAAGTCGCGGAAGCGGAAGGCAAACTGAAGCCAGGCGGAACCATCATTGAATGTACCTCCGGCAATACAGGTATGGGACTTGCGATGGCGGCCGTTGTAAAAGGTTATAAATGCATTTTCACGACCACAGATAAACAATCACAATCAAAAGCGGATATTCTCAGGGCGTTGGGTGCAGAGGTTATCATCTGTCCTACCAATGTGGAACCGGATGATCCGCGCAGCTATTATTCGGTAGCTGCGAGGCTGGAAAAAGAAATTCCAAACGCCTTCCTCATGAACCAGTATGATAACCTGGCCAACCGTTTGGCACATTATGAAACAACCGGTCCTGAGATCTGGGAACAAACTGATGGAAAAGTAACGCACCTGGTAGTAACCGCCGGTACCGGTGGTACCGTAACCGGCACTGCTCAATACCTCAAGGAAAAAAATCCAAACATCCAGGTATGGGCCATTGATGTTTATGGTTCATTGCTCACCAAGTATTTCCGCACCGGCGAGATTGATATGAATGAAGTGCATCCTTATATCTCCGAAGGTTTTGGTGAAGACTTTGTGCCTAAGAATTATGATATGAGTGTGATCGATCATTTTGAACAGGTGACAGATAAGGACGGCGCGGTGATGACGAGAAAACTCGCTCGCGAAGAAGCCTTGTTCTGTGGTTACAGTGCGGGAAGTTGTATTACCGGCTTATTGCAGCTAAAAAACAAATTAAAGAAAGGCGACCTGGTGGTAGCCATCCTGCATGATCACGGCAGCCGCTATGTTGCTAAAGTGTATAACGACCAGTGGATGGCCGAACGGGGTTTCTTTGACGTAAAAACCTTCAAGGACGTAGTGAATGCAAGAGGCAAACAAAGGCTGATTACGGTTGAATCAACGCAATCAGTTGCAGAAGCAGTGGAACTGATGGGCAAATATGATATCGAACATATTCCAGTAGTGGATGGCTCAGGAAACATGATTGGTTCCATCAGTGAAAATGGATTGTTTCAAAAAGTATTCAGCAATCCAGAGATTAAAACGGAAAAGATCCTGAACCTGATGGAAAAACCTTTTCCTTTCGTAGCGCTTGATTCACCAGTAGAGAAAATAGGTTCCCTTATCAATAAAGAGAATGGAGCCGTGATGGCCAAAGATGAAAGCGGCCATTTGCATATCGTTACCAAATATGACGTTTTACAGGCCCTTGCTTAAGAAATTGTGCAATCAATTACACGAAAAAAAACCGTTCCTGCGAACGGTTTTTTTAATGAAACTAATTCATTATATCTCCAGGCTAAGGAAAATCACTTATGCGGTAAACCGCAGCATTTATAAAATCTCCTTGCTCCATCCATTCGTAATCTTACGAACACATAAGAAAGGATTATATGTTGTAAAAAATTTCCTGGCAGCAGGATACGAAAATCCAACAGGGAAACCTACGAAGGGCAAGGCGATTTGCGTTTTTTTGCGTTCGTATTTTTTCATTACGGATTTCAGGATTATTACGTGCTGATCATTCGATGGTTTACGATAAATGCAGTAATTACCATACGATCAAAACAGGGCAAAACTGCAATTGATTGGTGCCTTACTGCAGGGTAGCTTTGTATTGGAAGTTGATTGATATGAACATCTGATATCCTGAGAAAAAAGTCGCCTTCGCTGAAGCAACGGCGACTGAAACCAAAAATCCAGATCCGAAATCCAAAAACCGTCCAGTAAGAAACTATCCAATTCCTACAGATTAACCAAGGTTAGAATCCAATATCAATCAACTTCTCCTTTTTAGGAAAAAGATTCTCTGAAAAACCAAAATATCCGAATCCTATGGTCTCCTTCGCTAAAGCTATGGCGACCGGAGTCGCCTTCGCCAAGGCTACGGCGACCAAAGAAAAAACCAACGAATCCAGGTCTGTGGAAAACCAACAAATCCGAATCCTAAAAGTCGCCTTCGCCAAGGCTTCGGCGACCGAAGAAAAGCCCGTTTTTGAATCCAATCCTTTGTGAACCGTCCAGTCCTCTGAAAACTAAACCGTTCGAAAAAGAAGACTGTTAACCTATCACCTTTCTTCCAATCCGATGAAAACATGGAAGAATCCTCTGTCCTCCTGCTTGCTGAAAGGCAAAGCAGGGGGCGGTGATAGTTAGTTCGAAAATGCATAAGCAAAAAGCCAATAGCCAATGGCTACTAGCCATTAGCCTCCCTCCGCGCTATCTCCTTTTTCTCCTTTCTGCGCCAGCCATAGCTTTAGCGAAGGATGGTCTCTGCGGTAAAAAAAATCTAAGTACCTCAAACCGTTTTTTTCATCAACACTTTTAATCCTTTCTTTGAACTTTTAACGCTGCAAAATCAAAATCATCCTTGGCTGAATTCACTGACCAATTAAACAGGAAAATCTTCCTGGATTCAACACCCCGGACAATCATATCCCTTGTCCCATCCCAGACAGAATTATTATCCGACCTGGGCCTGGATGAAGAAGTCACCGGCATTACCAAATTCTGTGTCCACCCCACTCAATGGTTTCAATCAAAAACACGCATAGGCGGAACAAAAAACCTGGATCTTGAAAAAATTTTTTCCCTTCAGCCTGATCTTGTTATTGCCAATAAGGAAGAAAATCTGAAAGAACAGGTGGAAGAAATTGCAGCGCATGTTCCGGTATGGGTAAGTGATGTCAACAACCTGCAGGATGCTGTTACAATGATCAGGTCCATAGGCGCCATCACGGGAAAAACTGAAAAGGCAGCAGAAATTGCATCCGGAATTTCAACCGGTTTCAAAATACTTCAACTAAAACCTATAAAAGCCTGCTACCTCATCTGGCAGGAACCCTTTATGACAGTAGGTGGTGATACTTTCATTCATGCTATGATGAAACACGCGGGACTGGTCAATGTATTTGACAAACACAACCGGTACCCGGAAGTATCCATAGAGGCGATCCGGGATTCAGGTGCTGAGCTTTTGCTTCTTTCTTCGGAGCCCTACCCTTTCAAACAGTCACATGCTGATCATCTAAAAACCCTGATACCCGGTATGAAAGTGATACTGGTGGATGGTGAAATGTTCAGTTGGTACGGAAGCAGGCTGTTACAGGCACCCGCTTATTTTAAACAGCTACGGGATTATCTTTAAGGCATGCAGGAAAGAGAACAACAGGAAGCCGACAAACCCTCCAGGAAAAAACCGTTTTTCCCCGTAAGCAAGGGCCTTAGATCCTATCTCAAATTGCATGGCAGGGAAATGTCGTTGCCGGTTACCTACCAGGACCTGCTCAATATCACTTATTCCGTTCCCTTGAAAGACAAGTATGGAAAAGAAACGCTTTGGGAAAAGGCGCTCTACGATATGAAGGACTGGGAATACCTTAAAGAAGGTCTCATCAACCTGTATGCGATCATCAAAACCGAAGGCGATTTTTCTTTTACCAAACATCTTGATGTAGCCCGTATCGATTATTGCACTTTCGGTAATTCCAATCCTTTTCGCATCCGCATCGTGAACCGCTACAACGATAATTACGATCATTATTATATCAAGAAGGAAGATGCTTCCCGCATTTACGGACTGGAACTCGAGCACCTCCTCTCTCCCAATCATATCAGTTTTCTATCGGGTAAGGACACCCTGGTGGAAGAACATATTCCCGGTTTGCCGGGTGATGTTTTTGTAAGAGATTACCTCGACCGGCCTGAGACCAACAAGATCCGGCTTGCCAAGGAGTTTGTGAAATTCAATGAGCGTTGTTTCATTCGTTTGCTGGGTGATATGCGCAGCTATAATTACGTGGTGAATATCATTCCTGATATTGAAGACTACCAGTACCGCATTCGTGCTATTGACTTTGACCAGCAATCCTATGAAGGAAGAAAAAATTTGTACCTGCCGCAGTTCTTCAAGGAAAACCTGCCTTTCGTTGATTTGACGCTGAAGTATCTCAATAAAGACTCCATTGAACAGTACCAGGCTGAAGAAAGAACCCTGATAGCTTACAGGCTGGCGGCTTCGCGGTATCGCATGATGGACCTGCTCAACATCATGAAATATGATACGCTTTCCACGGAAGACAAAAATTACCAGCTCCGCCATGAGCTGGCTGAATATTACCAGTACAAACCCTTTACCCGCTGTACCAGCATGGGTGAACTGGTGAAACAGATGTTGCGTTATACACTGAAGCCACATCTATCACGGATCCAGCGCAACCTGGGTAAACTGGCGGAGTGATATGATCTTCATTCTTTAATTCCCTGATTTCTGTTATCTTTCGCTTAGCCCGTTTTAGGTTAACTTAGCGGCTCTTATAATGATTGCCTGCTTTTGGGTAGTGCTTCATTTTTAAACCCAAAAGAACAAATGAAAAAATACAATGCCGGTGTGCTCCATGGCGAAGCACTCGAAGCGCTCTACAAAGACGCAAAAGAAAATGGTTTTGCCCTTCCTGCTGTCAATACCATTGGAACCAACAGTATCAATGCCACGCTGGAGACAGCCGCTAAGGTTAATTCTCCCGTGATCATTCAATTCTCCAATGGAGGTGCGCAGTTCATTGCAGGCAAAGGAATGCCCAATGACCAGTTGCAGGGAAATATCTCAGGTGCTGTTTCAGGCGCACTGCATATTCACAACGTAGCCAAATATTATGGAGTGCCGGTGGTATTGCATACTGACCATGCGGCCAAAAAATGGCTGCCCTGGATCAGCGGCATGCTTGATGCAGGTGAGCAGTTTTATAAAGAGAAAAAACAACCTCTTTTTAGTTCCCACATGCTGGATCTTTCTGAAGAACCCATCGAAGAAAATATAGAAACCTCGGTTGAATTCTACAAAAGGATGGCACCACTGGGCATGAGTATCGAAATTGAATTGGGTGTAACAGGAGGTGAAGAAGATGGTGTGGATAACAGCGGTGTTGAAAATGATAAATTATATACACAGCCTGAAGAAGTGGCCTATGCCTATGATGCATTGAAAAAAGTCGGCAACCTGTTCACCATTGCTGCCGCCTTTGGTAATGTGCATGGAGTGTATAAACCAGGCAACGTGGAATTGCGTCCGGATATTTTGAAGAACAGCCAGGATTTTATCAGGGAGAAATATAAGACAGGTGACAAGCCGGTATATTTTGTTTTTCATGGTGGCAGCGGATCCCCTCAAAACCAGATCAGGGAAGCAATTGGTTATGGCGCCATCAAGATGAATCTTGATACCGACCTCCAATGGGCTTTCTGGGATGGTATCCTTGGATTTTATAAAAAGAATGAAGGATTTCTGCAGGGACAGCTTGGCAATCCTGAAGGTGATGACAAGCCCAATAAAAAATACTATGATCCGCGTGTATGGCTGAGAAAAGCCGAGGAAAGTTTCATCAAAAGACTTGAAGTGGCTTTTGAGGATTTGAATTGCATCAACCGGAATTCGTAGGGAAAGTCAGAAGTCAGTAGTCGGTAGTCGGTAGTCGGTAGTCGTGAAATAACTTCTGTCTACCGGCTTCTAACTTTTGATTTTTGACTTTTGACTTTTAGTTGACTACAGACTTCCGACTACCGACTTCAGACTTCCTCCTTGAACTTTCACCCCCGATCTTCTATATTTGCCCCTTCGAACTTGCTATATCAATAAAACCTAACGATTATGTCGAAAATCACTGAACTGCTCGGCAGCCAGGCTGAGTACCTGTTAAATCATTCCTGCAAAACAATTGACAAATCAACCCTTCACCTGCCCTCTCCCAACCATGTGGATGAAAGCTGGATCAACAGCAACCGTAACAACCAGGTTTTGCGCAGCATGCAGACGCTGCTGAACCATGGGCGTTTAGGTGGCACTGGCTATTGCAGCATCTTCCCGGTTGACCAGGGCATTGAACACAGCGGCGGCGCTTCCTTTGCACCCAATCCCATTTATTTTGATCCGGAAAATATCATCAAATTGGCTATGGAAGGTGGCTGTAATGCTGTTGCTTCTACTTATGGTGTGCTGGGTATCATGAGCCGTAAATACGCCCACAAAATTCCTTTTGTTGTCAAGATCAACCATAATGAATTTTTGAGCATGCCCAACCGTTTCGACCAGACCATGTTCGGCACCATCAAAAGCGCCTGGAACTTGGGTGCCGTCGCTGTGGGTGCCACCATTTACTGGGGCAGCGCGGAAAGTGCCAGGCAGTTGAAAGAAGTGGCTGAAGCTTTTGAATACGCTCATGAACTGGGCATGGCCACCATTCTCTGGTGTTACCTGCGCAACAACAGTTTTAAAGTGGATGGGGTGGACTACCATACTTCCGCGGATATGACCAGCCAGGCCAATCACCTGGGTGTTACGCTGCAGGCTGATATTATCAAACAAAAACTTCCTACCAACAATGGCGGTTATAATGCCACCAAGCATGGCAAAACGCATAAGCTGGTGTATGAAAAATTAACGACAGACCATCCCATCGATCTCACACGATACCAGGTGCTGAATTGTTACAACGGGCGTGTGGGACTCATCAACAGCGGTGGAGAAAGCAAGGGTGAAAGTGATATGGTGGAAGCCATCACCACTGCCGTTATCAATAAACGTGCAGGCGGCATGGGCCTCATCCTCGGCCGCAAAGCCTTCCAGCGTCCCTTCGCCGACGGCGTGAATATGCTGAACGCGATACAGGATGTGTATTTGGATGGGGAGGTGACGATAGCGTAGAACAGCTTCAAGCTGCAAGCTTCAAGCGGCAAGACTCAAAGGATACAACCTTGAGAAAAATCCCATTTTTTAGTGGGGTTTTTCTTTTCCCAATGCGTTAGAAAGATGTTTGATTTGTTGAAAAAACAGCATGACTAATTTCAAGCAATTAAAAATTTGGAGCAAAAGCATGGAAATAGCAACCTTAAGTTTTGATTATTTCCGTTCTCTTTCTACTGCAGAAAAATTTATGATTGGAGGACAAATAACCAGGTCAGCCATTTCAATTCCATCTAATATCGCGGAGGGATCCAGTAGGCAGAGCCAGAAAGATTATTACAGGTTTATCGAAATCGCTATTGGTTCTTCCTACGAACTTGAAACACAATCTTTACTTTCGGAAGCGGGTAAATTTGGACATGCTTTTCTCAGAAAACAAATACTCGACCTGGTAATTGAAGAACAAAAAATGCTTAAAGGATTTGCTATGAAATTGAAACCGTAAATTTTGTAGGTCTTGCAGCTTGTAGCTTGCGGCTTGCAGCTTGCAGCAAAAAAAATCCTGCTTCCGCAGGACCTTTCTATTCGTTAGTTCATCTTCTTCCGTGGCAGCCTGCTATTGGGTTGCTGCTTGGGCACCAATGCATAGGCGGGTTTCGGGTTTTTCACACCTGTCAGAATCGATAATAGTTTTTTCCACATGTTTTTTTCTTTTTTATATTGGAATTAGTTACTGTCTTAATCTTCGCTCAAACGATAACGTAATTTACGTGCAATTATTGGTATTTAATGTTAGTACATCGTTCAAATTGGGGATTTAACAGGTGAAAAGGACAGAATATGGATTTACTTAACAATTATTTCGTCCACAAAAAGATGGCTGGGATTGCCCGCACTTTCATGCCAGGCAGGTAAACGGCCCCCACTCACCGCTTTTATTTTCAGATACCTTGTTTTTACTTTTACAGGCAACAATACCTCCATCGTTTCTATTCTTTCCATTTCAACAGGAACACCTGGCTTTTTTCTGCCGAGCTCCCTGAATGAAATACCATCTTCACTCGCATAAACAATAACTTCGGAAGGATACAGGATCCAGGGACTCACATCCTGCAGTACATGCAGACCCAGTTCATTCACCTCTTTTACTTCCTGCAGGTCCACTATGGCTTCAAAATCCTGGTCAAAATAGCTTTGCCAGTTACCGGTCTTCCAGTTCACATCACCCTTGATGCCATCAACCAGTGATTCAGGTCCGCCGGCCGTATACATCGGGTGAACCTTTGAAAGCACATGCACTTTATAATTGTTGGGAAGTTTGTGAAAGGCCTGGTCAACGATCTTACTCATTGATTTTCCTTTCATGGCATAAGCTTGCACCTGGCTGGACTTGTCAACCAAAAATGGTCCTTCAAATTTTACAAACATGGAGCGGATATCTGGTCGCACCACTCTATAATAAATTATAGCAGAATGATCGATATGATCAATACTTACTCCCAGGGTATCCCTGAATTTATTGGTGGTTGCTTTGAAGTAAGGCACGGGCACGATCAACTCTTTATCAATTACCGGGATGGAAAGTTGTGCAGGAGTAGAACCAAATTGTGTAGAAGGTTTGTCGCTGATAGCCAGCGCCAGTCTCCCACCCTTCATCATATCGGAGTGCCGGATAAAAGTTTTTTGATGCGCCTTTCCATTGAGCGAAGCAGCGTGCACATAAAAAGATCCTGGATTTTTTTTGGCAGCACGTATTTCAAATTTCTTTCCGTTCTCCAGCCTGATCACCACTTCATCAAATACCGGTGTGCCGATCTCGTAAATACCATTAGCAGGATTCACGGGATAGAATCCCATGGCGCTGAAAATATACCAGGCACTCATCTGGCCGCAATCCTCGTTACCGATGAGTCCATCAGGACTATTCTTATAAAAATCAGTACAGATCCGGTGCACCAGTTCCTGTGTTCTCCAGGGCCTGCCTGCATAGTTGAACAGATAGGCCATATGGTGACTCGGTTCATTACCGTGAGCGTACTGCCCGATGAGTCCTGTAACATCGGCCTGGTCGCGACCCGTAGTCTGGCTTGATGTGGTAAACAGTTCCTCCAGCTTTTTAACGAATTGCTCTTTCCCACCGTGCAATTGCATCAGCGTACCGATATCCTGTGGTACAGCAAAACTGTATTGCCATGAATTTCCTTCAGTGAAAAAATTATTGATCTCTTTCGGATCGAAAGGCTGGTGCCACATACTTTCCAGTTTACCTCTCATGTGGCCGGTAGCCGGGTCAAAAACATTTTTATAGTACTGCGCCCGCTGCAGGTATTGCCGGTAAACAGAATCATTTCCCAATGATTTGGCAAACTGCGCGATGCACCAGTCATCATACGCGTATTCAAGTGTTTTGGATACAGATTCGTGTTCCCGGTCATTGGAAATATAACCATGCTCGCGGTACTGAGACAGTCCAAACCGGTTACTCTCGGCATAAGACCTCATGGCCTCCAGCATTTTTTTACCATCGTACCCGCGGATGCCCTTGAGCCAGGCATCGGTAATCACGGGTACGGAATGATAACCGATCATGCAAAAAGTTTCATTCGCGCTGAGTTCCCATACAGGCAGCATGCCGCCCAGTTCATGTTGTTTCAGGAAAGTTTTGATCCAGTGCCTGGTGCGGTCCTGGTTGATGATCGTCATCAGCGGGTGAAAAGCGCGGTAAGTATCCCATAAGGAAAAAACGGTGTGGTTCACAAAACCTTCTGCCTTGTGGATCTTCTGGTCGGTACCCCTGTAGCGTCCGTCCACATCCTGGTAAATGTTGGGGGAAAGAAAACTATGATAGAGCGCTGTATAGAAAACGACCTGCTGGTCATGAGTACCCCCTTTCACATCAATTACCGATAGTTCTTTATTCCACTGGCGGCTGGCCTGCTCCCGGATGGCTTCAAAATTCCAGTCTTTGATCTCCTGTTCCAGGTTTTTTTTAGCGCCTTCCATATCCACCCCGGAAATACCTACGCTGAATCTTGCTGTTTTATCGGAAGGAATGATAAAAGAAAGTACCATTTTGGTAATGGCCTCTTTACCATTTACCGTGTCGGAATTTGTTTCCGTATAAAATGGTTGTTCGGAGCGGATATGAAAAAACAATTGCTGGTCCCTGGCCCATGACCGGCTGCGCCGGTAACCACGCAGTTCATGATCATTGATCTTTTCAATGAACACATCCAGGAGCTGGTCACGGTGTGTCAAATCAATGAGTAGTTTACCATTGCCGGCAGCAGGAAAAACATACTGGTGCATGCCTGCCCTTGTGGTGGTGGTAAGCTGGGCCCTGATCTTATGTTGATCCAGCAGCACTTCGTAAAAACCAGGTTCAGCCTTTTCGTTGGCATGACTGAATGTAGAGCGGTAATCTTCTTTTTCCCATTTTGTTTCGCCTGTGAAAGGCATAAATAACAGGTCACAATAATCGGGTATGCCCGTACCACTGAGATGGGTATGCGAAAATCCATAGATCACCGAATCGCTGTAATGATAACCACTGCTGCCATCCCAGTCGGCCATGCGTGTATCCGGACTCAATTGCATCATGCCAAATGGCACGGAGGCCCCGGGATAGGTATGTCCATGTCCGCCGGTACCAATAAAGGGATTGACCAGTGCTGTATAATTCTTTTGTGCGGGCAGCATGTATTGCGCGAGCACAGTAATGAAGAGCAGGTAGATTTTTTTCATGCTAATGCCAGGCGCAGGGCCTTTACTTCTTCAGGGTTGATGTATGGGTTCTGGTAGCTTTCTTCACTGGAAGAGAAAGCGGGGTGACGGAAATCCATCATGCTTTCTGATTTACTGCGGAGAGAAGAATGAAATTCCGTGGCCTTTGTTTTTTGTGCCAGTTCAAGAATATTTTCCTTGCGTACACCGCTGCCCGGCATAATCACGATCCTGCCTTTTGCTTTTTCAACCAGTTGAGCGATCAGTTCCTGCCCTCCAGGTGCGGCAGGTTGTTGGCCTGAAGTAAGAATGCGGGTGCATCCTGCATCAATTAATTCTTCCATTGCCAAATAAGGATCTTTACACCGGTCAAAAGCCCTGTGAAAGGTGAACTCCATGGGATAGGCCAGTGCGATCAGCTTTTTTGTTCTTTCAATATCAATATTCCCATTTCGAAGCAGCAAGCCGGCAACCACTCCATCACATTGTAACTCCCTGCAAAAAAGAATATCCTGTTTCATGATCTCAAATTCTTCATCACTATAGAGGAAATCACCGCCCCGTGGACGAATAATAGGAAACAGGTCAACAGCAAAATGTTCCCTGCAGGTCCTGATCATACCCTGTGAAGGTGTGGTACCTCCTTCTGTCAGTGCCGCGCAAAGTTCGATCCTGTCGGCCCCACCCTCAACCGCTGCTGCGGTGGTACTGAAATCAGCGGTTGCAATTTCTATGATATAATTCTGATCCATTGAAAGGTTTACATTTATTGAAATAGGTTGAAAGGATCTCTAAATTCAGAACAAATGTTTTGAATCAAAGACCTCCACTCCTTTTTTGGAATGTACGGCATAATTGAATCCTTTCTGCAGTGCATAGGCACCGTGTCTGCCTTTTTTGTCCAGTGCTATGAAACCAGCCTGCAGATCCCTGGCTTTATCTCCTCTTAACTTCAACACACGCTCACATAATTTTTTACAGGCTGTTTCAGGAGAATGACCCTGCCGCATCAGTTCTATCACAGCATGAGCACCGCAAACCCTCACGATCTCTTCACCCACACCTGTTGCAGTTACTGCACCCACCTCATTATCTACATATAAACCAGCACCAATTATTGGCGAATCACCTACCCTTCCACGCATTTTATAAGCCATTCCACTGGTGGAGCAGGCGCCTGAAAGATTACCGCTGCTGTCCATCGCGATCATGCCAATGGTATCATGATTGTTTTGCTGGCCAGGCTGGTTCTTTTTTTCCAGCAGGCGTGGAATGGTCATAGGATCATAGTTGGCTTTCGTTTTCCAGTCTTTCCATGCCTTCTCGCTTTTTTCCGTCAGCAGGTTTTCAATGGTGAAGCCCTGTTCAAGAGCGAACTGCAAGGCACCTTCCCCAACTAGCTGTACGTGTGGCGTTTTTTCCATGACCAGCCTGGCCACCCTCACCGGGTGTTTGATCCCTTCCAAAAACATTACTGAACCGATATTAGCGGATTCATCCATGATGCAGGCATCCAGTGTAACCTTGCCATCCCTGTCGGGCAGGCCTCCGTATCCCACGCTCATGTCACTGGGATCTGCTTCCGTTATTTGCACACCCGCTTCCACTGCATCCAGCGCACGTCCGCCACTGGCAAGGATTTTCCATGCTTCTGCATTGGCATTCGCATTTGGTGCCCAGGTGGATAGCACAATAGGATTATTTTTGACCACAAATGTTCCGTGGGTGGCGGCATGACTGTTTTTAAAAAGCAGGGCAAGAGATCCAAGTGCCGAGTTGCGGATGAAAAGACGCCTGTTAAACATATAGTACAATGTTTGATAGAATGAAACGGCCATGAAACTATAGCATTTGAACACATATAACAAAAACCAACAAGCATGTTTTTCCTGGTAGAATTTCCCAACCTGGCTGATCCCGCCGTATTGACCGCACTTCTTACACTAACGGTGCTGGAGATCATTCTCGGTGTTGACAATATCATTTTCATTTCAATCGTCAGCAATAAGCTGCCACCAGAAAAACAGCCACGTGCCCGTTTTATCGGTCTCTTACTGGCCATGCTGTTCCGCATTGGGCTGCTATTGACCATAACCTGGATCATACAACTAACTTACCCGGTATTCACACTGAATTTTATTAAGGATGAAGGACAGCCCCTGGGTATTAGCTGGAAGGATATCATCCTCATCCTCGGGGGTATTTTCCTTGTGTTCAAAAGCACGCTTGAAATTCATCACAAACTGGAGGTCTCTTCCAAGCCTGCAAGCACTGTGGCGCCTTCTGCTTTTACAGCAGTGATCCTGCAGATCGTGCTGGTTGACGCGGTGTTTTCCTTTGACTCAATTCTTACCGCTATCGGTCTTGCTGATAATGTATGGGTGATGATCATTGCAGTGGTAATCTCCATGATTATTATGATGCTGTTTTCCGGAAAGATCAGCCACTTTATCAACCGGCATCCAACACTGCAGATCCTGGCGCTTGCTTTCCTTATCATGATTGGCGTGATGCTGGTTGCAGAAGGCTTCCACCAGCATTTCAACAAAGCCTATATCTACACAGCCATAGCATTTAGTTTAATTGTGGAACTGATCAACATGAGGCTGAGGAGAAACAGGGAGCCGGTTGACCTGAATAATGAAAGTCTTTAATGGCAAATTGTCAGAAATAATGAAGGGGCATACCATTTGATGTTCTAACATTGAATTTAATTACATGAACATAGAGATCATATCGGGCAGCCCCCGCGGCAATAGTGTGACCCACCGCCTGGCACTTCACTTACAGCAGGCTTTATCTGAAACAGGTTATGAGGCCGGCATCATTGACTTAAGGGAAACCGAGTTTCCCCTGCTGCAGTCAGTATTCAGCACGGTGGAAAGCACGCCGGAAGCCTACCGTCCGGTTGTAAAAAGATTGTTCGATGCTGATGCTTTTATTCTCATCACACCTGAATACAATGGCAGTTATTCAGCCGCATTAAAAAACCTGCTGGACCACCTGCCCAAGCAACACCATAAAGTTTTTGGAATTGTAACCGCATCTACCGGGATGCTGGGTGGTGTACGCGCCGCACTCCAGTTGCAGGAACTGGTGTATGCCCTGTTCGGGATAGGCTCCCCTTATATGCTCGTGGTACCGCAGGTTGATAAAAAATTCAATGCCGATGGTTCCCTCGAAGACCAGCCATTCAAAAAGAATGTGGACCTGTTTACCAGGGAGTTTATTTGGCTGGCGGAGAGGATAGCCAAAGGCCAATAGCCAATGGCCACTGGCCTGTGATATCATTATGAATTTGAACCACCTTCTCGCAGCTAGCAGCTAGCAGCTCCCCTACATCCATTGCGATTCAAAATTCCTGAAATCATGCTTCAGTTGACCGTAGATCTGGCGGAAGGTTTTCATTCTTTCACGCAGTACGGTGTGGTTATCCATTTTAATGGAAGCCAGTCCCATGCCGGTGAGGTCATGTACGAATGAAGCCAGTTGTCGTTCTGAAACATTCAAATCATGCTTGAGATGATCGATCACTTCTTTTTCAAGGATGAACTGGTTCTGGTAATGTTCAGCTTCTGCCAGGAATTCCCGGTTGTTATTTCTTGCAAGAAGCATTTCGAGATGATGTTCAAAGATTTTAATTTCTTCTTTGTAGAATATGAGTTCGCGCATCCAGAGCTGGTATTCCATGTGCAGGCTGCGGATAGATATGGTTGGTGTCATAAAAACGGGTTTCTGTAAAGTGATAAAACATTACATGTGGTTTTGCTGATTAATGGCCCTGGGTTTTATGATTGTTATCAGATATGAACTATTTACTAAATAGGTTAAAGGCTGGGAAGGCTATTGGCCATTAGCCATTGGCCATTGGCTTTCCTGGCGGTTAAATTAATCCATAACTTCATCCATATGAGAACAGGAATATTTCTGGTTTTATTTTTCATTACTTTTTACTCCCATGCACAGGTAAACATTATCCCACAACCTGCTTCCATTCAAATGGGGAAAGGTGTTTTTAATTTTTCTAAAAACACCGTAATTGTTGTAACCAATGATGCAGACCGCAAGACAGCCGAATTATTCAACGATTACCTGCAGGAACATTTTATGTTCAAACTTGATATTGACCGCCAGGAAAGCCGCGATTACATCAGGATCAATACCAAACAATTCATCCAGGCGCCTGATAAAGATGCCTATACTTTAGATGTGAATGCTGAAGGGATCAGCATTGAAGGAGATACACATGCCGGCACATTCTATGGTATGCAAACCCTCATCCAGCTATTGCCAGTGGAGAATAAGACTGCCGGGGGCTTGAAGAAGTGGACCATCCCACAAATGAAGATCACTGATGCGCCGCGTTTCAAATACAGGGGCATGCACCTCGATGTAACCCGCCACATCTTTCCATTATCCTTCATCAAAAAATATATTGATTATCTCGCTTATCATAAATTCAATTACTTCCACTGGCACCTCACCGATGACCAGGGCTGGCGCATCGAGATCAAAAAATATCCCGAACTGCAAAAAGAAGCAGCTTACAGGAACGGGACTATCATAGGACGCTATCCCGGAACTGCGAATGATGATAAACGTTATGGTGGTTATTTTACCCAGGAAGAAGTGAAGGAAGTGGTGCGCTATGCAGCCGAACGGCATATTACCGTGATGCCTGAAATCGAAATGCCCGGTCATGCTTCCGCGGCTATTGCTGCCTTTCCCTCTTTGAGTTGTTTCCCTGGAAAACCTACGGTAATTCCATCCCACCCTTCAGCGGAAAGCAAACGCCAGCAGGCTGAAGGCAAAATAAAACTGGTACAGGAAACCTGGGGAGTGTTTGAAGATGTGTTTTGCGCAGGCAAGGATTCCACATTTTTATTTCTCCAGGATGTGATCGATGAAGTACTCACGCTCTTCCCTTCCAAATACATCCATATCGGAGGTGATGAAAGTCCGAAAGTTCATTGGAAGCTTTGCCCGGATTGCCAGGCACGAATCAAAAAAGAGAAATTGAAAGACGAACATGAACTGCAATCCTGGTTTGTGCAGCGCATGGAAAAATACATCAATGCCAAAGGAAGGACCATTGTGGGCTGGGATGAAATACTGGAAGGCGGACTGGCACCAAACGCTATTGTTATGAGCTGGCGCGGGGAAGAAGGCGGCATTGATGCGGCAAAGCAGGATCATTTTGTGATCATGACTCCACAGAAACCTTTGTACTTTGATCATACGCAATCACGCAATGAAGATTCCCTGGTAATCGGCGGCTATAACCCACTTGAGGCTGTATATGCATACGACCCGGTACCCAAACAATTACCGGCCGGCAAAGCCAAATACATCCTGGGTGCACAGGCCAATTTGTGGACAGAATATATTCCTTACACCACCAAGGTTGAATACATGATATTTCCGCGCATGAGCGCTTTGAGTGAAGTGTTGTGGACACCGGCTGAGAAAAAAAGCTGGACAGCTTTCGAACAAAAAATACCTTATCAAATAAAAAGATACCAGATGTGGGATGCCCGGTTCAGTAATGAATATTACGCGGCAAGAACAGGCTTCTCCCCTACACCAAAATTTTCAGGTGTCGGCTGGACCTTCGAACATCCTCAGGGCCCCTACCGTGTCACTTTGATACGCTCCAGTGAAAATAAAAAAGACACAATTAAACAATTGATACCAGCCCGGTCTTCTGCCACAAAGC